>JBEIRZ010000177.1:0-9056 GCA_040375695.1 Planctomycetaceae bacterium
GACGCGATCGAGGTCACGGCGGACCTCCAGCAATGGCTCGGCCGGAACCTTTCGCCGACCGCGATCTACAATTACCCTAACATCTCCTCCCTTGCCATGTTCCTCACCAAACCGGTCGATGGGGACGCGGTTGATGGGGACGGGGTTCATGGGGACGCGGTTGATGGGGAGGGGCCCTCCTTCGCAGGGAGGATCACCCCTGCGATCGCTACAGACGGGGGGGATTTCGATCCGGCGAAGACGCTGCTGGAAGTCCAAGGGCTCAGCGAAGCGGAGCTCGCCGAGTTCCTCCAGACCCAAATGGCCGATTTGACGGAACCTCCCTCCGGGAAATGAGGTTTGTCCGGATAGTAGCGGCACATAGCCGGCGTCTTGACTTGCCTAGAGCGTCATTTCGTTGCCAACTTGCCCATATTGACTAATCTATCTATTTAGTGGGCGTCTCGGTGATTGGAGGCTTTTGGCCATTCGTCACAGCGATCGATGAGCGGTTTCGGCCGGGCGATTGTCCGTCGGAACGAGGGGAAGGTTTCGGTCGGGGGGCGTTTCGAAGTCTGTCAGCGTGCGGGCAAGGTTCGCTGCAAGAGAACTGCAACAGGCATATCGATACAGAGCTCAAAGGATTTCGGTTGATGGCTAACGACGGTTCATTGGAGAATTTGACTCCGCTGCAGAACGCGGTTTACCTGCTGAAACAGGCCCAGGCGAAGCTTGCCGCTTACGAGCGGGCGAGGAGCGAGCCGATCGCGATCGTGGGGATGGCCTGCCGATTCCCGGGTGCCCACAACCCGCAGGAATATTGGTCGCTGTTGCGGGGCGGGGTGAATGCGATCCGGGAGGTCCCCTCCGACCGATGGGGGCTCGACGAATACTATGACCCCGACGTGTCGGCCCCGGCGAAGATGGTGACGAAGTGGGGCGGGTTTATCGACCGGATCGATGATTTTGACGCCGACTTTTTCGGCATCTCGCCGCGTGAAGCGGTGCGTGTCGACCCCCAGCACCGGCTGTTGCTCGAAATCGCTTGGGAGACGCTCGAAGACGCGGGGATCCAACCGGCTTCATTGGCGGAATCGAAGACGGGCGTTTACGTCGGCGTGATCGGTAATGACTATGCGCTGCTGCAGGCCCGCGACCTGACCGACATGGACGTTTTCTCGGGGACGGGGAGCAGCCACTCTGTCTTGGCGAACCGCATTTCGTACGTGCTGAATTTGCGTGGGCCGAGCATCGCGTTGGACACCGCCTGTTCTTCGTCTTTGGTGACGATCCATTTGGCATGTCGAAGCCTTCGCAGCGGCGAATCCGACCTCGCCCTAGCCGGTGGGGTCAACATGATGATCGGCCCCGCGATGACGATCGCGCTGAGCAAAGCCCACATGATGTCGCCAGACGGGCGTTGCAAGGCGTTCGACGCTTCGGCCGACGGTTACGTCCGTGGCGAGGGATGTGGGATGGTGGCGCTCAAGCGGCTGCGTGACGCGATCGCCAGCGGGGACCGAATCTTGGGGGTCATCCGCGGGACGGCGGTGAACCATGACGGTCGCAGCAACGGCTTATCAGCCCCCAACGGCCCGGCACAAGAAGCGGTCTTGCGGGCCGCGCTGCAGGACGCCGGCCTGACGCCGCAGGACATCCAATACATCGAAGCCCACGGGACAGGGACACGCCTGGGGGATCCGATCGAGATCGAGGCATTGATGTCGGTCCTTTGCGCCGGTCGCCCGGCCGACTCGCCATTGATGCTGGGCTCGGTGAAGACGAACATCGGCCACCTCGAGAGCGCCGCAGGGATCGCGGGGCTGATCAAGGTGCTGTTGATGCTCCGGCACAAGGAGATCTCGCCGCATCTCCACCTGAAGACGGTCAACCCGCTGTTGGCGATCGACAATTCTCCGATCCGGATCCCGACCGAGGTCCAGCCCTGGCGAAGCGAAGGGGCACCGCGGAGGGCAGGTGTCAGTTCCTTCGGTTTCGGCGGGACCAACGGACACGTGATCCTGGAAGAGGCCCCGGCCGCGACCAAGCAGCAAGATCTGGCGGTCGCGCCGATCGAGCGGCCACGTCACCTCTTCACCCTTTCGGCACGCTCGGCCGAGGCGCTCGACCAGTTGGCGTTGAGGTCAGCCGATTTCCTCGACCAAACCACCGACGCGAAGCTGGCCGATCTCGCCTTCACCGCCAACACCGGCCGGACGCATTTCACGCATCGCGCGGCGATCGTGGCCGATTCGACGACCGGGCTGCGCGACAAGTTGCGTTCGCTATCGAACGACGTCCTTCCGGCCGGTGTCCGTCGCGGGGTGACGGATCACCTGCACGAGCCGAAGATCGCCTTCCTCTTCACCGGACAAGGTTCACAGTACGCCGGGATGGCGCGGGAGCTCGACCGGACGGAGCCGACATTTCGAGCGGCGCTCGACCGATGCGCCGCTTGCCTCGACCAGGTTTTGGACCGGCCGCTGCGGAGCTTGCTCGACCCTTCCGCAGGGAACCTGCTCGACCAAACCGGTTACACCCAACCGGTCCTCTTCGCGATCGAATACGCCCTCGCCGAACTCTGGCGGGGATGGGGCGTCGAACCGTATGCGGTGATGGGCCACAGCGTCGGCGAGTTCGCGGCCGCCTGTTTCGCCGGCATGTTGGAACTGGAAGATGGCCTGCGATTGATCGCGGAGCGGGCGCGGCTGATGCAATCGCTGCCCGCCGGCGGGATCATGGCCGCCGTCTTCGCGACGCCCGATCGCGTTACCGAATTCCTCGCCAAGTCAGCCCCTGACGTCGCCGTGGCGGCGCTGAACGGACCGCAAAGCGTCGTCATCTCGGGTGCTGAGTCGGCGGTCCGCAAGGCGCTCGCTTCGCTGGAGGCCGAAGGGATCAAGTCGAAACAGTTGGCGACGTCGCACGCCTTCCATTCGCATCTGCTCGACCCGATCCTCGGCCCCTTGGGCGAGTTCGCCAGCACCATCCCGGTCCACGCGCCACGGTACAAGGTGATTTCGAACCTGACCGGCAAGGAAGCGGACGAGGCGACCTTCGCGGCCCCCGATTACTGGGTGCGTCATGCCCGCTGCCCGGTGCAGTTCGCCTCCGGGATGCAAACACTTGCCGACTTAGGTTGCGACGTCTTCTTGGAGATCGGCCCCAGCCCGACGTTGATCGGGATGGGGCAGCGGTGCTTGACCGGTGATTCGCTTCGCTGGTTGTCGAGCCTTCGGCCAGGCCGCGACGATTGGCAAGCGATGCTCGAAAGTGCCGCCGAGCTCTACGTCGCCGGTGCGCCGATCGATTGGTCGGGCTTTGATCGCGATTACACGCGTCGCCGAGTCGAATTGCCCCATTATCCGTTCCAGCGGAAGCGTTACTGGGCGAAGTCGGCCGAGTTGGACTTGGCGGTCACGACCGTTTCGGGACCGCGTGGCAAGTCGCTGCATCCGCTGCTCGGGCGACGCCTCCCGGCCGCGGTGAACGACCGCGTCTTCGAATCGCAACTGAGTGCCAATCGTCCGCCGATCCTCGCCGATCACAAGATCCAAGGGGTCGTGATCATGCCCGGCGCCGCATTCATCGAAATAGCAGCCGCCGCATCGGTCGCCGCATTCGGCAAGGCCTGGGATGTCCTCGACCTCACGCTGGTCCAACCGCTGTTGCTCGACAAGCAGGCGAAGAACGTCCAAACGATCGTCACCCCAGAAGGCCAACAAGGGGCGAGCTTCCGCGTGGTGAGCTGGCAGGACGAAGAGGGGTCCGACGAACCGACCTTCACCATCCACGCCACGGGCAAACTCAAAGCCACCACCGAGCCGGCACCTCCAACGCTCGACTTGGCGACCGACCGGGCCCGATTCACCGGCGATGCGTTTGACGAGGCATGGCACATCGAAGCGACTCTCAAGTCGGGACTCCAATACGGACCGTCGTTCCGATTCTCTGACCGCCACTGGGTTGACGGGAACGAAGCGATCTCGGAATTGAGAGCCTTTCGCGATAGCGATCATGCCGCCGATTATCAGATCCACCCGGGGCTGTTGGACTGCGCCTTTCAACTGGTCGGCGCGATCCTTCCCGGGGCCGGTTCGGGGATCGACGCTTACGTCCCGATGAAGGTCGATCGCGTGAGGCTATTCGACAAGGTCGAAGGGGCCGCTTGGTTGCGGGCGACGTTGACCTCGAACGAACGTGACATCGCGACCGGCGACGTGGCGGTGCTCGACGCGAACGGGCGGGTCTTGGCCAAGGTCGAAAACCTGAGGCTCCGCCGGGTGCCACGCGATTGGATGGCGAGACTGGTCGCGGGACCGTCCGACCAGTGGACCTATGAGCTGGCTTGGCAAAAACGGCCGCTCGAACAACCATCCTCTGTCGCCGCCAGCGGCCATTGGTTATTGATCGATTCGGCCGCAGGGCTGGGCGCCGATTGTGCCCGGCGGATGGAACTCAAGGGCGAAGTTTGCCAGGTGGTCTCGGCTGACGACGCGCAGCAGCGCCGCGGCGCGATCGCCGCTTTCCTCAGCGATCCCGCGGCGACGACGCGGGGGATCGTCTACCTCGCGGGGTCAGACCTCGACCGAGGCGAGCACGGCGAAACACCCGACTTCGATGGCGCCCGCCAGCGCGGCTGGGGGGGCGTGCTGGATGTCGTTCAAGCGATTTCGGAACAGGGATCTTCGCAACCGCCAAGGCTGTGGCTCGTGACGCGTGGCGCCCAGGGCGTCGGCGACGAGAGGGCCTCTGGGTTGGCGCTAGCCCAGTCGCCGGTCTGGGGATTGGCCCGCGTCATCGCTGCCGAGCATCCGGAACTGAATTGCACACGGATCGACCTGGACCCATCGCGTCCGGCCGATGAGGCGGACCAGTTGACCGAGTCGTTGTTGTTCGCCGACCGTGAAGACCAGGTCGCTTTCCGAGGATCGCATCGCTGGGTCGCGAGGTTGCGACCGGCGGGCAAGTCGGAGGCGGGCGAACTTGTTATCCCGCGCGGCGAACCGCATCGGCTCGAGATCACATCGCGAGGCCAGCTCGACAACGTCGAACTCCGTCCCGTGGCCAAGCCGGTCTTGGGACCGGGCGAGGTCGAGATCAAGGTTCGTGCGACGGGACTGAATTTCCGCGACGTGCTGAACGTGCTCGACCTTTATCCGGGCGACCCAGGTCCGCTGGGCGGCGAATGCGCCGGCGAAGTCGTCGCGGTCGGGGAAGGGGTAACGCATGTTCGCCCCGGCGACGAAGTCATCGCGCTCGCACCGGCCAGCTTTGCAAGTTATGTCGGGACGCTCGCCGAATTCGTCGCGCCACTCCCCGCAGGAATGACCGCCGATCAAGGGGCGACGATCCCGATCTGTTTCCTCTCGGCCTACCATGCGCTTTGCCGATTGGGTCGGATGCGAGCCGGGGAACGGGTCTTGATCCACGCCGCGTCGGGCGGTGTCGGATTGGCCGCGATCCAGTTAGCCAAGTGGGTCGGCGCGGAGGTCTTCGCGACAGCCGGCAGCGAGCGGAAGCGGGAATACCTCAGGTCGCTCGGGATCCGGCACGTCATGGATTCGCGATCGCTCGAATTCGCCGACCAGATCAACGAAGCGACCGGCGGCGAGGGGATCGATTTGGTCCTCAACTCCCTCACCGGCGAGACGATCGGCACCAGCCTTTCGGTCCTTCGAGCCGGCGGACGTTTCTTGGAATTGGGTAAGACCGACCTGTGGGACCAGGCACGGGTCGACGCGTTCCGACCGGGATCGGAATTCCACGCCATCGCGCTCGATCAGATGATGGCCGACGAGCCGCAGACGGTTCGCGGTTTGCTTGACGAGGTGATGCCGCTCTTCGAACAGGGGACGCTCGTCCCGTTGCCGCTGCGAAGTTACCCGTTGCGCAAGATCGTCGATGCGTTCCGGCACATGGCCCGCGCCGAGCACATCGGCAAGATCGTGATCGAGTCCGAGCCGATCCCCAGCGACTCCGAGTCGCTGTGGTTTCCCGAAGATGGCAGCTATTTGGTGACGGGTGGCTTGGGCGGCTTGGGTCTGCGTCTGGCCCGCTGGTTGGCGGAACATGGGGCCCGACACGTCGCTTTGGTGGGTAGATCGGCCCCCAACGAGACGGCGACAGCAACGATCCGGGATTTGGAACAGGCGGGGGTCAAGGTGCTGGTTCACCGTGGCGACATTTCGCAGCGGGGCGAGGTCGAAAGCCTGCTCGGCGAGATCGCCGCGACGATGCCGCCGCTGCGTGGCGTCTTCCACCTTGCCGGCGTCCTGGATGACGGCGTGCTGCGCGACCAGAACCGTGAACGGTTCGATCGGGTGATGGGGGCCAAGGTGATGGGGGCATGGCACCTCCACACGCTGACGACCGGACTGCGGTTGGATCATTTCGTCCTCTTCTCGTCAGCCGCCTCGCTGTTGGGTTCGCCGGGTCAGGGGAATTACGCCGCCGCGAACGCGTTCCTCGATGCCTTGGCCCACCACCGCAAGGGACAACGTCTCCCCGCGATCAGCATCAACTGGGGGTCATGGGCCGAAGTCGGCATGGCCGCGAAGTTGAAAGATTCGCAAGGGAGCCGTTGGTCAGAAGCCGGGATCGGCTGGATCGATTTGGAGCGTGGCCTGCGGACGATGGAAGAGCTGCTCTCTGACGACGCGGCGCAGGTCGGCGTGCTTCCGGTCAATTGGGGCAAGTTCTTCGAACGGATCCCGGTTGGCGCCGAGCCGGCTTGGCTAAGCGACTTGGCGCACGCGGCACGGGCCGCGGGTGGCGGCCAAGCGAGCGGCCCCCCGGTGCTCTTGGAACGGTTGGGCGAAGTCACCCCCGGCGAACGGCTCGAAGTCGCGACGAACTTCCTCCGCCAACAGGCCGCCCAGGTGTTGGCGATGTCGGACGGCGAGATCCCCGACGCACGACGCCCGCTGAACGAACTCGGCTTCGACTCATTGACCGGTGTCGAGTTTTGCAACCGGGTCGCCCGGGCGATCGGACGTCACTTCAACCCGACGATCCTGTTCGATTACCCAACGCTCGAAAGCCTTGCCGGATACATCGTCAAAGACCTCCTGCAGATGGAGTCCGGCGATGCCGCGTCTCTCCCCGAAGCCGAATCGGCCGATACCGCCGAAGGGTCGACAACCCGTGAAGAGGCGATCGATTCGGTCGAATCGATGTCCGACGACGAGATCGACAGACTCGTCAAACAGCAACTCGACATGTTGGGCGTTGGCGAAGAGGGAACATCCGACGCCGTCGGAACCGAGTTGCCCACAGCTTCGACGCTCGAGCCTCGCCCCTGAGCCGCCGGTCGCCGACCCGAGTACCGTTATTAGCACCGCATCGATGAACACATTGGATCAGCGTCTCGAAAAAATGACGCCCCTCCAACGCGCCATGTTCGCGTTGAAGGAGACACAGGACCGGCTGGATGCGATCCAACGGAGACAGACCGAACCGATCGCGATCGTCGGTATGGCGTGCCGCTTCCCGGGCGGCGCGAGCGACCCTGAATCGTTCTGGAGGTTGCTCCGCGAGGGGATCCATGCGGTCCGCGAAGTCCCCAAAGAACGTTGGGACGTCGACGCGTTCTATGACCCTGACCCGCAAAAGCCAGGGAAGATGAATACCCGTTGGGGCGGATTCATCGAAGGCGTCGAGGATTTCGACAACCACTTCTTCGGCATCTCCGATCGCGAAGCGACGCGGATCGACCCCCAGCATCGCCTGCTGATGGAACTAGCGTGGGAAGCGCTCGAAGACGGCGGCCTGCCCCCCTCATCGCTGCGTGGCTCCAAGACCGGTGTCTTCATCGGGATCTCGCACAGCGAGTACGGGATCATGCTGTCGAGCGACATGGAGCTGACCGACGCCTACGTCGGCACCGGCACCGCGCACTGCATCGCGGCCAACCGATTGTCGTTCGCCTTCGATTTTCACGGACCCAGCGTGGCGCTCGACACCGCCTGTTCGTCGTCGCTTGTCGCGTTGCACCTGGCGATGCAAGCGTTGCGCGGGGGCGAGGCCGATCTGGCGCTGGCGGGTGGCGTCAACCTGATCCTCTCGCCGCTCGCGACGGTGAATTTGACCAAGGCGGGCTTCTCCGCCTCCGACGGCAAGATCCACGCCTTCGACGCCGCGGCGACCGGCTATGTCCGCGGCGAAGGGGCCGGGCTGCTGGTGCTCAAACCGCTCTCGGCCGCGACACGTGACCACGACCCGATCTACGCCGTGATCCGTTCGACGGCGGTCAATCAGAACGGTTTCAGCAACGGGATCACCGCCCCGAGCCGACAGGCGCAAGAAAAGGTCCTCCGCCAAGCCTACGCCTCGGCGAAAATCGCGCCGACCGACGTGCAATACATCGAGACGCAAGGGACCGGCACGAGGCTGGGTGATGCGATCGAAGCCCAAGCGCTGGGGGCGGTCGTGGGCAAGCCGCGAGCCGAAGGGCAAACGTGCCTGATCGGTTCGGTCAAGACAAACATCGGACACCTCGAAGCGGCCTCGGGGGTCGCGAGCCTGATGAAGGTGGCTCTCGCGCTGCGACACGGCGAGCTCCCGGCGACGATCCATTTCCAGACGCCCAACCCCGACATCCCGTTCAGCGACCTGCGGCTGAAGGTCCAACAATCGCTAGGACCCTGGCCGTCCGCGGTTCAGCGGCGGATCGCAGGGGTCAGCGCCTTCGGCTTCGGCGGCAGCAACGCGCACGCGGTGCTGGAAGCGGCCTCATCGGCCAAGCCGACCCCAGAGGCGGAAGAGGGTGCGACCCCGGTTGTTCGGTCAGGGGTCCTGACCCTTTCCGCCCGCACCGAAAAGGCGCTGCTGGCTCAAGCCCGACGGTTCGCCGATGCGCTTCGCGACGGGACGACGCCGTGGGCCGACTTCAGCTACACCGCAGCCGCTAGGCGCGACCATCACGATTGCCGCTTGGCCGTGCTCGCCGATTCGTCAACGCAGGCCGTCTCGGCGATCGAGGATTTCGTTCAAGGTCGCGCCTCGTCACACCTTTTGGCCGGACGGAAACCCTTCGGTCGAGACCTCAAGATCGCCTTCTCGTTCGACGGCAACAC
>JBEIRZ010000345.1:0-4799 GCA_040375695.1 Planctomycetaceae bacterium
AGCTGATCGCTCGCGACGCCCCACACCTGATCAATCCCCACCACCCCAAGGCACGCCGCAAACGACCGACGTGGCGTGGGGGCCAAGGGAAGCAGGGGGTCGACCAGGAATCGCCGGCTGATTCCCCATCGACCGACGGGGTGGTGGAAACCGCAGGGTTCGACCCGCGTGTTGCCCAGGGCGAACTCCCTCAAGCCGACACCCGCGTGGAAGGCCGAGACGAATTGCGTATTCCGGCCGATGACCAGAGTTGAGTGGGCAGCTCGACGGCGGATGAAACGATCGGCATGAGACGCGATCGAACCAATCCTTTGGTTGTCGTGTTCGCGACGGCTACTTCGCCGCCTTGACCCGCAGGCGAGTCACGTGGCCGCGGACGACACCGAGCGATTCGATCGCTTCGGCGACTGCCCGAGCCGAGCCTTCGGCCCCTTCGTGGCTCATGATCATTAGCGGCACCAGGTCTTTGTCTTGGGCTGATTCGGATTCGGCCCGTTCGTGCTGGATCACGGAAGAGATCGACAATCGGTGTTGGCCGAAGACCCCCGTGATGGCGGCGAGCGTCCCGGGGTGGTCTTTGGCCCACAAGCGGAAGTAATGTCGGCCGGGCATTTCGTCGGCGCTGCGGAGCGACACGCGAGGCGGGGCGGTCGTCGAGAACGGTTCGAGCGTTTCGAAGGTCAACCGGGTACGGCCGACGGCGGTGTCGATCAGATCGGCCACAACGGCGGATGCGGTCGGCATTTGGCCAGCCCCTTGCCCGTGGTAGAAGACGGGGCCGACGGCGTCCCCCACGACGCGGACGGCGTTGAAGGCGCCGTCGACTTCGGCCATCGGTGTGCGGCGTTTGATCAGCGTCGGGGCGACGCAGAGATCGAGTTTACCCTCGACGAGGTTCGCTTCGGCGAGGAGTTTGATCGCGTAGCCGAGTTGGCTGGCGTATTTGAGGTCTTGGACATCGAGCGAATCGATGCCGACGCGGGGGATTTCGCGCCAATTGACCCGTGCACCGAAGGCGAGGTGGGCGAGGATCGCCAGCTTTTGCGCCGCGTCACTCCCATCCACATCCATCGTCGGGTCGGCTTCGGCATAACCCAGCCGCTGGGCTTGGGCGACTGCGTCGGCGTAGGGGGTGCCGAAGCGGTCCATTTGGGTCAGGATGTAATTGCTGGTGCCGTTCAGGATCCCTTCGAGCGATTCGATGGCGTTGGCCGAAAGGCACTGGGAAATGTTCGTGATGATCGGGATCCCGCCGGCGACGGCCGCTTCGAAAGCGATCGTGCGGCCGAGTTTGCGGGCCAAGGTGAAGAGCTCGGGGCCATGTTCGGCGAGGACCGCCTTGTTCGCCGTGACGACGTCTTTCCCCGATTCCAGGAGCCGGATCATGATCGTGCGGGCCGGTTCGAGGCCGCCGACGAGGTGGGCGACGACCTCGATTTCGGGGTCGCGGTAGACCTCTTCGACATCATCGGTCAGGATCCCGGCCGGGAGTTCCACGCCGCGGTCTTTGGCCAAGTCGCGGACAACGGCCTTTTCCAGCCAGAGGGTTCGTCCGGCGTGCCGCGCGGTCCGGTCGCCATGATCCAGCAGCAATCTTGCGACGCCACCGCCGACAGTCCCCAGGCCCACAATTGCCACTTTGGTCTTACGCATCGATCCGATCGCCAACTCTATCGTAAATCGCGGGTTGTTTTCGTCCTCGTGCCGTTGGCCGCTCCGGTTTCAGGGCGGGCCAGAGCGGGACGCTACGCTGTGGCCAAACACTGACCCAGCAGGGGTACGGCGGAACAGTGATACCGCGCCGGGACCCGACTCGGCCAGATGCCGTGGTGCGATCTGCAGGGGTGTCGATGCGAAACGCGTCCGGTCGATTCGTTGACAGCCCCGCCGGCACCGATAGAATCCGTGATGAGCCGCGACGAGATGCAACAGTCTAGGTCGCGAGCCGCCCCTACCCGCGGTTTTTTCGATCTTTCATGAAGTGCCAACACTGCGAAAAGCCCGCGACCTTCCACATCACCGAACTAATCGGTGCAGGCGGTCCTCAGGAGATGCACCTGTGTGAGGAGCACGCCCGGGCTTTTCTGAACAAAGATTCGTCTGGCCCGGTCGCCACGATCGCCGGCCAATTGTCGAAACAACTCAAATTAGGCGGCAAAAACCCCGCCGAGGCCGAGATCAAGGAATGTCCCGTCTGCGGGATCAGTTTTTTCGAGTTCCGTAACAGCGGCCGATTGGGTTGCCCCTACGATTACACCCACTTCGAAAAAGAGCTCGAACCGCTGCTGCTGAACATCCACGACGCGTCGTCCCACACCGGCAAACACCCCAAACGGGCAGCCGTCGCCGCCGAGGCCCAAGCGACGATCATCCGGCTCCGCCGCGAAATGGAAGAGGCGATCGAACGGGAGGATTACGAACAGGCCTCCACCCTTCGGGACCAGATCCGTCAGCTCGAAGATGCCGGAAAAAGCTAAAGGATACGGGACCAGGGAGTTCACCAAGCGTGTTGCGAGACCAATCCTTTGACGAGTTTGCCGGGCGATGCGGCGAATGGCTGCGCGGTTCGGGCCCCGAATCGGATATCGTGATCAGCAGCCGGATCCGATTGGCCCGCAACCTCGCCGATTTCCCCTTCATCCGACGCTGTTCCGATGAGGATCGGCTGAGCATCGAACGCGAGATCCGGGCACGGCTCGATAAACTCCAGCCGCTGGCCAAGGTCCGCTACATCGACGTCGACGCGCTCAGCGAGGTCGACCGCCAATTCCTCGTCGAACGCCAACTCATCAGCCGCGAGTTGGCCGACGCCGACGGGGCTCGGGCGGTCGCGATCGACCCCAGCGAACAGTTCTCCGTCATGATCAACGAGGAGGATCACCTCCGGATCCAGGTCATGCACAGCGGCCTCGACGTCGTCTCCGCATGGGACCAGATCACCGCGCTGGATGACCTGATCGAAAGCCAGATCACCTACGCCTATCATCCCAAATACGGTTACCTGACCGCTTGCCCGACCAACGTCGGGACGGGGCTCCGCGTCAGCGTCATGATGCACCTCCCTGCCCTCGTGCTGACCCAACAGATCGACAAGGTCTTTCGCAGCCTTCAAAAGATCAGCGTCACCGTCCGCGGGCTGTATGGCGAAGGGTCGCAATACACCGGCGATTTTTACCAGATCAGCAACCAGATCACGCTCGGCAAGACCGAAGGGGATTTGCTGCAAGAGGTGTCTGAGGTCGTCCCCCTGCTGATCGATTACGAACGGAAGGCGCGTCAATTCTTGATGAAGCAGGGCGAAAAAGACCTGCACGACGACGTCAGTCGCGCGCTGGGGATCCTTTGCACCGCGAAGAAGATCAGCACCGAAGAGACGATGCATTACCTCTCCAAGGTCCGCATGGGGGTCAATCTGGGGCTGATCGAAGACGTCGAGGTGAACATCCTCAACAAGCTCTTCATCCAAACCCAACCGGCCCACCTGCAAAAAATCCGCGGCAGGCTCCTCGGTTCCTCGGACCGGAACATCGAACGGGCCAATTACCTTCACCAACACCTCACCGGCCACGGCAAACGGGAATCGGACCTGAATTGACCGCAGCCGAAATTCATGGGCCGTACCGAACCGATGTCCCAGCCCCACTACGCCGAATTTTTGTCGCTCGCCCGCGATTACGATTTCATCCCGGTTTACCGCCGGTTGCTCAGCGATTCGTTGACCCCGGTCACCGCGTTGGCCGCGCTGGATGACGGCGGCCCCGTCTGTCTCTTCGAAAGCGTCGTGGGGGGCGAAAAGGTCGGCAGGTACAGCTTCGTCGCTGCCTCGCCGATCAAACGCTGTTACGCCATCCGCGACGAATTGACGATCGTCGGCGAAAAAGGGGAGACCGAAAAGACGACGACCCACGACCCGTTGGCGGTCCTGCGTCAGCACATGCGACCGTCCGTCGCCCCCAACGAATCGCTACCGCCGTTCATCGGCGGCGCGATCGGCTATGCCGGTTACGACGTCGTGCGGTATATCGAGAAGCTCCAGCATCCGCCGCAGGATGACCGAAACCTCCCCGACCTCGATTTTTCGTTCTTCCATTCGCTGTGCATTTTTGACCACGTCAGCAAAACGGTCACGCTGGTGACGCTCGCCGAAGGTCGCGATTTCGATCCCGAAACGAGCTTCGCGGCGGCCCATCGAAGGCTCGACGAGATGGCGGCGAAACTCTCCCAGCCCCCCCGTTTCGCGCTGGCCGAAATCCCCGAGCCGGGGCACGTCACCGCCGAGAACACGCCGATCGATATCGAAAGCAATTTCACCCGCGAGTCGTTCTGCGAATCGATCCGCAAATGCGTTTCGTACATCCAGGCGGGGGACATTTTTCAGGTCGTCCCCAGCCAACGCTTTTCGGTGCGGATCGACCTCGACCCGCTCGAAGTCTATCGCAGCCTGCGGGTGATCAACCCCAGCCCGTTTATGTTCTTCCTCCGCACCCCCGATGTGGTGCTGGTCGGTTGTTCGCCCGAGATCATGTGCCGCGTCGCGGACCGCGTCGTCACCGTCCGGCCGCTCGCCGGGACCCGCCGCCGCGGCAAAACCGAAGAACAGGACCGGGAGCTCGAAAAAGAATTGCTCGCCGACCCCAAGGAACGGGCCGAACATGTGATGCTGGTCGACCTGGGCCGCAACGACGTCGGACGTGTCGCCAAATATCGATCGATCGAATTGCCCGAGGTGATGGTCGTCGAACGTTACAGCCACGTGATGCACATCAGCAGCGAAGTGCGTGGTGTCCTTCGCGACGACC
>JBEIRZ010000328.1:0-5165 GCA_040375695.1 Planctomycetaceae bacterium
CATCCCGGCGAAACTGATCATCAGCCCCAGGTCGAGGCATTGGCGGCAGACGTCCCAATCGCCGCTGTAGGAATGCATCACGCCGCGGATCGGCCCCTTGGCGGCGTGCGGCCGGAGCTGGTCGACGATCTCCTGGCCGCACTCCCGCATGTGGATCACCAGTGGCAAGCGTTCCTCGGCAGCGAGCTCGATGTGGCGTTGGAAGTAATCCTGCTGCACGTCCCAGGGGGTGTCTTTCCAATAGCGGTCGAGCCCGGTTTCGCCGATCGCTCGAACGCTGGGGTGCCGGGCTAGCCGCCCGATCCTTGACCAGTCATCGGCCGCGGCTTGGGCGGCGCTGTTGGGTTGGATGCCGACCGTCGCGAAGAGGAAGTCGGGGTAGCTTTCGGCCAACCGGCAGGCCTGGCCGCTCGTCGCGGCGTCGAAGCCGACGACGTTGATCGCCACCAACCCGGCGAGCCGCCACTGGGTCAACCGGTTGTCCATCCCTTCTCGATAAGCTTCGTCGGTCAAATGGGCGTGCGTGTCGTAAAGCTTCAAGGGGAACTCGATCGTGGCTCGGGTCGGGTGTTGGGATGCGGGCTGCGACTCGGTCGGGAGACGCCGGTTGCGGCTATCAGGGGGTGGGGGCTTTGGTCCCGCGGGCATCGCGTGCATAGCGGACGCGGCAACCGATCGGGACCGTTTCTCGAAGCGTCGGGGCCTTCCCCGCCAAGACGGCTTCGACGGCCTCTGCGACATGCCGCCTGGCGACCGCTTTGCCGTCGGGGCTATCGTCCAGCGCCCCCATGTAGGCGACCTTTCCGCTGCCGTCGAGGACGAAGAACTCGGGCGTCTTGATCGCGCCGTAATCCTTCGCGATTTGCTGGGTCGGGTCATGGAGGTAGGGGAACGGGAACGACCTTTCTTGGGCGCGGCGTTGCATCTCGGGCAACAGGTCTTCCGCGACGAGGTTCACGTTGATCGCGACGACCCGTACGCCGCGGCTGGCGTACTCTTTCGCCAACGCGATGACGCGGTCTTCGACGTCCCTGGCGTAGGGGCACGAATTGCAAGTGAAGGCAACGACGACACACTTGGCGTTGGCGAGTTCCTTGTAGGAATGTTTGTTGCCGTCGGTCCCGTCGAGCCCTTCCCAGCGGGGGGCCGCGTCGCCGATGTTAAGGACCGCGTTGTACTGCCCGCCGCGGGCTTGGGTCGCGGACGAGGCGAAGAGCAACATCACGCAGGCCGAGGCCAGCAACGCGCGGAACGTTCTGGGGATCGTTTGCGTCATCGTCGGGATGGGGGCGTTCGATCGGTCGGGTGTCATCGTGGGTTGGCCCTCGCTCGGGGATGGAACGACGCGGTGAGCTCGTGTCGCTGGTCAAAAACGCCGGGGTCTTATTTTAACGGCCGAAGAAAACGCAGTTTACGGCTTCCGAATCGGTTATGCTAATCCACTCTCGGGCACCTGTCCCGCCCAGCGATCCCACCCCACCCTGTCCTACCGGAATCGAGCCATGAAGACTTCTCGTCCGCTTCCAATCAATCGCCGTCGTTTTCTCCAGGGCACCACGGCCGCCGGCGCCGGGGTGTTGATCATGGGGACCAAGGCCTCGGGCCAAGTGAAGGGGGCCAACGATCGGCTCCGCGTCGCCGTTATCGGCGTCAACGGCCGGGGCCAATCGCACATCGGCGGTTATCAGTCGCAGGAGAACGTCGAGTTGGCCTACCTCTGTGACCCCGATGCCAAGACGCTCGCCGCGTCGCTCGCCAAGGTTCAAGCTTCGCCGGCGGGCAAAGCTTGCGTCGGCGTCGCCGACATCCGCAAGGTGCTCGAAGACAAGACCGTCGACGCGATCTCGGTCGCGACCCCGAACCATTGGCATTCGCTGATGACGATTTGGGGCGCCCAGGCCGGCAAGCACGTTTATGTCGAAAAGCCGATGAGCCACGACATCGAAGAGGGGCGGGTCGCGGTCGAGGCGCAGAAGAAATACGGCGTCGTCGTCCAGCACGGGACGCAAAACCGCAGCAACGCCGACATCGCCGGCCTGCACGAGGCGATCCAGGCGGGCAAATTCGGCAAGCTGAAGGTTTCGTATGGGTACTGCTGCAAGCCCCGCAATTCGATCGGGACCAAAGCCAACTCGGCGGCGCCGGAATACCTCGATTGGGACCTGTGGCGCGGGCCGGCCGACCTCGACCAATACAACGGCAACTACGTTCATTACAACTGGCACTGGTTCTGGAAGACCGGCAACGGCGACCTCAACAATCAGGGGACGCACCAGCTCGATATCGCCCGCTGGGCGCTCGATAAGGACGTCACCCACCCGACGCGCGTGATGGCTCTTGGGGGGCGGTTCCAATGGAACGACCAGGGCGAAACCCCCAACACGATGATGGGTGTCGCCGAATACCCCAACGGCCAATACGTCTTCTTCAACGTCCGCAACGTCAATTACAAGGGGTACGAGTCGCAGGTCGAGAACGAGTACTACTTCGAGGACGGCGGCCGGATCGTCCGTGGCGTGTACTACCCCAAGGGGAAATCCGAAGGGGAAAAGGTGAAGGTCGAGCCGGGCAAAGTGACCCCAGGCGGTAATTGGGGGGCGTTCGTCACCGCTTGCCGCGAAGGGAAGCCGGAGCTCGCCAACGGCAACGCGCTGGACGCCCATTACGGCTGTGTCTTGGGTCACCTGATGAACAACTCGTACCGGCTCGGCACGACCGCGCCGTTCAATTTGAAGGCGGGCCGCTTCGGCGACAACAAAGAAGCGGCGGAGCATTTCGAGAAGCTGCACACGATCATGCACGACGGCGTCGGCGTGCCCGAGGACGGGAACCAATACACCGTCGGGCCGTGGTTGACCTTCGACGCGGCGACGGAGCGTCACATCGGCGAAATGGCATCCGAGGCCAACCGGTTGATCAAGGACCGCAACCGCCCCGGGTTCGAAATCCCCGAGGCGAGCAAGGTTTGATACCCGAGGCGAAGAGCTTCAGGTGGGATTAGGTGCGGGCCCTAACTGATTCCCGCAGGCGGTCACGCCAGCGGGTTCTCGTCCCGATTCCGTCGGCTTGATCATTCCTTTTTGGGTGGCGAACGCTTATGCTCAGGCCCGCAACTCGAATTGCCTGAAAAAGCAATTCGAATTGCTGTCTGTTCGAGTTTTTTGCCATGATGATATGGGCCGGGCGAGTTGGCTCGGTGATCCGAGACATTATTGGCATCCACCCCTGTTCATCAATCAAAGGATTTGGTCATGGCTTTTTTAGACGATTGGAAACTTTGCAAGCGGACGTTTGAGGCCAAGGCGGGTAAGAAACCGAGCGAGACGTTCCTCGGGGTCTTTCGGAAGTCGTCCGGGATGGAGGATGCGGCCAAGGGGCTCGACACCGCCCTGCAGAAGCTGGACCCCAAGGAGATCGACAAGGCGGTCGCCAAGTACACCAAAACGAAGGAGGCTTACTGGAAGCTGCTGCAAGGTGCGTACAAAGAGGCAGCCGGTGACAAAAGCTCTGACTACAAGGCTGCCCTCTACGAGTTGGCCCGCAGCATGGAACTGATCTTGGCGAACTTTAAGGAGACGGCTGACGGGAGATTGCTTAGCAAGGCACAGAACCTGTTGCAGGGGATCGGGCCAACCTATGTCGGGATGCAGCAGGAGTTCAACGCGGCCCGAGAAGCGACCCACGAAGCCGAGACCGCCTATCAGGAATGCGAGAAGATCGTCCGACTCGTCTGTGTTGCGGCCCCCACGGACGCCGCGGGGGCGAAAAAGCTCGCGGCCAGTTTGGCGGCACCTTGCAAGACGATCTCGACCATCTCTGACCGTGTCGCCAAGAGCTATGCCGGCGTTGGCAAGACCTACCAGTCGATCTCGGCATTGGCGAAATCTCAGCAATACCTGATAGGCCTCGTCCAAAGGGATTTCGACTCGATGAGAGATAAGGCGATGGGGATCGAGCATGGCATGGAAGACAAAACTGTGGAGCTACAGGAACTCGTCGCCAAATCCAAGGCGGCGGTCAAGACGGCTGCCGATGCGCTCAAAGGGGCTGTCGATACCCAGCAGGTAATGTTGCAAAGCCTCGAAGGTTTTCTCAACCGTGTCCAAAAGGCCGTTGTCAGTTGCAACGCCGGGGTGCTCGATAAAGAAGGAGGTTTCGATACCATGAACTTCGCCTTCATGAACGCTAAGGAAGGTAAAGTACCGGCCGACAAACTCGAAAAGATGATGGCCGATCTTCACAAGGAGGGCGACATCAGGATCGCCAACTGCGCTGCCGAGACGACCCGGATCACGAAGGTCCAAGAGACGCTGATCCGCGAGTTTTCTGGGTTCCACAAGCAGATCGTCACCGACAACCCACAGGCCAAGGCGATCGTTGAAGATGTCCAGGAAGCCCTTTCCGATCTCCCCAAAGACTTGCAACGGCTGAAGGATGTCGTCGCGAAGACGAAGAAGCTCCAGGCCAAGATCAAGGCGTAGGGCGTTAGCGGGGCTCTTTTTGAAGACCGTCTGGTCGTCGTCCCAAGCGGCTACCAGGCGGCTCGCGAGTTTGGCCCGTGACGAGGTGATTTACATGCCCTCGGGTCACATCGAGCCGCGGCGGGCATCGAGATTGCCGCTTCCCTATTTTTCGCGGCGAGCCGCCCGTCTAGACTGAAGGGGTTCCGATCCCCTTTCCCAAGGCGTGCGAATGTTGAGCGAAGAAAACCTGTGGAATCGTTTCCGAATCTCGATCGGTCGGCTCGGCCTGGGCCGGCTGGCGGTCATGGCCTGCTCGTTGATCGTCGCGCCGGTGGCGATGGCCGAAGATCGCGAGGCGATCAGCTTCAAAAAGATCGTCTTGGGCGAGCGGTTCTTTTCCGAAGGGGCGTCGTTCGGCGATCTGAATCGCGACGGCAAGGCCGACCTCGTCGCCGGGCCGTTCTGGTTCGAAGGGCCGAGCTTCGAAAAGCGGAATGCCTACTACACCCCCGCCCCGTTCGATCCCCACGGCTATTCGGACAACTTCTTCGCCTACGTGCAGGATTTCAACGCCGACGGTTGGAACGACATCCTGATCTACGGATTCCCCGGCAAGGACGCGTCGTGGTTCCAAAACCCTGCCGGCAAGGAAGGTCCATGGCAACGGCACGTCGTCATCGATACGGTCGATAACGAATCGCC
>JBEIRZ010000428.1:0-3754 GCA_040375695.1 Planctomycetaceae bacterium
CTTGCAAGCTTCGATTTTGCGTTTGGGGTCGATCACCAATTCGAGCACGTGGTCGGAGAGTTGGTAGGGGTTGTCGTTGGCTTGAGCGGCCGATTCGTGAGGGAGTGGCAGTCCGGTAGCTTTGGCGACAACGCGATCGACGCGTCGCAAGTTGTCTTGGCCGACGCTGCGATAGAGCACCGCGCGGACGAGCGCGAAGAGGGCCAGGACGAAGGTCGTGACCACGATCAGGGTGAGGAAGAACGACATGTGCTGGACCGAGTGGGAACTGGATGGTGGCAGGGGAGGTAGGTGTGTCACGGACGTTTTTAAACAAAGGATTGTCAGCGGGAGTTGGCCAGCGCGGGGATGGGGAGTTCGAAGGTGAATTGGTGCTGGGCAGGGTCGGGGACGCGTGGGACGCCGCGGCAGAGTTCGCCGGTGCCGTTGTGCAGGGTGATGGCCTGGACGTGTAATTTGTCGGGAGCGAGTTTGTGGGGGGTGGGGGTGAAGCGGTAGAGCCGCAGGAAGCCGACGCCGTAGTCCTGCATGAATTCGTGGACGGGGTTGCCGTGATCGCCGATCGAGACCGCCTTGTAGGCTTGGGTTCGGCTTTGGTCACCGGAGAAGACGGCGATCAGGTTGGGGTGGCGGCGATAGCACTTGTCCCAGAGTTGTTGCGGCGTGTTGGCGCGCGGGCCGTGGATTTTGGACCAGGTCATGCGACCTTTTTCGTCGGTGACGAATCCTTCGGGGCGGGTCGGTTTGACGCGTGGCCCCCATCCCATGTGGCAAGTGATCAGGGCGAGTCGGTCGTCGTATCTTTCGAGGATACCGTTGGCCCAGGCGACGACGTCATCGGGTGCGTTGCATTCGAGGTGCAGGAAGACGAAGTCGAGGCCCCCGGCCGAAAAGAGTTGGAAGCTGTTCGCGTTGTTCCCGGAGACCTGCGGGCCGAGGGCTGACCCTTCGAAATGGCCGCCGTACCAATCGAAGGATTCGAAGCGGCTGGCGGGGAAATGCTTTTGAAAGAGCGACGAATCGCCGTCGGTCGTCATGTCGTGGTTGCCGACGGAGATGCCGTAGGGGACTTTGCCATGCAAGCGATCCATACACTTTCGGGCGACGTCCCATTGCTGGGGGATGTTAAGGTCGACGATGTCACCGACGTGGCTAACGAAAGCGATCTTTTGGCTATCGAGGTTGGCGATGACCCAATCGACATGGGCTTGAAAGATCGGGTTGGTCACCGGGGTGGAGGTTGTGGAGGCTGGGGCCGATTCTTCGGTGGGGCCGCCGACGTAGGCTTGGGTGTCGGGGATGACGACGACACTGAAGCCGCCATCGGGGCAGGGGTCGAGCCTGGCCGGGGTGGCGTCCTGGGCCAAGGCGGCGGTGACGAAGGGCATCGCGGACAAAAAAGACATGGCGATGGGCCAGGCGGAAACGAGAGCCACGCGAGTAAGCAGCGGGCTGAAATTTACGCGGGCGGCTGAGCGGCTAGTGGGGATGGGTCGGGTCGGCATGGGTTGGGGGGCGGTGCGGTGTCGGTTGGGGCGAAAGGGGTTGGCGGTGTGCTGGGGATCCGGGTGGCGAAAGGGGAGCCGTTTGACGGGAGCCACTTTCAGGATCAACGGCTCGGGTTAGGATACAAGGGATGAAGATCACATCGATCCCCCAGTTGTACCGCAATTTGCGGCGGTGGCGCGAAATATTGACGGTGCTGCGCCGTTATGGTTTGGCCGACTGGCTGAGCCATTTCCCGCATTTGCCGTTTCGAGATTGGCTGAAGGATGCCGACGGCCAGCCGCTGACTTCGTTTTCTCGCGAGGCGAGGTTACGGATGGCGCTGACGGAATTGGGGCCGACGTTTGTGAAGTTGGGGCAGGTTTTGGCGTCGCGGCCCGACTTGGTGGGGACGCAGATCGCCGAAGAGCTGAAGAAGTTGCATAGCGACGTGCCGGCGGTCGATTCGAAGCGGATCCATCAGACGTTGGCGGCGGAGCTTGGGGATCGGTTGGCGACGGAGATCATCGATTTTGATGACACGCCGATGGCGGCGGCGTCGATCGGCCAAGTGCACCGGGCGCGGCTGGCGGACGAGACGGAGGTCGTCGTCAAGGTCCAGCGGCCGGGGATCGAAGAGACGATGCGGTGCGACCTCGACGTGCTGGAGGGGCTCGCCCAATTGGCGGAAGGGGTCGAAGGGTTGGCCGCCTTTTCGCCGCAATCGCTGGTGCGTCAGATCGGCCCGACGATGCGGCGTGAGCTCGATTTCGGACGTGAGCGTCAGAACCTCGATACGTTCGCCGCGATGCTCGCCAATTTTCCCAACATCCGGATCCCCAAGCCGATCGAGACGCTCTGCACGCGGCGGGTGTTGGTGATGACGCGGCTTGAGGGTCAGGACTTATCGCGGACAACGACGCTCGACGATTTGACAGCGGACGAGCGACGTGAGGCGGCGCGGCTGATCACGACCGTTTATATGGAAATGTTGTTTCATCACGGGCTGTTCCATGCCGACCCGCACCCGGGGAATTTGGTGTTGATGGCCGATGGCGGGTTGGGGATCCTCGATTTCGGGATGGTCGGGAGGATCGATACGCGGCTTCGTGAGCAGATCGAAGAGATGTTGCTGGCGATCGGCAGCGGCGACAGCAGCCGATTGACGCAATTGATCCGCCGCGCCGGGAACGCCCCGCCGACGATCGACGAGGCGGCCCTTTCGGTCGACGTTTCGGAATTCATTTCGATTTACGGCCACCAGGACTTGGGTCGGTTCAACCTGACGGGGGCATTGAACGACTTGGGAGACGTCCTGCATCGCCACGGGATCAAGTTGCCGACGCAATCGGCGATGCTGATGAAGATGTTGATCTCGCTGGAAGGGACGCTCGCGACGCTGCGGGCCGATTTCGACGCGATCGAAGTGATGGCGAAGTACTTGCGGCGGGCGTCGCTCAGCCGTCACAGCCCACGGCGGCGGATCCGTCAGGTGCGTCGGATGTTGCTCGAAAGTGAGTACTTCATGCAGGTGGTGCCAGACCAGTTATTGGGGCTCCTGGACCTGGCCCGGAAGGGGAAGTTGAACATCCAGATGGAGCATCATCGGTTGGGGGCGACGGTCAATCGGTTGGTGCTGGGGTTGATCGCCAGCGCGTTGTTTCTCGGTTCGGCCTTGATGCTATCGATGAACGTCCCGCCGTTGCTCTTTCCCGAATCGACCTATTTCGGTTTTCACCAGATCAGTATCCCGGGGTTCGCGGGCGTTGTCGCCAGCGTGATGTTGATGCTGCGGCTCTACATCGCGATCAATCGCAGCGGCCACCTTTCGGCGCGAAAGGACGATTGAGCATTCGGGCATGCATCCGCGCACGCGGCCATGTACTGGTCTTGTTTTTGCTCAAGACTGCCCTTCGCGCGAATCGACCCTCGACCCCTTTGCAGGTTAAGGTCGTCATTTTTGCAGGTTCAAGCCCACCCAAGTGGCTGGCAACAGGACAGCTACCTAGGTGGTGGACTAATGCGGCTGCCGCAGCGATCGGGCGAAACGCAAAAGCGACGCCGAAAGGCTGATTCACCCTCGTCTCAACTTTTTATTCTTTGCCCTTGAGTGGCTGACAGATTCCACCTGCGCGATGCTGTACAATTCGGAATGCGTTAAGATTCACTATCGAGGTGCGAGCGTTCTTTCTTTCCGTCTTGCCGAGCGATACCCGCCATCATGAACACCTTCTGGTCACGCCTCCGGCTTAAATGGTTTTTGGCGACA
>JBEIRZ010000060.1:0-19270 GCA_040375695.1 Planctomycetaceae bacterium
AAGACAAGGACGAAGACAAGGACGAAGACAAGGACGAAGACAAGGACGAAGACAAGGACGAAGACAAGGACGAAGATGAAGATGAAGATGACAGGGAGGTGAACGAAAGCGACAACGGTGAAGACGAACAAGCAAAAGATCCCGCCACCGATGACGGCAAGGAACGCAAAGGGAAGCGTAACAAAAAAGTAAAGTCTGACAAAAAGGTCAAGCAAGACACGGATGTCTCACTCGACAAAAATGTCAAACCGCAGAGTGATGATGCCGATGCGGAACCGAAGTCGACGGGCGTGAAATTGGAAGACCTCATCGTCGAACGTGACCGTGTCTCGGCCACCTTTGACGCGCAGTCGCTTCACGAAGGCCTGCCGGCTGGCTTTGCACGGTTATCGGTTTTGATCGAGG
Source organism: Planctomycetaceae bacterium (assembly GCA_040375695.1). Classification (GTDB taxonomy): domain Bacteria; phylum Planctomycetota; class Planctomycetia; order Pirellulales; family Pirellulaceae; genus UBA6163. The sequence goes on from JBEIRZ010000060.1 coordinate 406, forward strand.
CCGCTAGCAGCGATCAACCTGCCGATGCCAAACCTTGGTCGGGCCAAATCCTATGGGGTGACGGGACTCGTGGCCGCGTCACGCTGACCAAGCTCCCGCTAACAGCCTCCGACGCCAACGCGACCGATGAGCAAAAGGCCGTCGACAAGGGTTCGGCCGCAAAGGAACGAAACGACACCGACCAAGACGACGACAAAGAGAAGGGCGAAGAGGCGAAGAAAAGTGGCGAGGATTCGACCGACAAGCCTGCCGCAGAAAAATCGACCGAAAAGACCCCGTCGTTACCCCTTTTCATCGAAGTCGCCTGCACCCCGAACCGACCGTTCGGCGCCGCGGGTGTGACAGCATTGCCCGTCGCCCCCAAGGCGGTCTGTTTCCGCGGCGCGACGGTCTGGACCTGCTCTGCCCAAGGGATCCTCGAGAAAGCCGATGTCCTTGTCGTCGACGGCAAGATCACGGCGATCGGCGCGAATCTGGAACTGCCGGCGGACGCTCAAGTGATCGATGCCACGGGGCTGCACCTGACCCCCGGGATCATCGATTGCCATTCGCACATCGCCACCGACGGCGGGGTGAACGAGGCGTCGCGTAACGTCACCGCAGACGTACGGATCGGCGATTTCATCGACCACACCGACATCACGATCTATCGCCAACTCGCCGGCGGCGTGACGACCGCCAACGTCCTGCACGGCTCAGCCAACCCGATCGGCGGCCAGAACCAAGTGATCAAGCTCCGGTGGGGCAGCGCCCCCGAAGGGTTGCGGTTCGCCGCGGCACCCCCGGGCGTCAAATTCGCCCTCGGCGAAAACGTCAAACGAGACCAATGGCGTTACGATTCCGAGCCGCGCTACCCGCAATCGCGGATGGGGGTCGAACAACTCCTTCGCGACCGCTTCATCGCGGCGCGGCAATACGATTCCGAATGGCGGGCTTGGAAATCGGGCCAAAATCGCGGACTCCCGCCCAGACGCGACTTGCGATTGGAAGCGCTCGCCGAAGTCCTCCAAGGGAAACGCTGGGTCCATTGCCACAGCTACCGCCAAGACGAAATCGCCGCGCTGCTCGAAGTGCTCGGCGAATTCAACGTCCAAGTCGGGACGCTGCAACACATCCTCGAAGGTTACAAGGTCGCCGAAGGGATGAACAAGCACCAGGCGATGGCTTCGACCTTCGCCGATTGGTGGGCCTACAAGGTCGAGGTCTTTGACGCGATCCCCTACAACGCCGCGCTGATGTCGCAACAGGGGATCGTCGTTTCGATGAACAGCGATGACGACGAGCTGGGCCGGCACCTCAACGTCGAAGCGGCAAAGGCGGTGCGTTACGGCGGCGTCGACCCGCAAGAGGCGCTCAAGATGGTGACGATCAACCCCGCTAAACAGCTCCGCATCGAACAACACGTCGGCTCGATCGAGGTCGGTAAGGACGCCGACCTGGTGCTCTGGAGCGGCCGTCCGCTGTCGACCAAATCGCGATGCGAACAGACTTGGATCGACGGACGGGCCTACTTCACCCGCGAGCAGGACCTTCGCGTCCGCCAGGAACAAGCCGAAGTCCGTTCGAAGTTGATCCAAGCCGCCATCGCCGCAAAGAAAGACCGCGCCGCCAAGGGGCTCAAACCGAAAGACGGCGACAAGGCCGACAACCAAAACAACGACAAGGGTGAAGGTGAGAACGAGCGACCCCAGGGCATCGCGGAAGAAGACCGCTGGCCCCGCATCGACCTCTACTGCGCCGCTCGCCGACGGCTCGAAGCCCCGCCGCGGCCCTCACCGCTGAGCCCCGACCCCAAAACCGACCGTATCACCGCACCGACGCGACCGAGCGACGCTGATAACGCCACACCCGCAGGAGCCCAACCATGAAGTTCGTCACATGCATCGCGCGCCACGTCATCGGCCGTCGGGAAGTCATGGCATGGGCCGCCGCCTTGAGCGCATCGTGCGCCTTGGCCAACGACCAGATCCCCGGCGACCTTCCCGCCGGTCCGGTCGCGATCGTCGGTGGCACCGTCTACCCGATCGATAACGCGCCGATCCCTCAAGGCGTCGTCGTCGTCGAAAAGGGGTCGATCACCGCGGTCGGGCCGGTCGGTCAAGTCGCCGTCCCCGCCGGGGCGCAGGTGATCGACGCCAAAGGGATGAATGTCTATCCCGGGATGATCGATGCCTATTCGGACATCGGCCTGCGCGAGATCGATTCGGTCAGCGTCACGGTCGACTATCGCGAGACGGGACGTTTGAACCCCAACGTCCGCTCGTGGATCGCCGTCAATCCCGACAGCGAGCTGATCCCCGTGGCCAGGAGCAACGGCATCCTGACGAGCCTCGTCGCCCCTTCGGGCCCCATGGTCGCCGGCCAGGCAGGGGTGATGCGGTTGGACGGCTGGACATGGCAAGACATGTTGATGCTCGGCCCCGCCGCGATGATCGTTAATTGGGAATCGCTGGACGGGCGGGGCGGTGGCGATTCCGAAGCGGGCCGGGCCAAGGCGCGCGAAAAGCGTTACGCGGAGCTCGACGAACTCCTCGCGGGGGCGGAGCGATATGCCCAACGGCGGTCCGAACAGCCCGATCGCCAATCGATCGACCTCCGTCAAGAGGCGCTCGTCGCCGTCGCGCGGGGCGAACTCCCGATCATCGCTGCCGCCGATCGGCGTGGGACGATCGAAGGTGCGGTCGCGTACGCCGCTGCCCATCGGTTGAAATTGGTGATCTACGGTGGCCACGACGCCGCCGCGGCCGCCGACCTGCTGGTGCGGCACAACGTCCCGGTGATCCTGCCGGGCACGTTCCGCTTGCCGCTCCGACAAGACGACCCCTACGACGCCGCCTACACCTTGCCGACGAGGCTGCACCAGGCCGGGGTGCGGTTTTGCATCGCCGCCGAACGGAGCGGTTATCCGGGGGGCGCTTCGAACGCCCGCAACCTGCCATTCCACGCCGGCAACGCGATCGCGTATGGGCTTGATCCCGCCGTCGCCCTGCGATCCGTGACGCTTTCCGCGGCCGAAATCCTCGGCGTCGCCAATCGCATCGGGTCGTTGACCCCCGGCAAAGAGGCGACGCTGCTGATGGTCGAAGGGGATATGCTGGAGGTCGAATCGCAAGTCCGCTACGCGATGATCCATGGCCGCCCCGTCGACCTGGGTAATCGGCACTCCACCCTGTATCGTAAGTATCAGGAGAAATACCGCCGCCTGCCCAAACCCTAAGCCGCACCGACACGCGAAGGAGCCGCACCGCCGATGACCGCCAGCGACGAAACCGCCCGTGACGAAACCGCCAGCGATATTCCTCCGGTCATGGGACCGCTCCCCAAATTCACCGAACGCTTCGTTCGGCTGATCGACATCGAGCGGCATCAAATCCGCACCGTCAAGCTGACCGTCAGCGACGGACGGATCGCCGCGATCGAAGACGAGTCCGAGATGGACACCGAAGAGCTGCCGCTGGCCCTTCCCGGGTATGTCGATGCCCACGTCCATATCGAGTCTTCGATGCTCGTGCCGAGCGAATTCGCACGATTGGCGGTCGTCCATGGGACCGTCGCGACCGTCTCCGACCCTCACGAAATCGCCAACGTGCTCGGCATCCCCGGCATCGACTTCATGATCGATAACGGCCGGAAGGTCCCCTTCAAATTTTTCTTCGGCGCCCCAAGCTGCGTCCCCGCCACGACATTCGAAACGGCCGGCGCCGTGATCGATGCACGCCAGATCGGCGAACTGCTTCAACGCGAAGAAATCCTCTACCTGTCGGAGATGATGAATTACCCGGGGGTGCTTGCCCGCGACCCCGAAGTGAAGGCGAAACTGGCCCATGCGGCCAAACTCGGCAAACCGATCGACGGCCACGCGCCAGGCCTTCGGTTCGACGACGCCGCCTCGTACGCCGACGCCGGGATCACGACCGATCACGAATGCGTGTCGCTCGATGAGGCGGTCGACAAGATCGGCTGCGGGATGAAGATCCTGATCCGCGAAGGGAGCGCCGCCAAAAACTTCGACGCACTCTTCCCCCTGATCAAGCGGTTCCCTGGGGAAGTGATGTTTTGTAGTGACGACAAACACCCCGACGATCTCGTCCGCGGCCATATCGACGAAATGGTCCGACGGTCGCTGGCACGTGGCGCGGGACTGTTCGACATCCTGCAAGCCGCGTGCATCGAGCCCGTCCGGCATTACAAGCTCCCCGTCGGAACGCTCCGCCTCGGCGACCCCGCCGATTTTCAAATCATCGATCGGCTGTCGAGCTTCCGCACGCTCGAAACGGTCATCGGGGGCCAGATCGTCGCCCGCGACGGCGTGCCGCTCTTCGGTTCGGTCCCATGTGCCGCGATCAATCGCTTCGATTGCCAGCCGACATCGCCCGGTGACTTCGTCGTTCCTGCCCCATCGGAATTGGCCGCCCGCTGCGGGATCGAGCCCGAAAAACACGACGCGTTGACCGACGGTAACGATGCACAAACCGTCCGCGTCCGGGTGATCGAGGCGATCGACAGGTCGCTCTTGACCGGCGAGACCAAGACGACGCTGCCGATCACCGCTGGGATCGTGCGGACCGACCGCGACCGCGACCTCTTGAAATTGGTGATCGTCAATCGTTACCGCCCCGCGCCACCCGCGATCGCTTTCATTCATGGCTTCGGGCTGCGACGCGGCGCGATCGCTTCGAGCGTCAGCCATGATTCCCACAACATCCTGGCGGTCGGGGGTGACGACGACGAGATCGCCGAAGCGGTCAATGAAGTGATCCGGCACCGCGGCGGGATCGTAGCGATCGACGGAATGGCCCGCGAAGCCCTTCCGCTGCCGATCGCGGGGCTGATGACCGCAGCGCCAGGGACCGAGGTGGCGGCCGATTACAAACGGATCGACCGCTTCGTCAAGGACCACCTCGGGTCGCGATTGACCGCCCCGTTCACGACGCTCTCGTTCATGTCCCTGTTGGTCATCCCGAAATTGAAACTGAGCGACCTGGGGATCTTCGATTGCACCACCTTCAAGCTCGTCGGACAGTGATGACGCGACCGATGCCCAAAAATTGCCATTACCCGTTTGCGGCGGGACGAGGCCGATCGTCATCGTCGGCCGAACCCAAAATGCCGGCGCCCGATTGGTAATAGCGGGTCCGACGGCGCTCGATCGCTTGCGATTCGGACGCTGACCGCTGGGCCTGCAGCGACGCCTTCAAGTCTTCGACATTGGCCGCGCAGTACTGACAACCGACCTCTTCGAGATGGAAGCGGAGGTAATCGGCGAGGCCGGGTTCGAGCACCCCCAAAAGGTAGCTGCCCCATTCCCCGCGATCGGGGCACGACAGCCGATAAAAACGCCAGATCGCTCCGAGGTCACCCGGCACGGGCGATTCCTCGCGGATCGCCTCGAGCCTCCTCTGGAGCCCCGGATCCTCAGGGAGTCGACGAAGGAGCTCGTTGAGCCTTTGTGGCGGGAGCGATTCCTCGATGAAAGCGCGGAGCTCGTCGTCGGTCGGATCGATCATCGCCACATTACCGAATCGAGGGGATCAGCTTGCGGGTGCGGCGTTGGGAGTGGCCCCTTGCGCCTCACCACCCTTAACATTACTCGTGGGGCCATCACCCGTCTTGGGCTCTTCCGGCGGTGCCGGGGGCCAAGGTGGGATCGGGTTACCTTCAGGCCCTCGGGGTTTGGCCGGTGTCGAGCCGCGGAGCGACGCGACGTAGCTCGATACGAGGATCTGTTCGTTCGGGAGCAATCGGTTTTGCCAAGCGGGCATCGCCCCCGCCGCGGCGCCGTTCTGGACGACCTTCAGGATGTCGCCGATCTCGCGGATGTTCTTGTAGTTATCGTCGGCCAAGTTGGGTCCAACGATGCCGCCCCCGTCGACGCCGTGGCACGAAGCGCAATTCGTGCGGTAGACCGCTTGGCCGACCTTCACCCAACTCTTGTCATGCATCATGCGGACGAGCGTCGTCTCATCAGGCTTCAACTCTCCGAGGTCGGCGAATTGCAACCGCAAGTTTTCCCCCATGGCGATCGTATAGCTGTCCTCGACGCTGCGGCCCGGTGCGCCGAAGTGGTAGTAGGGAAAATAGACGACGGAAAAGGCGATCGTGGCGACGAAGAGCCATTTCCACCAACCCGGCAGCGGGTTGTCGTATTCCTGAATGCCGTCAAAGGCTTGGCCGATCAGCGGCGATGATTGATGGGGCATGCCTTGTGTATCAGTCGTCATGTCGTGGATCCTCAACGCGATCACTCAACGGGATCGATGCGAAACGTTCGGTGGAACTGCGGCTGAGCCGCAGCGTCCCATAAACCAAGCCCACGAAAGCGAGGACAAAGATCGCCAAAGCGATCTCGGCACAGGCCGAATAATCGAGGGCAGAGATGACTTCTCGGAGCATGGCGGTTACCTCGGCTCGGGATCGGTGTCCACCCGCGACGCGGCGAGCGGCTGCGACGCGGCGGCGGGCGAATCGTCAGCCGCGGTCGCCGCCGGGGCACCGGCTGCCGGTGCCGATCCGTCGGCGGGTGCCGCCCCTTCGGTCGCCGGCGCGGCGGGACGGGTCAAATCGACACCGAGCCTCTGCAGGTAAGCGATCAAGGCGACCGCTTGGCTGTTAAGCACCAGCGTGTCGCCACGCTTGAAGGGGCCACCCTGCTTGACGATCTCAGCCGCGACCTCTTCCGCCTGACGCCGCGCCATGTCGGGGGCTTCGGTCAACTCACGGTCGTACGGCGCCCCCAACAGGTGCGCCGCCTTGACCCGGTCGGTCACCTTGTCGAAATCGAGGTCCCGCGTCAGCAAATGTCGGAAGTGCGGCATCGTCGAACCGGAAGACATTTTGGCGGGGTTTTCGAGATGTTGCCAATGCCAATGGCTGCTCTGTTTCCCACCCTCGCGGGCTAAGTCGGGGCCGATCCGGCGGCTGCCCCATTGGAACGGACGGTCATAGATCGATTCACCCGCCTTGCTGAAATCGCCATAACGCTTCGTCTCGGAAACGATCGGACGGATCATCTGCGAATGACAGTTGTAACAACCCTCGGCGACGAAAATGTCACGACCGACGAGCTCCAACGGGGTGTAGGGCTTGACCGAAGCGATCGTCGGGACGTTGCTGCGGATCAGGAACATCGGGATCATCTCGAACAAGCTCGCCGCCACGACGGCGAGCAGCGTGAAGACGGTAAATTTAACCGGCAAACGCTCCCAAGCGCGGTGCCAATCCATCGATGACAGCTTCTCGACCAAAAACCCCAGTTCGTGAACCGGTTTCCCTTCGAGCGAACTCGATTTGGCTACCGAAGCCGTCATCGGCATGGGCAACAGCCGCGGCGCCGAATAGACGGGCTGCTCGTAAGTCGCAGGACGCGATAGCCACGTCATGAACATGTTGAACGCGAGCATCAGCATCCCGCCAAGGAACAACGCCCCCCCCAACACCCGGACCGTCCAGTACGGGACGATCGCCTGCACCGTGTCAATGAAGTCGAAATTCAAATTCCCCTTTTCGTCCATCGACCGCCACATCAACCCCTGAGTCAAACCGGCGGCATAAATCGGCACGATGTAGACAAGGATCCCGATCGTGGCGACCCAGAAATGCCACGTCGCCAGCTTGGTGCTCCAAAGCGGCGTCTGATAGAGCCGCGGGAGCAACCAATAGATCATCCCGAACGTCATCATGCCGTTCCACCCGAGCGCACCCGAATGAACGTGCGCGATCGTCCAATCGGTGTAGTGCGTCAGCGCGTTGAGGCTCTTGATGCTCAACATCGGGCCCTCGAGCGTCGCCAGCCCATAAAACGTGAGCCCGACGACGAAAAACTTGAGGACCGGGTCGGCCAAAACCTTGTCCCAGGCACCGCGGAGCGTTAACAACCCATTGATCATCCCACCCCAGGAAGGCATCCACAGCATCAAGCCGAAGAGCATCCCCAGCGTGCTGGCCCACTCCGGCAGGGCCGTGTAATGGAGGTGGTGCGGCCCGGCCCAAATGTAGATGAACACCAACGCCCAGAAGTGCAGGATGCTCAATTTGTAACTGAAGACCGGACGCTCGGCCGCCTTGGGCAAAAAGTAATACATCAAACCCAAGAAGGGCATCGTTAAGAAAAAGGCGACCGCGTTGTGTCCATACCACCACTGCATGAACGCGTCTTGCACGCCGGCGTAGATCGAGTAGCTCTTGAACCAACCGATCGGGACGACAAGATTGTTGAAGACGTGCAAGACGGACATCGTGACGATCGTCGCGATGTAAAACCAAAGCGAGACATACATGTGCCGCTCGCGACGACGGATCAGCGTCATCAGGAAATTGCCGCCGAAAAAGCCGAGCCACACGATCGCGATCGCGATGTCGATCGGCCATTCGAGCTCGGCGTATTCCTTGCCCTGCGTGATCCCCAGCGGCAAGGTCACCGCCGCGGCGACAATGATCAATTGCCACCCCCAAAAGTGCAGCAACCCCAACGCGTCGCTCCACATCCGGCATTTGCAGAGCCGCTGGGTGCTGTAATAAACCGCCGCGAAGACGCCGTTGCCCGCAAAGGCGAAAATCGCCGCGTTGGTGTGCAACGGCCGCAGACGCCCAAACGTCAGGTATTCGGCCCACGGCCCAAGCAGGAACAACACATTGGGATGAAACCTCGGCAAGACCATCAGGGTCGCGACGATCAGCCCCGCGAGCATCCCGATAACGCCCCAAACGACCGTCGCCGTAACGAACATCCGACAGATCGAGTCGTTGTACTGAAAGCTTTCGATCTCGCCGCTCGAAAAATCGTTCGCACCCCGATTTCCTTCCCGACTCTCCGACGATTGGGCCACGCCAGCCATCACAAACGATCTCCCATAGTCCTATCTGCGTCCTACCTGCGTCTTATTTGCCAAGTCCGATCCGCCAAGTCTCGTCGGACAGGTTATCCGACACGCTCACCCAGACCCAACCGCCGACTGAACCGACAAACAGGCCAAAAACCGCGTCAAGCGTCTTGCCACGCCCCTATGATAACCCCTCGGAACGCCGACGCGATGGGCACGAATCACGGACCGCTTTTGAGTTTTCCAACAATCTATGATAACCCTTGGGAACGCCGACGCGATGGGCGGTTTAGGGCGGTAAGTTGACGCAGCATCACCGGATTTCGGTCCCCGACGGTAGACCCCGGACGGAAACCTCCAGCCAGGGACCAAAACAGGCCGGGGAAATCTTGTGCATGCCGACGACTAGCAAAAGAGGCTCCGCCCCCTTATTTTGATGGGACCATCGATTTTTCGACATCCCCGACCCGGGACCAACTTCCGATCCGTTTTCCGAGGTAATTTACCCCTCGGTCGGATGCCGGTGGCCTTGGTGGAGATCGTGTCGAGACCCCGCTCGGCGGGGAGAGCTTGTTTGGGGGTGGTGGCCAACGGCGTCGGGATTCCGCTGAAGGCCGATGCGGGTTCGAACGGCGCTCCCTCTCCGGATGCCGGATAACCACAGCGTTGTCCTCCGGGGTTTATCCCGTGCGGCGATTTTTGAATGAGCGAAATCTTACTGCACTATAAACGTCCCGACCCGATCACCTGGGTCTACCTCTCGTCATTCTTGACGTTCGGTCTCTACTTCGCGTTCCATCGCTTTTGGAGCATGCGGAACCTCGACCTGTTGCTGCTCGTGCTGCTCGCCCCAGGACTGCTGATCGTCCAGGAAGCCCGACGCCAGAAATTGATAGCGATCAAAACCGAAGTCGCCGAAAAAAGCCTGATCAGCACCGCAGCCCCGAACCCCTTAATCACCGCGAACGAAGCAAATTCGGACGAGACAAAACCGCCAGGTCCCGACGGGGCCGATGCCCCAACCGGGGAAGCTTCCAACGCCCCCGGCGCGAACACCGACGCCGAGGCTTCTCTTCTTCAACCGGACGCCAGCGCCCCCGACAACAACGAACCTGCGACACTCGCCGACTCGCCCGCAGCGTCCGTCGCGGGGAACCGCCAAGCCGCGGATGAAGACATACCGGGTGAAGACTCTTCGCCGGAAATCGCGAGCGGTCCCGAAATCGCCCCGCCTCGCGATATGGAACTCTACGGATTCATTTGGCTCTTGGCAGTGCAAGCGCTGATCCTCCTCCGCCTGATTTTCGACCCGCTGATGGTCCGTCGGCCGCTGCTCGACCCTAACCTGACCGCGGGCGGTCTGATGTTCATCGGCTTTTGGATGTTCGTCTTCTTGATGGCCAATGTGATCACGAATAAGCCCGATCTCGATGTCGAGGGGCCGCGCCTAGGCCCGGGCTATTCCCTGATGAACATGTTGCCGGCGATCCCCAGCCGTCCGCTCGGCCTTCCGGCTTCTTCCCCCCAAGCCGATGACGTCGCACAGGACCCTCTCGCCGAAAGAATCGCTGCCGGTGATGTCGTGCCGTCTTCGGATAAGCCGCTGACGACACCCCAGAACGAACGGCCCACCCCCTACGTCATGCTGGCAAAGTTCTTGGCGATCGTTTCGCACTTGGCGATCGTCGTCGGGATCGTCTCGATCGGTTACCGCCACTTCGGGAATTTCCGCAGCGGGATCGGTTGTGCGACCCTCTACCTGTTGCTCCCTTACACCGCCCAGATGACCGGACGAGTCGATCATGCCCTCCCGGCGGCACTTCTGATTTGGGCCGTGTTCAGTTACCGCAGGCCGTTCATCGCAGGGACATTTCTGGGGGTCGCCGCGGGGCTCGTGTATTACCCCCTCTTCCTCCTGCCGCTGTGGGTCAGTTTTTATCGGCCGCGCGGTGTGGGGCGTTTTCTGGTCGGCGTGGTGGTGGCCCTGGCATGCATGGTGGCGATGCTGCTGCTGGATGACAGCATCTCGCCGACGGAACACCTGCGGCGGATGTTCGGTTTGATGATGCCTCAGATGGAAGGGCTCAAAGGGGTTTGGGGCCTCGGTTGGCAACCGATTTACCGCCTGCCGCTGCTCGTCGGCTTTTTGATCCTCGCCGGCTTCTTCTCCATTTGGCCGGCACAAAAAAATCTCGGGACCTTGATCGCCTACACCGCCGCGGTGATGGTCGCCGCGCAGTTCTGGCACGCCTACGGCGGGGGGCTGTACATCGGCTGGTTCCTGCCGCTGTTGCTGCTTACGATTTATCGACCGAACCTCGAAGACCGCGTCGCGGTTAAAGTCATCAGCGGGCTGCAGGCTTCGCCGATACGTCCCCGAACCGCAGACGCCGCCTGACCCCTGTGACGAACCCTTCCAACGCGACGACCGATTACCAGCGATGGCTCGATGAACTCGAGTCCCAGCGCCGTCATTGGCTGGAGGGCGAAAAAAAATGGAACCTCCTCCGGACGGCACTCTTCCTCGCGGCCGCGCTGCTGCTGTTGCTCGGTTACTTCATGGCCCCCAGCCGTCCCCTGGCGGCACTGGGGTGGGTTCTCCTCGTCGCCTTCTTGGTCGCCGTCACCTGGCACGAAAATGTCCGCGACCGGATGCAGGCGAAACGCTCACGCGGCAGCGTCCTCAAACGACTGATCGCCCGCACCCAAAGGCGCTGGGACAGGCTGCCGCTCTGGAACCCAAAGTCCGGCCCCGCCGAAGCAACCACTTCCGCCGATTCTCCGAACCGAACGGCCCCTTCCGATCACCCCCTCACGACCACACCCCAAGCTTCCGCAACACACGCCTCAGCAACACAGGCGAACACGAAACACGCAAGCGCGCTCCAGGCCAACACGACATCGGGGGTCGACACCGCTGCCGTCGCCGATGACCTCGACGTCTTCGGCCAAGGGTCGCTCTTCCAATTGGTCTCGATGGCATCGCTCGGCCCCGGCTTGCGAACGCTCGCCGATTGGCTGATCGGCCCGGCGACCCAAGCCGCCGCAACGCGACGCCACGAGGCGGCACAGACCCTCGCGCCAATGAGAGATTGGCGTGTCGATTTCTACACCCAAGCCAGACGCGTCAGCACCGGGACGTCCGACCCCGATCGTTTCTTGAAGTGGATCCGCTCGTCCTCGTGGCTCGATCGCCACCCGATGCTGGCCCTTTGGTCGAGGCTATCGGCATTCTTGATGCTCGGGCTCTTGGTCGCGTTGGCCGCCTGCCTGCTGGCCAGGATGGGAGCGGACGCCCAGACCAAAACGTTCCTCACCAACGCCCTAACGCTCGTCGCCGGCGGGATCGCCGCGATCGTCGCGATCAACATGCTGATCTCGACTTTCTTGCTCGGCGATGTCCACGAAATCTTCGCCTCTGCCCTCTCCGGCCGCGGCGATGTCGATGGCTACCGCCAGATGTTTGCCCTCTGCGAATCGATCCCCAAACGGGACGACGCGAAAGGACGCCACTCGCTGTTGGCCCATGTCCGTGAGACGCTCTGCGAAGGCGAAACGAGCGCTTCATCGGCGATGGCCAAATTGTCACGGGTCGCCGCCGCGGCGGGACTCAAGAGCAACGCGGGACTGTTCCTGGTCTACCTGGCGCTCCAAATGGGTGGCCTCTGGGACCTCCATATCCTTCGCCGACTCGAATTCTGGCAGCGACAGCACGAAGGAGACGCGGCGAAATGGTTCCAGGCCCTCGGCGAACTCGAGGCGGCCGCTTCACTCGCCGCACTCATCGACGAAAACCCCGATTGGGCATCCCCGATGTGGCGTTCGCCCGCAGCCGCTAAAGAAATCATCGCCAACCAAATCGGACACCCGCTCCTCCCCGATGGCAAACGCGTTTGCAACGACGTCACCGTCGGCCCCCAAGGGACGCTCCTGTTGGTGACCGGTTCGAACATGTCGGGCAAAAGCACGCTCCTTCGCAGCATCGGGCTGAACGCCCTCTTGGCGGGTGCCGGAGGCCCGGTCTGTGCGAAATCGCTCGAACTCCCCGACCTCGAATTGGCGACCAGCATCCGCGTCCGCGACAACCTCGCCGAAGGGGTGTCGTTCTACATGGCCGAACTGAAATCCTTAGCCCGCGTCGTCCGGCACGCCGAAGCGATCAGCCAAAATCGTGAATCGGCAAACCCGGCATCGACGCTCCAGGGCGAAACGCCGGCCACAGAGCCCCGGCCGAATTCCACGACGCTCCTTTACCTGCTCGACGAAATCCTCCAAGGGACCAACAGCCGCGAACGCCAAATCGCCGTGGCACACGTCCTCAGACACCTGATCGACAACGGCGCCATCGGCGCGATCAGCACCCATGACTTGGAACTCGCCGATGACCCGGTGCTAAAATCGCTCTCGCATACCGTCCACTTCCGCGAAACCATCACCAAGGACACAAACGGCCGCGATGTGATGACCTTCGATTACCGCATGCGCGAAGGGGTCTCGCCGACCACCAACGCCCTGAGGCTGCTCGAAGTCGTTGGGCTCGGTACCCCATCGACCAACCCATCGACCGGGCACAACCCTTCGTGACCTAAAGCCCCAAAACGTCACGGCCTTCCCCATCAGACCTCAACGCCATGAACCAACCCTCCAAAGTCTGGACCGCCGCCGACGTGATGCGGCCCGCCGTCTTCACCGTCCCCTCGACGATGTCCTTGCCCGAATTCCAGGAAGCACTGATCGAGCACCGAATCAGCGGCTGCCCGGTGATCGACAACGGCCGACTCGTTGGGATCGCGTCCCGCGCCGACATCGTCCGACAACTCTGCACCGAACGCGAGATCGCCGAAAAGACTTCCGACTTCTATTTCGATGAAACCGGATTCCACGAGGACGCGATGGACTCCCCCGAGGAGATCGCCGAACGGATCGGCGAACGGATCGAAGGGCTAACTGTCGCCGATGCCATGACCCGCAACCCCGCCACCATCCCGTTGGACATGCCGGTGATCGAAATCGCCCGAAAGCTGATCGATGCCCGCATCCATCGCTTGCCCGTGACCGATGGCGAAACCTTTGTCGGCATGGTCACCACCAGCGACCTCGTTCGCATGATCGCCGACGGACGCCTCGTCGCTCGCTGAGCCGACTCTCTCCGCCCCACACCTTGGGTCACAAGCTTCCCGCCCCCGATCGCGAGTCTCGCCGACGGCTTGGCGTCACACCGCTGGTCAAGGTGGCGGAAACCGGCACAGACACCAGGCCCGTGAACATGGCCCGTGAACATGGCCCGTGAACATGGCCCGTGAACACCCCCCGTGCGATCGGTTACAATGCGGGCCTCTTACCCCCATCCCCTCCGACCCCGCCCGCGGAGCCCTTTCGCCATGTCGCTCGTTCGTCTTTTTTTCGTCCCGCTCGCTCACGCTCTGATCGCGCCGACCGCCACCCTCCTCGCCGTCACGCTGATTCCTTTGACCGCAAGGTCGCAAGAGACCAAACCCGCAGCGCCCGCTACCGCGCTCGATCGGGCCAAAGCGGCCGGTGCCAAGATCGAAGATGGGCTCGCCTGGTACGACGTCACGCGCTGGGGCATCGAAGGCCGCATCCTCCCTGATCAACAGCGGTCCCGCTGGTTCGATCGCTTCCCCGCCGCCGCCGAACAGACCGTGACCAAGAGCGTCTGGGGGCTGAGCCGCGATAGCGCCGGGATGATGGTCCGCTTCATGACCGATTCGCCGACCATTCATGTCGATTACGAACTCCGCTCCGACCGCTTGGCGATGCCTCACATGCCCGCGACCGGCGTCAGCGGGATCGACCTCTATGCCCGCGATGAAGATGGCCAGTGGAAATGGGTCCAAGTCACCCGTCCCGAAAACAAAGTCGTCAAGACCGAAATCGTCGGGGGTTTGAAACCGGGCTATCGCGAATACGCCGCCTACCTGCCGCTCTACAACGGGATCGAAAGGCTGAGCATCGGCGTCGCACCCGAAAGCAAGTTCGAAGGGCTCGCCCCACGGCCATCGCCGATCGTTTTTTATGGGACGAGCATCACGCACGGGGCCTGCGCCAGCCGCCCCGGGATCGTGCATACGGCCATCATCGGCCGCAACCTCGACCTCCCCGTGGTGAATCTCGGCTTCTCCGGCAACGGCAAGATGGACACCGCCGTCGCCGACTTCCTGACCCAAATCGACGCCTGCGTCTATGTCATCGATTGCCTCCCCAACATGCAACCGGCTGAAGTTACCGCCAAATGCGCCCCGCTCGTTCGCAGGATCCGCGAGAAAAAACCCGAAACCCCGATCATCCTCGTCGAGGACCGTCGCTTCACCAACAGTTGGATCACCCCCGCCAAAGACAAATTCCACGACGACAACCACGCGGCCCTCAAAGCCGCCTACGAAGGACTCGTCAAAGACGGTGTCCATGGGCTGCATTACATCCCCGGTGACCAGCTTTACGGAACCGACACCGAAGGGGCGACCGATGCCTCCCACGCCAACGACCTCGGCTTCATGCGACAAGCCGAAATCTTCGAACCGGTGATCCGCCAGGCGATCGCCAAACCAGCCGCCGAGTAGCGGCGTGAAACCAACGCCAGCGCCAGCTCAGCCGCAGCCCAGACCCGCTGCAAAGCTGGTTGCTGGACCAATCACCCATGCCAACTTTTTTTAAGACCGAACCCTGACCCTCTCCTTTTCAATACCGATCGCGATGAAACCGACCCGCAACACGTTGTCTCCATCACTCCTCGTGGCAGCACTCGCCGCCGCGACCCTGTTTGCCCAAACGATCGCCCGACCGACAATCGCGGCCGAACCGAAGACGCTGGTCCTGATGGCCGGCAAACCTTCGCACCCCCCCCGAATGCACGAATTCAACGCCGGGGTACAACTCCTCGCAAAATGCCTCGAAGGGTATCCCGACCTGAAGGTCAAAGTGCTGCTGAACGGTTGGCCCGCCGACGAATCGGTCTTCGACGGGGCCGATGCGATCGTCTTTTACATGGACGGCGGTACCCGCCATGAGGTCGTCCAAGAATCAGGCCGACGCATGAAAATGGTCGACGCCTGGGCCGATAAAGGGGTCGGGCTCGGCTTCATGCACTTCGGCGTCGAGGTCGTCCCCGAACAGGCAGGAAACGAATTCCGCAAATGGATCGGCGGCCACTACGAACACATGTTTTCCTGCAACCCGATCTGGGGCCCGAAGTTCACGAGCTTCCCCGATCACCCCGTCACCCGCGGCGTCGAACCGTTCGAGATCAAAGACGAATGGTACTTCAACATGCGATTCGCCGGCGGCATCCCCGGTGGCGAAGCGGCCGAAACCGAAGGGCTCAAGTTCGTGCCGATCCTCGTCGCCGCACCTTCCGACGAAGTCCGCGATGGGCCCTATGTCTACCCCAAAGGCCCCTACGAACACATCCAGGCGAACAAGGGGCGTGCCGAAACGATGATGTGGACCGTCCAGCGCCCCGCTGGCGGACGCGGTTTCGGTTTCACCGGGGGCCATTTCCACGACAATTGGGGGAACGACCAATTCCGAAAGGTCGTCTTGAACGCCCTTGTTTGGCTCACCAAAGCCGAAGTTCCCCCCACCGGCGTCGCGTCGACGGTGAACGATGAACAATTGAATGCGAACCTCGATCCGAAACGTTAAACTGGATTCGGTTTCACGGTCCTTTACGGACGAGTTTCCACCCTGCCTCTACCCAACCTCAGCCGATTCGCGAAGCCGACGCGCCCTGCCGCGTCGGTTTCATCCTTCCTTTCAGAGGTTCGACGACATGATCCGATCGATCGCATTCCGGGCCCTCCTTAGCGTTTGTATCGCCTCCATCACGGCGGTGGCACAAGCCGTTACCTTCGCTGCCGACGCGGCCAAACCCGCCGCTTCGGTCACGCCGCCGCCGAGCGAAAAACTCGATCGCTTCAAGCCGCTCTCGCCGGAAGAGGCGATCCGGGCCTTCGATGTCGCCCCAGGGTATCGAATCGAACTCGTCGCCGCCGAACCGCTGGTGATCGACCCGGTCGCCTTCTGCTTCGACCCCGCGGGGCGATTGATCGTCGCCGAAATGATCGATTACAGCGAACGCGAGACCGATTCCGTCGGCCGCATCCGCAGGCTGACCGATCGCGATGGCGACGGCAAAATGGACGAAGCCGAAACGATCGCCGAAGGCCTCTCTTGGCCGACCGCCGTCGAATCGTTCCCCGGCGGTGTCATCGTCGGCGCCCCGCCTCACATCCACTTCTACCCCGTCTCGGACGACGCCAGCGGCCGCGCCAAGGTTGGCAAGCCCGAGCTTTGGTACACCGGTTTCGCCAGGTCGAACGTCCAAGGGATGATGAACAGCTTCCGCTGGGGCCCCGACCTAAGGCTGCACGGCGCATCGAGCAGCAACGCCGGTGACATCACCGGGTCCGCGCTCAAAGAACCGCTCCGGCTCGGCCGACAAGACTTCTCCATCGATCCCCGCGACCACTCGATCCACCTCGTTTCCGGCGCGGCCCAACACGGGATGGACTTCGACGCCTGGGGACACAAATTCCTGACCAGCAACAGCGACCACCTGCAGCAAGCCTTGATGCTGGGCAGCGTCCCCGGCCGCTCACAACGCTACTCCGCCTCCCCACCCCTCCGCCGCAGCATCGCCGCCGACGGCCCCTCCGCCGATGTCTATCGCTCGTCCCCGCCCGAACCCTGGCGGATCCTCCGTACCCACCTCCGCATGACCGGCCAAGCCCCGGGGGTCGTCGAAGGGGGCGGACGCGCCGCTGGCTACTTCACCGGCGCGACCGGCGTCCACTTCTTCGAAGGGGACCAATGGCCCGCTGCCGAACACCCGATCGCCCTGGTCTGCGACGTCGGCAGCAACCTCGTCCATCGCAAACGGATGATCGACCAAGGCCTCTGGAAATCGGGGGAACGGATCGATGACAAATCCGAATTCGTCCGATCCTCCGATACCTGGTTCCGCCCCGTCCAACTCGGCGGCGGCCCCGACGGCGCCCTCTACATCGCCGACATGTACCGCGAAGTGATCGAACACCCCAAGAGCCTCCCGCCGGTGATCAAAAACCAAGTCGACCTGAACAGCGGCAATGACCGCGGCCGCATCTGGCGGGTCGTTGCCGACAATCGCCCCGTGCGTCGCGCCACCGATCGGCTCGATCAACTCGACACCGCCGCTCTCATTAAGTCACTCCGGCACACCAACCACTGGCAACGTCGCACCGCCGCAAGGGTGTTGGCCGAGCGTCAAGCGATCGATGGGATCACTCCCCTCCGCCAACTCGTGATCGAAGCGCAACTCCCGCAGACCCGACTCGAAGCGTTGGCCGTCCTCGAAATGCTCCCCAAGGGGATCGATGCCGACGTCATCGCCACCGCCCTGGCCGACCAACACCCCGAGCTTCGCAAACGGGCGGTCGAAATCGCCACGCGAATGAACCTGCCGCTCTCGGAACAGCAAGCCGATCGCTTGAGCGCCGATGAATCGATCGCTGTCCGCTTCCAACTCGCCTACGCCGCACCCGTGCTCCTTCCCGACACCGCCTCCCGCACCAAAGTCCTCGCCAAAATCGCTCAAAGCGATTCGGCCGACGCCTGGGTGATGTGGGCCGTCGAAGGTTCCCTCGGTGACGGGGCGCTCGAATTCATGAAGGCGATCGAACCTTCCGTCGCCAATTGGCCACCGGCGACCCGCAACCAATGGCATCGCGCGATCGCTTGCCAAATCCTCAGCAGCGACAACGGGGCGACGCTCCAAAGCCTCGTCGAAATCCTCCAATCGTCCGACCAACCCGGCTCGACCGGCGCCGCCCTCCTCCCGGCAGTGATTGCCGAACTGGGCGCCGTCCGACCCGATGGCGCCGCCAAGCCCTTGGCCGATTGGGTCCGCGAAAAGATCGCCCCAGGCTTAATCAACCAGGCCAACGCCAAAGACCCCTCCCTCGCCTCCGCGGCCAACCGCATGCGTCTGGTCGGCTGGGCCTCTCCCGATCAGGCTCGTTCCCTCCTCAAGACCCTTTTCTCGCCGG
>JBEIRZ010000378.1:0-4366 GCA_040375695.1 Planctomycetaceae bacterium
AGCGGATCTTGCGATCGCTGACCCGGATCACGAAATACTCGTTCTTGTTCGCCAACCCACGAACACTTTCTCCCCCGCCATTGGTGTAAAAGACTCGCTGCCCGGTCGTCAGCCCATGGACGTAACCCAGATCGATCGTGTCGTTCAAATCCACGGAGGCATCGGTCACCTTTTCTGCTGGCGAAAACGGCAACCGGAAGGTGTGTCCCACCCCGGTTGCCCCTTCCGCGTTGATCGCGACGACCGATAGCGGCGCTGTCACCAATTTGATCGTCCGGAAATCGACGACCAGCACCCGATACGACTGTCCATTCGCCAAACCGCTGTTGTCGCTGGCCCCGCCAACGTAGGCGTATCGCAACTGTTCGCCGTCAATGAGTCCGTGTGTCTCGCCGAAGGTGATCGTCTCTGACTGGCCGTCGACCGAGGCATTGCCGTCGAGGCGAAAGACGATCGCCGTGTCCGAAGTCAACGTTCGCGTCCCTTGTCCCCATGCGTCATCGGCCAAGGCCGCCACCGCGGGTATCGGGCGAAGTTTGATTGCCGTATCGCCCACCGGCATGACGCTATAAGTCGCCCCTTGCGTCAACCCGCTGATGCTCGTGCCGCCACCGTTGTCGTAGACGACCAGATCGCCGCCTAGAAGCCGGTGGGGGTAACCCAGGTCGATCGTGTCGCCGCTGTCGTCGACCGCATCGGACGGGTCGAACGCGACACCGAAGCCGTGCCCCGTCCCGGTTACGCCGCTGCGCGACAATCCGACGACGACCGGATCGGTTCGCAGCGCGTCCTCCTGGCTGTTTGCCAAACGGAGCAGGTTGGGGCTGGCGGGCTCGATGACCGCGTAATAGGTTTGCCCATCGACGAGTCCGCCGATCGGTGCACCGGATCCCTTGCGATAGACGATCGCTTGGCCGGGCTGAAACCCGTGGGGCTGTCCCAGGTCGATGCTTTCGCCCAACCCGACAACGGCGACCTGCGGGTCGAATACCCGGCCGATCTGGTGTTCGTCTCCCGTCACCCCGGTGGCGTCGATATCCAATCGCATGCGATGCGTCGACCCGGAGCCTGGGTAGGTCGATCGGTTCAGATCGATCGCGCGGCTTTCTTCCGCATCGGTTTGGGAAGTTGCTAATTTGACCGTTGTCGCGTCGACACGAATGACGTAATACGTTCGCCCGTGGACCAAATCGGCAACGTCCGACCCCGTCCCATGGTCATAAACGACGGCGTCACCCGTTTGAAAGCCATGTTCGTAACCTAACTGAATGCGATCCGAAGCGTCGTCGATCGCGGCACTCGCGAAACCGGGTGCCGACCCGTTGGCTTCGGCTAACGAACGGGCCAGGGCGACGACGTTCGGCGAGATCACACGGACGTGGTACAGATCCCCATCAACCAGTCCCCGAATCCCTTGACGTAAGCCGGCATTGCCGTACCTGACCGTGTCGCCGGTCACGAAGCCGTGAGGGTAGCCCAAATCGATCTGGTCGCTGACGCTGTCGACACCAGTACCCGGGGTCGCGGCCCCGGTCGCGATGCCTTCGGTTTCGAAGCCGATGATCGCGCGGGTATTGCGGCTGATCCGACTGCCTGCCCCAGAAATCCCGATACCCACGCTTTTTCCTAGGGAGATCCCCCCCGCTACGCTAGCGTTCATCAGGTCGTCATCGGCCAACACACGGATGCTGCCAGATGCGTCGACCGTCGCCCCGTTGCTGATTAACGCCAGGGTGTTGTTGTCGATGTCGACATAGATGATCACGCCGTTGACCGAAATGCCGCTCGCCGCGCTGCCGGCGATCCCGAGCGAAACGTTGGTGGTCCTGGTGTCCGCCTCGACCAACAGGTCATTCGATTCGACAATCGCCCCGTCATCGATCGTGGCGAGGGTCCGATTGACGTGAAAGACGGCGCTAAAACCGCCGCCACCAGAAGAGCCCACTTTGCCCGAGAGTTGCGTCAGCCCCATCGGGTCGGCGGCGAAGTTGACGATTTGGTTTTCGGTCGTGGCTCGGACCTTGACGTCGACCAGTCCCGCGGCGGGATGTTGATTCAATCTCGCGCCGGATCCGACATTCGCCTCGGCGGCCGATCGGAGTTTAAGGACATTGAAGCTTCCGGAAATAGCCGTTTCTTCTCCCGATGCTTTGGCGGCGGCCCACGAGGTCGCAGCCCCCTTAAATTTGGCAGACAGGACTCCGATCAGCTTGCCGAAAAAATCGGCCAGACCGAGGAACCGCTCCAGCGGGAATTCGTAAGGCGAAAGGGTACGGGCCTGGATGACCAGTTCTTCAGGCAACAGCCCCTGCGCGCGGTTCGCATCGATGACGGCGCCGGGTAGGACTTCCGCGAATGCCTCGTTGGTGTAAGTTCCATAGACGATCGCGACCGCCCCCGCATATTTCTTTTTCGTCTCTTTCAAACGCTGCTTCTGTTTCCCGTCGTCATCAAATTTGCCGGGGTCATCCTCCATTTGCGTAGAACTCTGCCCAGGTGCGACCGACGCCTCGGCGACCGTCGTCGGCCTGTCGATCGTATCGGCCAGAACATAGACGCTTCGGCCTGCCGCGATGATCGCATCGGAACCGACGCTGCTGCGTGAAGTCGCGGACTGTTCTGCGTAGCCGAAGCTGAACGACCCGCCGAAGGTTTTGAATTTCTCGGCCGACGAGCCATCGTCGGTGCTGAGCATCGAACCGAGGCTGGTCAGCCCAAGTCCGCTAAATACTTGCGAAACCGCGCCTTGCGCCTTCGCCGCCTTCCCCCCACCGGGAAACTTGAGCTTACTGAATGCATTGCGGAGCAGTCGCTGGGTCGTGCTCGAACCGATCGCCGCGGTGGCATTTACTTGGTTCGCCAAACTCGACACCATCGACTGGTTCCGCACATCCCCGTTGTCGGAGATGACCTGACCGTCGATTTCGGTGCGGGCCAACGCATCCCCCGTCGACCACACAAAGCTGATCGACAAGACCTTGTACTCGCCCCCCGTCGCACCCGACGGTTGCACATTCCTGGTCGTCACCGCCAGGACATTCACGTCGCCGTTGAGGGCGTGAAGCAACGACCCTTGGGCGATGCTGACCCAAGCGTCAGAATCGCAATCGCTGATCAAAACGCCGATCCCGAATGGCGTACCCGACAACCCTCGGATAATCCCACCGGCAAGATCGCCGCCCACCTGCAGCGAGACGACGATGCTGTTGACCGTCCAAGCCGACACGTCGATCCCCTCGCCGGCTCGAATGATCACACCGGTGCCGATTTCGACTTTCGCATTGGCCACCGATCGCGCGTAACCACCCCCCAGCAGGTCGCTGATCACGTCGAACGCGACCATCGAATCGGCGACCGCCGAAATCTTGACATTCCCATCGGCGATGATTTCTGCGCCCGGGTTGATGATCACCTTCGCTTCCGCATCGAGCATCCCGATCCCCACGAACGGCCGATACTTGATCAGCAATTCGACGATCGATTTGACGAAATCGGCGACCCCCACCCTCAACTCTTCCAATACGGTCAGGTCGTCTTCGTCCTTCGTCGCGGCGTCGCCCAACCAATCGTTCAGCAGGACCGATTCGTGGTTGTTGGCGTCGGCATGGATGTTGACGTTCCTGCCGTGCAGGTAAGCATCGCCGATTTCGATCTTCGCCTCCGTGGTGACCATCCCGAAGGCACCGGCGACCAGCTCGTATTTTTTTGCCGTCAACGTGATGTCGCCACCCTTGCCGAGCAATCGGCCGACATCAAAAGTCACCACCTTGGCCCCCGAGCCGCCGACGACGATCAGGTTCATGTCGAAGGCGATATCAAACAACTGCTTCCCGGCCAACTGATAGGACGACACGAACATCTGGTCCGCCCCGAGCGCTCCCAGCGTCACCCAGACCTTATCACCCTGGGCATAACCGCTCCCCGATGTACGGAGCAGTGTCGTCACTTCGCCATCTTTGCCCACGACCAAGTCGACCGTCATCCCCGACCCTGCCCCATTCGTGCTGGTCACGACGTTCCTAAACGTGTACCCCGGTTGCCAGATCGAAACCCGCTTCCCGTCAAAGTATTCCACCCTCGGATAGGCGATGTCGGACAGCCCCGCCGGGATCCCCGCGGGGTCTGCCGTACCGACCCGGTCGTCGAAGCTGAGCAACTCGGCGGTGCTCGCGATCGTGATCGTCGCTGCCGTCAACGCGATATGCCCCGAATCACCGATCGATCGCGCCGAGGGGTCGGTGACCCGCGTCGAAAGGGTCACCCCGGGATCGACTACGATCGAATCGGCGCTGATCGTGATCGGGGCGCCGCGGGTGAAGACGTCGCCCGAAAAGCGATACTCGCCTCCCCCTTTCGATTCCAAAGG
>JBEIRZ010000006.1:0-41658 GCA_040375695.1 Planctomycetaceae bacterium
CGGCCCCGACGCTTCCACGCCGCTAGAAAAGGTTGATCTCAAGATCACACGATGACCGGTTCTTCGGGGTACTGGGAAACCAACTCGCAGGGCCGCGGCGGGACGGTGATCCCCGCCTGGGTCAGGATCGCATCGATCAATTCCTGGCCGTTGCTGACAATGAATTCGCGGGTTTCGTCTTTGTACTGGGTCCCGCTGGCGCTCGGCCCGATCGGCCCGTCATAACCGATCGCCTTCAACTTCAACACGATCGCGACATGGCTCAGCGGACCTTCCAGGACCGGCAACACCCGATCCGATTTCTTCGCCTCAGCAACCGCCACCCCGGGGGCGATCGAACCGAGTCGCACCGTGACGATCCGCTTGGGATCGAGCGATGCGGCCTGATCGAGCGTGCCACCCCCCAACAACCAATTGAACGAATCGACGATCAGCCCGACGTTATCGGCCGGGAGCGACTTGACTAGGGCGATCAAACCTTCAGGGTTGGTGATGAACGGGAATTGCTTCCCCTCGACCGCGTCGCGGCAACCGTTGAAGCCGACACCCAACCGAAGCTTTCGTGCACCCAGGACTTCGGCGACCTGCGTCAACCGGGCCCGGATCACTTCGAAATACTGCGGGTAGGCGGCCCGGTCGGTCCCCGCCGGGACATGGATCAACCCGTGACGCAGCTTCCACTGGGCGGCCAAATCCGCGGTCCCGTGCAACGTGGCGAGCTGGGCCTTGTAGACGTCGTCATCGCCATCGAGATCGACTTCGACATCGAAACCGCCAATCGACAGGTCGGTCGCCTTCAAATACTTGAAAGCCTCTTCCGGGGTAGCCCGCATCGCCCTGCGTCGCATGTCGGCCATGTCGATGTCGAACCCCTTGAAACCGTAGGTCAAAGCGAGCTCGATCAGTTCACTCTGCCGCCCGGTGATTCCGAGCGCCGCCGGGGAGAAGTTCTTGTACATGAAAAACCGTTTGCAATTGCCGCTAGAGAGATGAAAACGCCACACCGGGCCGAAGGGCCCGATTATCGCAGATCCGAGCCGATTTGGCCAAGGGGATAAATCGGATCCAATTGACCCGAATTCCCCCCACGCGAATTACCCAACCCTGTTTCACCGCTGTTTTTTGGTCGCCTCGAGCTTTTCCAAGAGCGATTCCCGGCGGGCGATGAAGACCCTGTTTTCCGGCTCCCACTTCAAACAGATCTCCAATTGCTGCCGGGCCTTCTCAAATTCGCCATTTTCTTCCAACAGGGTGACGAAACGGTACCGGTGCTGGGCGTTCCGCGGGGCCCAAATGATCGCCTTGAGCAGCCAAGCCTCTGCCTCGGCTCGATTTTGTCGTGCCAGTGCCAAGCGGCTCGCCAAAGCGGCGAAATCGGCCCCTTTTAAGGTGTTTTCCTGACCTTTGAGCCCGGCCTGGATGAGCCCGTCGGCCCGCGTGAGCAACCGCTGGCGGATCTCCCCCTCCAGCCGCAACGCCTCGATCGCCTGCAGGATCGATTCCGGGTTGTCGGGAAGGACCTCTTCGAGCGATTGCTCACCCCCCAGCAACTGGATCATCGGCCAAAAGAGGGCCTCCCTCCCGGGGGCCAAATCGGTAACCTGCCGCACAATCTGCCGTGCCACCTCGCCGCGCGGATAGATCAAGGCGATCCGGGCGATGATCTGCGACACGTCGGCGTTGCGCGACCGCAACTTGGCCCACTGGCGGATCAGCGATTCGCTCGTTTCTTTCGACTGTCCCGCAAGGAACCCCGTCTCAAGGAGGCTGTACCTCGCCAAGTCATGCAGCGGGCAGAGCATCAGCGCCCGCATCGCGTACCCCCGTGCCCGCAGCAAACGCTCCTTCGACTGCCCGACAAACAAAACGCTCTCCGGCGGCGCGCCCCGCTGCTCGGCATCGAGGTAATACATCGCACGCCTGGCCGAGATCGTCGCCTCCAGCTCGGTAGTCCCAAAGTCACCCCCGTCGGTCTGGGCAGCCGCGTCCTCACCGGCAGCCGCTTCCAACCTCATCCCGGCCCGCGCGACCGCGCTGAGCAATTCCGGGTTCCGCGACCCCTCGGACCATTCCGCCAACGGTACCGTTTCGGGATCGACCCGCTGCCCGGACCACTTGCTGATGGCCAACGCCGAGATCCGATAATGATCGACCGAATCCTGCTTCGTCTGAAAATAACCCAATCCCAGAGCGACCGCAGCCAGCGTCGCAAAGGCCGCCACCGACCATCCCCTGGCCCCCAGGCCCAACCTGCCGGCCAAACGACCTGTCGGCACCTCTTCCGAATCTTCCTTCACCCCGAACGTCGCCCCGA
This sequence comes from Planctomycetaceae bacterium, assembly GCA_040375695.1. Lineage (GTDB taxonomy): Bacteria > Planctomycetota > Planctomycetia > Pirellulales > Pirellulaceae > UBA6163. The sequence continues at coordinate 2,315 of JBEIRZ010000006.1, forward strand.
CCAAAACGGCCAGCGTCACGTAGATCCCGGGCATCAACATCCCGAAGTCGAAGAATTGGCTCACCGCCTGCGACCCCAAAATGAACCACCCCATCGCGATCAGCGCGGTGATGTGCGGCTGCGAAACCGCCTGCGTCAACACACGAAGCCGCAACATGAAAATCGCGATGCCGATCATCAGCAGGCTGATCAGCCAAACGCCCCCTTCGACCAGCCATTCGACATAGAGGTTGTCCGCGTTGACGTACCACAACGGACCCCCGATTTTTTGATACGGCAAATAGGCGAAACGATGAGCCCCCAGGCCAGCCCCCATCGGCAGGTAACGCTGCACGACCTCGACACAGTCGGACCAATGGGTGACACGTGCCACCGATGCGCCCGATCCGGGCCGGAGCGTTTCCAATCGCTCGGTGATCGATTCCAACAGGCCGATCGATCCGAGCAACCCTACCACCGCACCCATCACCCCCACGATCCGCACGAACAGCCAAAGCCTTGCACCCCGCCCGCCGCTAAAAAGGCTGGCGACAACCGCCCCGACAACGGCCGCCAAAATCCCCCCCCGCGACCGCGATGCCAAGACCCCCGACATGCTCAGAAAGACCAACACCGCGCTGATCGCTGACAACGGATCGGTCTGCTGGATCGCCAACCACAAGCGATGGAGACGACCGTCCGGCCACCGGCCGTTGCTTCCGGGTTGGATGATCAACCGCTCCGTCTGCTCCCATTGCCGCAACAGCGCATAAATCAATAACCCGATCGACGCGGCGAGCGTCAGATTCATATACCCGGCGCCGTTATTCCGACAGACGAAGGGCCCAAACGGGGCCCCCGCCTTGTAGGTGATGACCATCTCCGACTCGCCATCGATCGGCACCCGAAGCTGGTCGGAGATCCCAAGAAATGCGATGATCCCGCCGCAGGTCGCGATCCCGGCTAACAGCCACGCGACCGATCGACCCGATCGGAAAACGAAGGCCGAGACCAAACAGACGACGCCAAAGAGGACCGGAGCAATCAGCGCGCCGCGCGTCAGGTTGGCCGAAACGCTGATCGGATGCCTCCCCCGCGCGATTTGGCCGATCAAACCCGGTTCGCCCACCATCGCCTGTCGGATTTCGTCCGGAACCCAGGCGCCGTAAGCCTCAGCCGATCCCGGCGATAACCATCGGACCAAACCCGCAGGCAACGGGAGCGTCTGAACATAGGCCATCCCCCAAACGATCATGCACAACAACGGGATCGCGATCGCCCCCCGCGTCACCCCGCCGCCACCCACGCCGCGGTAGGCCAACCCGACGATCGGCAACGCCACCGCCCCGATCCACAAGACCGCCACCACCGCCGCCCAACGGCTCCAGGGTAAGACGCCGCCAAAATCGACAGCCAAAAACATCGTCAATGCAACAAGCCCAAGGCCGACCAAGACCTTCAAGGCCGCCGCGACGTTCGCCGACAAATCGTCAACCTGAACCCCCAGCGGTGGCACCGCTGCCACAACCCGTCCGACGATTCGCCCCGGTTCATCCTCGCTTTTCATCGGTTCCGCCTACCCACCCCTCGGTTACCCTGCCCAGGTCATCGTCGACCCGACACCGTGATCTTCGACCCCCAGCCGCAACAGCATACCCAACACGAGTGATCTCCGCGCCAGGCACGATCCCTACAGGATAGCGACGGCGACAAAACCTCTCCACGCCGCCCGGTTGTGATCCGCAAAGGTCCGACCGATACTGTCCCGGTGCAGACCCCCTGTCCTTTTCCCAAATCGCACCCTCCCAAAGCAATCCCGGAAGACCGATGACCGCGTTTCCCGATATCCCCCGCGTCGAGTACGAAGGCCCCCAGAGCGACAACCCGTTGGCGTTTTGCTGGTACAACCCCGACGAAATCGTCGAAGGGAAGTCGATGCGAGACCATTTCCGATTCTCGATCGTCTACTGGCACACCTTCCGCGGGACCGGCAGCGACCCCTTCGGCCCTGGCACCGCCGTCCGACCCTGGGATGACGGCTCCGACAGCGTCTCCAATGCCAAACGCCGCGCCGAAGTCGCCTTCGAACTTTTTCATAAACTCCAAGCCCCCTATTACGCCTTTCACGACCGCGATGTCGCCCCCGAAGGTTCCAACCTTCGCGAATCGAACGCCAACCTCGAAGCGGTCGCCGACGTCCTCCAACAACAACAGCAGGCCACCGGCGTCAAACTCCTTTGGGGCACCGCCAACCTCTTCAGCAACCCCCGCTTCATGCACGGGGCGGCGACCAGCTGCAACGCCGATGTCTTCGCCTACGCCGCGGCCCAAGTCAAAAAGGCGCTCGAAGTCACCCACCGATTGGGCGGCGAAAACTACGTCTTCTGGGGCGGCCGCGAAGGGTACCAAAACCTTTACAACACCGACATGAAACGCGAACTCGATCACCTCGCACGCTTCTTCCACATGGCGGTCGACTACGCCAAACAGATCGGGTTCAAAGGACAATTCCTGATCGAACCGAAGCCCAAGGAACCGACCAAACACCAATACGACAGCGACGCGGCCGCGTGCATCAACTTCCTCCGCCAGTACGACCTGCTCGATCACTTCAAGCTGAACATCGAGACGAACCATGCCACCCTGGCCGGTCACACCATGATGCACGAACTCGACTACGCCGGGATCCAAGGGGCCCTGGGGAGCATCGATGCCAACACCGGTGACCTCCTCCTGGGCTGGGATACCGACCAATTCGCGACCGATTACTACCTCACCACCCAAACCATGCTGACGATCCTCAAGCATGGCGGCCTCGGATCGGGTGGCGTCAACTTCGATGCCAAAGTCCGCCGCGAATCGTTCGAACCGATCGACCTCTTCTATGCCCACATCGGTTCGATGGATGCCTTCGCCAAGGGCCTGAAGGTCGCCGCCGCGATCCGTGCCGACGGGGCACTCCAAAACGTGATCGATCGACGCTACGCCAGTTGGGACACCGGGATCGGGGCCAAGGTCGAAGCCGGTCGCTCGTCCTTCGCCGACCTCGAGGCCTACATGCTCGAAAAAGGAGATGCCCAGCCCAACGTCAGCGGCCGACAAGAGCTCCTCGAAGCAATCGTCAACCGCTACCTCGACCGCGTCTAACCCCGGCGATCCTTCTGCCCAGGTCGTGATCGACAGGATCGCGACCTGCCGCCCCTATCGCGCGACCCGCAACTCGTTGCGGATCTCGTAAACCCCGGGCTCGAACGACAGGATCAGCTCCGCCCGCTCTGCCTCCTCGCGGCTGGCAACCGTCCCGCGGAGCACCGCCCGATCCCCTTCGCGAACCACCGCCACCCTCCCGCCGCTCACCCGCGACAACCGCTGATCGAGCGTCGGACGATCGGGATCGCTTCGGCCGACCCCGTCGTTCATCACCCCACTGATTCCCGCCGAATCCCCCCGCATCGCGGCCCCACCCGGCGCGTCGACGCGGTCCCCCGCGACGAGCGACTCGGAAAGTTCGATCCTGGGGTAATACATCCCCGTCGGCGGCATCGCGGGTAACGGACGGTTGATCCTCCCACTGTCGTCGGCCTCCGGTCGCAACGTCTCCGTCGCGGCCCGAACCCGTCCCGACCCAATCGCATCCTCCCGGCCGACAAACCCCCGCTGCTCCTGACGGCTCCCGCCGACAAAGTCCTCACGCGTCCGATTCCCCCGCAAAAAACGCTCGCGGCCCGTCAACGTCCCCACCGATTCCGTCCCTGGGAATTCGCCCCCTCCCGCTTGCGGGCGAATCGTCATCGGACGCCCCATCGGCCGCGTCCCGAAGAGCTGCGCCGAGGCATCCCCAGCGGTCGACAACCCGACCAACACGGCGACCCCCAACAGCCCAACACCCGCCCGCTTTGACGCCATCACTTTGAACCCTCCACCTTACCCGTCCCGACCCCCGACGCCGCACCCGTAGCCTCACCCCCACCGGCCGTCCCTGCTGGCAAGGTCACCGGCGGTGATGTCCCTGCTGGTGATGTTCCGACAGGTGATGTGGCGGCCCCTTCGGCCGTAGCCCCGTCTTCCGATCCCGTCTCCTTTTCGACACCTTCGACCTCCGGCTTGACCTCAACCCCCAGAAGCGTCCCGAGCGACTCTCCCAACCGCAGCCAACCCGTCACGTCGTTCACCGCGACCAACACCCGCTCAGGCTCGATCTGGCGAATCTGAATCGAATGTAGCGGTAATGATAATGACTCGCCGGCCTTGACGATCTGTGTCTTCGCCGGTCTGCCGACGCGAAACCATGCCTGATCGATCCCGCCACGGCCTCGCGTGATCGCCCCCAAACGGATCGCAGCCAACTCCGGCGAAATCCCTCGCGCGAAGAGGTTCCGCTCGGTGATCTGCCGATAATCGGCCGCCGCGGCATCGGGCGTTTCGACCCGCTCCCACTCCGATAGCGTCTCCTCCCTCGGCGCCGCATCAAGGCTCAACGCCTCCACCGTCGCGGTCAGATCGATCTCGCTCCCCCCCGCAACCGGGTTGATCGCGAACTGCGTCACCTTGTGCAAATGCGCCGAACGGCGGAACTCGTCCAGGAAATCGGCCCAATGAGCGAGCGTCGTGCGGGCCCGCAAGCCGTACCGGATCGTGTGCCCGACCAACCGTCGCTGACGACGATTCACTCGCCCACGCACCTCGATCGGTTGCGGTGTCTCCGCGTTGATCGCGACCGACCCCATCTGATGCCGCTCGACAAGCCCCAGCAGCCATTTCTGATAGGCGGCACGAGCGAGCGCCGGGTCATGCGGCAACGCCCGCTCGGCATATTCCTCCAGCCGGTTCGCTAGGCGTCGGCCACTGACTTGCTCCGCCTTGGCATCCCCAAGCGACTTTCGCGTCGCCGCCAATTGCGTCTCCGCTAACCCCATCGGCTTCTCGATCAACCGCGTGTAACCCTGATCCAACAGGTACAACCCAAAAACGGCAACCGCACCGGCCGCCAAGATCATCGTCCTTCGGTTCATCGTCCCGCCCCCCCTTCGGATCGAACCCCCGCAGCAGGTCCCCCCGCAGCAGGTCCCCCCGTATCCGCCTGGTTGTCGCCGTCAGCGTCCGTTCGCTTCGGCCCTGTACCCTCCGACCCCGACTCACCAGAATCGGAGGCCGACGGCACAACCTCGGTCGCTTCCGGTTTCGCCGCGGGCACATCCGGTTTCGACTCGCCCGCTGGTGGCTTGTCGGTCGGATCCTCCAGACCCGGCCCTTTCAAAGCGGGGCCTTTTTCTCCCGTATCTTTCGCACCCGCACCCTTTTTATCGGCCGCGTCACCGCTGGGCAGATCGGCACCCGCAGGCCCCTTAAATTCCTCTTGCTCTTCACGATCTTCGAGCAGGGGCGGGCGGAAACGGAGCGTCGCGTCGAACCGCCAAGGGTACTCCGGGTCATCCGCCTGTTCGCTGACCTGCTGGCTGGTGACGTCAAAGCCGGCTTCCCGAAGACGCTCCTCCACCATCGCGACCGCATCCGGGGTCCGGACCTGGACCGCCAAATCGAATTGACCCTCGCCCCCTTCGACCCGCGCACGCAAGTTCCTCAGATGCGCCACTTGCGACTCAGGGAATCGCTGCGACAACAGCCGGAGCTGTGATAACCAATCGGTTTGGTCTTCTAACCACTGGCGGACCGATCGGGTCTGGTCCGCCTTCTCCTGAAGCTTCGCGGCGACCGATTGCGTCTGCTGCAACTCCGACTTGGCGAGCGCGAGCTCCCCCTCCAAACCCTTCACGTCCGATCGGAGCATCGACCCCGCCGCCGCAAGCGCCACTGTCGCCAAACCGCCGATCAGCGCCCAGCGTTTGACCGGGTTCGGAGGAACCGGGGGACGCTTGGGGGCCAGCAGGTTGACGGCCAAGTTCCCGGCGAGATGCTCCGATGCCGCACCTAGCAAGACCAGATCGATCGCCGGATCACGCCGCTCCCCATCCCCCGCACCGATCAGCCGCGCCGGCAGCCGCTCGGACAATGTCTCCAACTCCGACATCCCGACCCCCGCCACCTCGCCGGCACATCGCAGCAGCACGATGTCGAATTCCTCTCCCGTCACGCCCCAATCGGCCATCGAGGCGGTGCGTCGAATCTCCGCCCGGACCTGCTCGGCAAGCGCCTCCACGTCCGTCGCGCTCAACCGGATCGACCTCAGGCCCAGGATCTCGCCCCCACGGACGAACGCGAACTCGATCTCGCTGTGGTAGACGACAACGACCGCGGCGAGCGCCTGCGGCCCGAGCTCACTCGCCACCACCGAACCCAACGGGCCCAACTGCCGCGGCGTGATCGCCTCCAATTGGAACCCCGCCGCCGCGGCCCGCTGACCCCACGCGTCGCGAGTTTCGGCGAACATCCAATAAGCGATGACCCGATCCGCCCCCGCAGACGACTCGTTCGCATTCCCCACGTCACCGGCCTTGGCCCCTTCTGCGGCCTTGAACACCGATCCTTTGACCGAACCCCTACCCGCCGACCCCCTCGAATAAGCGACCGGCAACAAATAGTCGGCGACCAACTCACGTTCGCTCTCGCCGACCTTGTCTTCCAACTCCAATGCCACCACCGCGGGCAAGTCGGACCCCACCCCCGCAGGGACCGGAAAGGTTGTCATCTCAAGATCGGCACGGGCCAACAACAACACCAACCGACGCGCATCGATCGATTCCGCCTTGAAGTGCTCCGCCAACGCCTGCAACGGCTCCTGGTCTTCGACTCGAGGGATCGCCCCGCGCTGCTGCTTGCGAACCGCTTCGCCCCGCCGATCACAAACGACGTAATAAATCGTCGCCGGATCCCAAGTGACCGCGGCCAACGGGCCTCGTCCTTGCCTCACGACCTGCGGACGTTTGGGAAAAATTTTTTCAAGCATCGAGCGGTTTCAAAGTGGGATGATTCGGAGGGCAAACTGCGGCCCGGCACGCGGCTGGCGGTCTTTTGGCTACGGACAATGACCGCAACAAACGGTGGGTCAAGGGCAAAGGGCAGGGGAGATCCACCATCCGATGGCTCCGCACCATCCGAAGTGGACATCGTTCGATCAAGGGATCGGCGGGGCCTCGTCTCGAAGCGATTCCGGTGCGAAACCGCCTCCCCAGCCGTGCCAGTGCTGGAACCTCGCGACCTTCGCGACCCCCGACCTAGCGTCCACCACAAATGTAGTTCGAAAGATCGGGCTCCGCGAATCCCGATAACCGATCGATTGGCCGGAATAACAATCACCACCCACCGTGATCCACGGGTACCACTGACGCAGGCTGACCAAACTGGCCACCCCTCGCACCACCGGCCAAGCGATCGTCCGCGACGCATCCTCGCCGCCGGCCCCGCCATCCGCCCCGACCAAGCCCCTCGCCTGGACGAGCTTCTCCGCGACCGATGGGGCCATCCCCGGGATCGACATCAGGACTTCCAACGGCGCCGAATTGATGTCGATCTGGCCATGAACGACCCCCAACGCGTCCGTGGCGACATCGTCGACCAGCGGCACCAAATCCGCCCCGCCCAAAAAAGGGGACGAAACACGCCGCTCCCGCACCCCCGACCCCGGCGGCGATCCCGAGGGCACGTCCCCCGCCCTTCGCACGACCGGGATCCGAACCTCCGTCCCGATCAGGTCCAGCGGCGTCACCAGCGTCGTCACCGGCGCCTTCGAAAAATCGATCTCTGGCATCCCCGACCCGCTCCCCTCACTACCCGTCGCCGCACCCGCCTGGCTTCCCTGGGCGGCGATCGGTGCTGGCGATAGCGCGTGTTGCCTCGCCAAGATGACGTAATCGGCCCACGCCCGTGGCCAGATCGACACCAGCGCCCGATGCAGCCCCCGCAGGTCACGCGAATTCAAATCGATCCTCGGCCTCCCGTCCCGATTGACGTTACGCCGGCCGCTGTGGAACGTCACATAATTTCGCCAAGCCGACCCCGCTGATCCCGAAGATCCCGCTGATCCCGAAGACCCCGCCGATCCCGAAAACTCGGGCCGATCGCCATCGCCACCGCCCCCACCACCACTGGGTAAAGCCGTCCCTAAACGGGCACCATCCCCCCCCTCGGCCGCCGCCGAGGTCATCCGCTCCAATCCGCTCAATCGCTCGTTGTGGTCCCAGTCCCCCCCGGTCCAAAGCTTCGCCATCAGCGCGGTCGCCGCCCCCGGGGATGAACGGTCCCCCCCACGCGATCGCTCCGCCACCGACCCCGCCCCGCCACCAACGCCACCACGCGGCCCCGTCGTCCCATCGACAAATCCGTGTGCCGACAAAAACTCGTCGACCCCTTCGGCCGTCGCCCCGGGTAATCCGAGCAACACCCGCTTGGCAGGCCCGGGAAACGACCGCTCCTGTCGACGCAACATCCCGACATTGATCTTCCCCGATTCGTTCGTTAACCCGAACCGCCAAGCCGAATCGCCGACGACACTCCCCTGGACCCCACCGCCGCCAAGCACCGGCGAAACGATCGCGTACGACCACGCCTCGCTTTCACCCACCCCCGCAACGACCGCCTCGCCCACCGTCCCTTCGATCGACTGCCGAAAGAGTCGCCCCTCAACAAGCTGTCGGTCACGCACCCGCAGCGGAAGCTCCACCACCGCCAACATCGCTTCGATCCCGCTGACCGCGGCAAGCCTCGCTTGGGCACGCTCGTTGTGCTGACGGCTCAATTGATAAGCATTGACCATCTGGTGGTTGTAACCATACGCGGCCAGGCCGAGCAGCATCACGACGACCAACACGATCACCAGCGCCACACCACGCCGCGGCCGAGCCTTTCGCTTTTTCAAACCGCCCATCAGATCCCTCCCGAAAGGGGAGCCGGCACGGCGTTCACGACGCCACCCTGCACCCGGATCACGATCCGCACGTCGCGCTCCTGGGCGGCCTCACCCGTCAACGACTCGCCATCCAGACTCGCCTCAGAAGCACCCAACGGTTGCTGCGGATCACCCGTTGAAGCTTCCCCTGGCCCATCCCCCTCACGACCACTGCCGCCCGCATCCGTTTCCGCCGGCAAACCACGGAGCGAATCGCCAGGCATCACCAAGTCGAATGACAACTCGATCGCACGCGGTAAACCGCCCCGTGATGCCTCGTCCCATTGCGACATCCAATCGCGCCCGTCCGAATAACGAAAGCGGGGATTGGCCAACCGGCGAACCGTCGTTAACTCCCGCCCCTCCGCGGCATCGCCAGCTCCCGATACCCCATCACCCGACGAACGATAAAGGTCCGACGCATCGAGCCGACGCTGAGGGTCGCTTCCCAATTCCGAACCGCGGCGGGGCCGTCGGATGGCGTTCAATTCGCGACGCAAATTCGCGACCGGGTCGCCCTCGGCCGATTCGGCGAACGGCTCCAGCGAATAACGCAGCGTCGCCCGATCCAGCGGCCCCCGAGGGGCAACCTTCCCCGATCCCACTCCCCTCTCGTCATCCGCCCCACCCGCAAGCTCACCCCCACCCTGAGTCCCCTCGTCTCCAAAAGCCGCGATCCGTTCGAGCCACGGCAACGGGTCGATCGATGGGACGATCTCCGCAGAAAATCCGGTCGACGTCCCCCGAAACCCCTTCCCCGCGAGCGGTCCCGCCGCCTCGTCGATGAAACCGATCTTCGGCGGCAACGCGACAAGATGATCGATGTCATCTTCAAGCATCTCTCGCGCCGCGCGGACCAATTGCATCCGGTACGATTGCTCCCAACCCCGCTGCTCCGCTTGGCGGTACGACCCGAGCATCGACCAGGCCAAGGCCATCAATGCCCCCAGCAGCGCCAACGCGATCATCAATTCGATCAGCGTGTACCCTCGGCGAATCATCGCGAAACACCCTCCGAGTCCGAACCCGGTGTCATAACGGGTTCCGAGACGATTTCCCCTTGCGGCTCGCTTGACCCACCCCCTGCGGACGCGTCACCCGGTGCCGCGGACGCCACCCTGACCCACCGCGTCAACGTGCAGACAGGGTCGGCGCTCCCCGAAACACCCGCCGCGTCGGCCGGGGAGACCTCGATCACCACTCGCAGCAACTTCGACCCGGCAGGCGCTCGCCCCACGGCGGCCTCGACCCGATCGGCGGACGTCGCCGCGACGCCATTTCCCAGACCCGCCGCCACATCCCCCCCGTCACCGACGTCACCGCCAATCCCCCCCTCAGTCACCGGGACAGCCGTCTCAACAACCGCCCCGACCGTGTCGCCAACTCCCAGATCGATCTCTTCCTGACGGATCCGATAAGCCCACTCGGGGTGCGTCTCGAAAGTTCCCTCGGGCGGGATGGCGTCCGGGACCGCCAAGTATTCGTCGAGCGCCGACTGGGCCAAATGGAGCGTTTCGGCGCGGGCCTGCGAACGCCGCGCGAAGAGCGAACCTTGGCCGATCAGACCAAACAGCGCAGCGCCGCTGGCCGCCAGGATCGCCGTGGCAAGGATCAGCTCCATCAGCGAAAAACCGCCCCGCAACCGAGCCCTCGAAATGCCCCGCGATCGAGTCTTCGAAACAGGCCGCCTACAAACAGCATTCATCGCGTCGCCCCTGTTGGCTCGAACGACGCGGCCCCCGGCAACGCCGCTGCTTCGGGGGCCACCGGCGGCAAACGGACCACCCGCGTCATCGACGTGATCGCGTCCGATTCGAGCGCCGCGCGCAAGCCCGTCAGCGGTTCCCGAAAGACAATGACACAGTCTCTCCCACGCCCCGATGGCAAAAAGTTCAAATGGTCGCGTCGCCCCACTTCGATCGCCGACGACGCATTCTCTTCAACCCGACCGCCCCCCGCCGCCGCACCCCCGCCTGCCATCGCACCCAAAGCCCCGGTGCCAGATTCACCCCGACCGCTCGACGCATCGGCATTCCCTTCACGAGCACCCTGGCCATCACGATCGCCCTGGCCCTCGAAGCCGCGAGCTTCGCTGATCTCGCTCATCCCCCAAGCTTCGACGGGCATTTCGCCCTCCCAATAGACCGCTTCGAACACGATCCCTTCGGAGAGGGCCTGACGCCGCAGCACAAGCGGTGGCTCGGACGTCTCACCCCCCGATCGCGACCCGCTCATCGAAGCAGCCGATTCGGTGTCGGTCGCCGCAGCGGCATCCGATTCCCCTCGGATCGCCGCGGACCCCGTGACGCCCCCGTCCCCCTCGGCAAGGACGGCGGACCAATCTCCCCACACGTAATCGCCCGACCCGCGCCGGATGGAAAGGACAAACGGCCGCCCTGCCAGCACCGCCGCCTGCCGGCAATCGATCATGTGATCACGAAAATCAGAAGCCGCCCGCTGGACCTCCGATTCGGCCAGGGGACGGGTCAAACGTGGAAAGGCGATCCCCACCACGCCGACCATCACCGTCAGGACGATCAACAGTTCGAGCAACGACCAGCCGCAGCGGACAGGGCCCAAGCGCGGGGTCATGCCTGCGGCCGCGAAGCTTCCTTTTCTTCCTCCTGACCTTCGGCGGCATAGTTCGAAATGTCATCCGCAGTCCCGGCTTGGCCGTCCGGGCCCAGCGAAAAGATCCGCGGGAAATTGGCGACCTGACCCGAGGTCTCGGCGTCCGAACCTTCCGACTCGGTACCGGCCGATTCGAATTCGTACTGGTATTCGCCCCCCCACGGGTCGAGCGGCAATCGGTTCCCGTCGATGTACGGGCCGCTCCAACGCCGCGCGAACCGCTCGTCCTCGGGCCGCTCGATCAACGACTTCAACCCTTCCTCCGTGGTGGGGAAGGTCTTCATGTCGACGACGTACATTTTCAGCGCCGCGCTCAAGTTGCCGATCTGCGCTTCGGTCGTGCGGATGTCGGCTTTCTGCTGCGAGCCGAGGAACCGAGGCCCCGCGATCGCCATCAGCCCGACCAGGATGATCAACACGATCATCAGCTCCAACAGCGTGAAGCCGCGGCGCGGCCGGCGTTTCGGACTCGACGATCCGGTCACGTTTCGCATACCCATAACAAAACTCCAAAGCAGGTTGATCCGAAAGTCGAACTTATCCGACGGTCGAATTGAGATCGAACACGGGCAACAACACGCCCACAATCACGAACATTACCATGCCACCGATCAAGACCAGCATCAAGGGCTCGATCAGCCGCACCATCACCTCCAACCGCCGCTCGATCTTCTGGTCGATGCGATCGGAGATCTTGACTAAGACTTCGTCCAACGTGTTGGACTCCTCGGCGATCCGAATCATCGCCATGATCTGCGGCGGGATCAATCCGCTTGCGGCCAACGGCTTGGCGAGCGTGTCGCCCGAGGTGATGTTGGCGGCAGACTTGAGCATCACGTCCTGCAACACCCGGTTCCCGGTCGATTCGCTGCTGATCCGCAACGATTTCAACAGCGGGACGCCGTTGCGGAGCAGGGTCCCCAGTACCCGACAGGCCCGCGAGACCGCGGCGTCATGAAAGATTTCTCCGATCACCGGGATCTTCAACCGCCAAGTGTCCCACCGCAGCCGACCGGTATCGGTCCGCACCGCCCGGCGGATCAACAGCCCGATGCCGACGATCATCAGCGGCACCAGCCAGCCGAATCGCATCAAGAAATCGCTCAGCCCCAACAGCAACACCGTGACCAACGGCAAACCTTTGCCCGACTGCTCCAAGCGGTCGAAAAATGGCTGGAACTTGGGGACCATGAAGACGATCATCAGCGCGGTGATCACCGTCCCGACGAAACCGAGGATCATCGGGTAGGTCAGCGCCCCGATGATCTTCGACCGCATCTCGTCCTGCTTCCTCAAAAAGACCGCCGTCCGCTGCAACGCCTCTTCCAGGAACGCCCCCTCCTGACCGGCCCGGACCATCGATAACGTCAGCTCCGAAAAGATCGCCGGCTCGGCCGCCATCGCCTGGTCCAAATTCACCCCCTCCGAAACGGCGTCGCGAATCCGCCCCGCGGCACCCTTGAGCTTCGGATGGACCGAGACTTCCTCCAAGATCGTCAGCGCTTCGAGCATCGACACGCCGTTGGTCAACAGGTCGGCGAGCTGCGTGCAAAAGTCGGCGATCTGCTCTTTCTTGACCGGCGAAATTGAAGCGAGATCGAAACGGTCGGCGGCGGCCTTTTGAGGCGTCACCGTCACCGGCCGCAGGTCCCGCTGACGAAGCCGCTGCAGGGCTTCTTTTCGCGAAACGGCATCGATCACCCCGCGCGTCCGCTGGCCGCTCGTCGTCACTGCGTCGTAAGCAAAATCGGGCATGACCGGGGCTCCCCGAAGATCAATCGGCCTTGCTGACCCGCAGCACTTCATCGACCGTCGTCGTCCCGGCCAAGACCTTGTCCCAACCGTCACACCGCAGCGTCTGCATCCCCGCCCGGATCGCCGCTTCCTTGATCAGATTCGATGGCGCCCGACGCGTCGACAAGTCGCGGATCTCCTGGTTGGAAACGAGCAGCTCATAAATCCCCATCCGACCGCGGTACCCCGTCCCTCGGCATTGCTCGCAACCGCCCGGACGCCACAATTTCCCCGCCAACCGATCGATCGGAAAATCCTCCGGCAACTCGCCACGCTTGGGCTGATACGTCTCCCGGCAATTCGGGCAGAGCTTCCGGACCAACCGCTGCGCCATCACCCCCTCGACCGTGCTGGCGACCAGGAACGGCTCGACTCCCATGTCGCACAACCGCATGTACGCACCCGCCGCGTCATTGGTATGCAGCGTGCTGAAGACCATATGGCCGGTCAGCGAGGCCTGCGTCGCGTTCTGGGCCGTCTCCAAATCGCGAATTTCCCCAACCAACACGACATCCGGGTCGTGCCGCAAGATCGCCCGCAAACAGGCCGCGAAGGTCAAGCCGACCTTGTGCTGCACCTGGATCTGATTGATCCCATCGAGCTGGTACTCGATCGGGTCCTCGGTCGTGATGATCTTCGTGTCTTCCGATTTGATCTCACTGAGCGCGCTGTACAGCGTCGTCGTCTTCCCCGAACCCGTCGGACCGGTGACCAACACGATCCCGTGCGGCAACCGGATCAGCTTCTGAAACTGCTCGTAGGTCCGCTCCGACATCCCGATCCCCTTCAGCGAAAAGCTGAGGTTCGACTTGTCGAGCACACGCATCACCGCGCTCTCGCCATGCAACATCGGGATGATCGACAACCGGATATCGACCTCGCGACCCGCGACCCGTAATTTGATCCGGCCGTCCTGCGGGATCCGCTTCTCGGCGATATTGAGCTTCGCCATGATCTTCAAACGGCTGACGATCGCGGCCTGGAACTGGTTCATTTCCGCAGGGGTGCTCTGCTTCTGCAGGATCCCGTCGATGCGATACCGGATCTTCAGCGTCCCTTCCTGCGCCTCGATGTGGATGTCGCTGGCTCGCAACTCAATCGCCTCGGTCAAAATCTCGTTGACCAACCGGACGACCGACGCCTGAGAGGCCGCCTCCGCATCTTCCGATCCGTCGAGGTCGAGCTCTTCGAGCATCTCGACGTCGCCATATTGCTGACGCTGAAGCGCGATCAGGCCGTCGACCGTCTCCGCCCCAACCCCGAGGTGCCTCTTGATCAACTGCCGCACCTGCTCCGGCGACGCCACGACCGGACGCACTTCTAACGATACCGCCGAAGCGATCGAGTCGAACGCCTCAAAAGCGAACGGGTCGCTCACCGCCAACCGGATCCAACTCTCCGTCCGCTCCAACGGAAAAATGTCGTAACGATGGATCAACTTCAGCGGAAAACCTTCTAGCGCCGACCGGTCGAACTCGATCTCCTCCGTCCCCAACCACTCCAAACCCAACGTCCGCGCGACCCGCTCCAGCAACAAGTTCCCGCTCTCGAAATCCCACTGCGTCGCCAAATCGGCGAGCGACCCCGGGTTCCGAATCGCCTCGGCGATCTGACGCAGTTGATCCGTCTCTAACGACGGGCCGAGACTGTTGGCGTTGGTAATCATCTGTGAGTTCTCTTCATACGCTGACTGAACCTGTCACACGCGACGTCCTATCGCGGCGGCGATAACCGAAAGGCCAACCCGCTAAGCGAAAATCACTCGCCAAAATGGAGGATGGACTCGCGACCGCCGACAACCCACCGGTCGCTACAAACGACCCGCTACGCTGCCGGCTTCTCTCGCCTAAAGTTCAATGCTGGAGGTGGGACTGAGCTCGCTGGTCACTTCCCTTGAAATGTGCCTTGGATTGCGATCCCGGCCTGCCTTGGCCTCGATCTCAGTGGTTAAGGTGGGATACTCGTTCAGGTGGGAAGCCGAGAAACCATCGCAGTGGGTCAAGCCTCAATCTGCCGTCTCGGCAACCTATTGGCATCCCGACCACGTCGTCATCCGATTCCTCGACCGGTGCGGGATAGCATAAAAGATGGCCCCCACCAGGTCAAACCCAACCGATTGCGCAAACCCTTCCCACGAGGCAGACCCTAACCCTTCACAAGAATGACCTAAAGGGGCCTAGGCCGCCGTTAATCGGCCGAAGTGGGACCCAGAAAGCCCCAAACCGAAAAGAAAGACGGGTAACAAAAATCACATTAGGCGACAGGACACCTCATTAAGCGGGCCTAAAGGGACGAATCAACGCATTCAACAATGAAAGCAGGCGAGTTCTCCAGCAGCCACTCTGCCTCCAATGGGATGCGACCCTAACCGATCGTCGCACCCCGCCTGCGTCTCAAGTCCGCCACCGTCTCAAACCCGCGCCGCCCGTGACCCGAGTACGGCTCACTCGTCTGTCACACACCCCTCGCTGGCGCTCTTCACCAGCTTGATGTACTTGTACAACGTCCCACGGGTCACCTTCAGCGGCGGGGCCTGCCAACGCGAGCGGCGAGCCGATAACTCCTCGGGGGTGATGTCGACGTCCAACGAATTCGTCTCGGCATTGATGGTGATCATGTCGCCATCCCGCACCAACGCGATCGGACCCCCGACCTGAGCCTCAGGGGTGACGTGACCGACGATGAAACCGTGCGAACCGCCGCTGAACCGACCGTCGGTCAACAGCGCCACGTCGCTCCCTAAACCCGCACCCATGATCGCGCTGGTCGGGGTCAACATCTCGGGCATCCCCGGCCCACCCTTCGGACCCTCATACCGGATGATCACGACATCCCCCTTGGCGATCCGGTTCTGCTCCAGCGCGGCGAGCATCTCTTCTTCGCTGTCAAAAACCTTAGCGGGCCCACGGAACAACAAACCCTCCTTGCCCGTGATCTTGGCGACCGCACCCTCCGGGGCCAACGACCCGTGCAGGATCCGAATGTGACCCGTCTTCTTGATCGGATTGAGCACCGAATGGACGACCTTCTGACCCGCCTTCAAGCCCGGCAGCTCGCTGACGTTTTCGGCGAGCGTCTTGCCGGTGACGGTCCTGCACGAACCGTCGAGCATCCCCTCGTCGAGAAGGTAGCGGATAACGGCCGGCGTGCCACCGACGTCATTCAGGTCCTCCTGAACAAATCGCCCGCTCGGCTTGAGGTCCGCCAACAGCGGCACGCGATCGCTGACCGCCTGGAAATCATCGAGCGTTAACGGCACGTCGACGCTCCGCGCCATCGCGATCAGATGCAGGACCGCGTTGGTGCTGCCGCCCAAGGCCATCACCACGACCATCGCATTTTCGAACGCCGCCCGGGTCATGATGTCGCGTGGCTTGAGATCCAACCGCAACAGCTCCGCGATCGCCTCCCCGGCCCGGCGGCATTCTTCAACCTTCCCCGGGTGCTCGGCCGGCAGCGTCGCGGAATAAGGGAGCGACATGCCGAGCGCCTCGATCGCCGACGCCATCGTGTTGGCCGTGTACATCCCGCCACACGCCCCCGCCCCCGGGCAACTGTGCCGAACGATCGCCGCCCGCTCGTCTTCGCTGATCTGACCCGAGATGAACTGGCCGTAACACTGGAACGCACTGACGATGTCAAGCGTCTGGTCGCGATACCTCCCGGGCTTGATCGTTCCCCCGTAGACCATCAACGCCGGACGGTTCAGACGCCCCATCGCGATCAGACATCCCGGCATGTTCTTGTCACAACCCGGGATCGCGATCAGCCCGTCGTACCACTGTGCGCCCATGATCGTCTCGATCGAATCGGCGATCAGGTCGCGACTCTGGAGGCTGAAGCTCATCCCTTCCGTCCCCATCGATATCCCGTCCGAGACCCCGATGGTGTTGAACCGCATCCCGATCAGCCCCGCCGCCGCGACCCCCTGTTTGACATGCGCGGCCAAATCCAACAGGTGCATGTTGCAGGGGTTCCCTTCGTACCAAACGCTGGCGATCCCGACCTGCGCCTTGCCCATGTCTTCGGGACGCATCCCGGTGGCATAGAGCATCGCTTGGGACGCCCCTTGGCTCTTCGGTTGCGTGATGCGTCGGCTGTATTTATTCAGTTCGGCCATGGTGTGAAGGGTCGCGAGGAATGCGGGAAAAAGGTTCGTGAATGACGGGTCGAAAACGATGCCTGCGGAGGGAACCTAAGCACCGACGAAGGGACGATGCGCAAACCCTTCGTCAGGTCAGAACCGCTTGATGCCACTTCGCGAGCCCACATTCCTGGGCCAGCCGCCCGATCGGTATTCCTGGGCCAGCCGCCCGATCGGTATTACTGGGCCAGCCGCCCGATCGGTATTACTGGGCCAGCCGCCCGATCGGTTACCGCGGATCGCAAAACCGCACATCGCTTCGTCCCCGCCAAACTGTCGCCCAGTTTGACCGCCCAATCGGATTCTCGCAACGGCCGAATTCTCGCGACGGTCGCGAGCTGTCACATCCTCAACCCGCCGCATCGCCACCTCGATTTTTTCCTACCTTCTTACCCGCTGCACCCGTTGCGGCAACCTTGATTTTCGCCACACTGATGCTGCGAACCGGACGTTCGCGGCGGAAGCAAGTTTCGATCGACTCCAACCATTCTCTCTTTTCAGGAGTATCTCCGTGGCCATTAGCGTTGCTCAAGCTCGCCTCATCTGCACCAAAGCGGAGCTCGACCTCGTGCTCCAAAGCACCAACCAAGCGATCGGTGCGCTGGACGCCAAACAGCTCCAGGCATCCGTTCGCCGGGCTCGCACCCTGCGGGACAAGTGGCGAGACCTGTCGAATGACCAAACCCGCACCACCAAAGCTTCTGACCCCGAGAAGCTCGATGCGGCCAACGCCCGCTCCGCCGAAAAGGCACAACTCTTTTCCGAGGTGCTCGAACGGTTCGAAAAACGGCTCGCCAAAGCCGAACCCGTCGCCGCCGCCACGCGCACCAAGGCGACCCCCAAGGCACGCGCGGCCGAACATCGCCACAGCCGCTCCCAAGTTCGTGGCGATCTCACCGCCAAGGTCGACGAACTCAATGCGCCCAAGCCCGCACCGGCCGCCAAGAAACCGGTGACCAAAAAAGCCGCCCCGGCCCCGGTAGCACCCGCGACCACCGTCGCGTCAGCACCCGCCGCCCCGACCAAGAAAAAGGCCAAAGCCCCAGCCGCCGCCGCGAAAACTGCCAAGCCGACCAAAGGGAAAAAAGCCTCCGGGATCAAGCCGCCCAAACGGAAACCGGTCCCCAAGCCCCAAATCTCCTTGAAGGCCCCCGCCGCCGTCCCCGCCGCTGATGGCATGGCCGCCGCCGCGATCGCCGCAGGACACTCCATCGCCGGCCACTCGACCAAAAACGTCGATGAAAAACGCCGCAACCTCAAGGCGACCACCGCCGCCAAGGCGTCCCGAATCCAAATCAGCGGCGCCCACCAACTGCACGGCCACATGGCCGCCCAGTCGCGGCGCAGCCAAGCCAAACGATCGGGCGGCGCAGGCGGCAAGTAAACTCCCGCCTCCACTGCCACGACGGCCCAAAAACGGGCACACCCGAATACTCGAAAACCTGGGGAACCGATCCGATCCTCCCCAGGTTTTTTTATTGCCGCTCGCCAACCCTGCCCAAAACGAACCTGCCCAAAACGGCCATTACCGAAACCACCCATCCGCCTCGAAAATCACCCCGCTCAGCTCACCCCGATCCCGGCGATGCTGACAGCCGCACCCCGGCGGCTTTGTTCGACCAACGCCCGATAAAGCCTCGCGTGCGTGCCCACCATCGCGTCGACCCGAAACTGACTCGCGATCTTCGCTCGCCCCGCCGCACCCAACCGCTCGCCCAACGCCCGGTCCTCGAACAACCGACGCGTTTGCCGCGCCAAGTCGGCACTCGAACCCGCCTCGAATAACAACCCCGTCTCGCCATCGGTCACCAAGTCGCGATTCCCTGCGATCGACGAAGCGACGACCGGTACCCCCGCCTGCATCGCTTCGATCAACGCGTTGCTCTGCCCCTCGTACTCGCTCGCGTTCCAAAAGACCTCCGCATGCGGCAACAGCTCAAGCACGTCATCCCGATGACCGACGAACCGCACATGGTCGGGCCGTGAAATCGCGTCGCGGTGCCGCAGCAACTCGCCGATCTGTGGCCCGTCCCCGACGATCACCAGCACCACCCGCTCGTCGAGCGCCGCTAACATCTCGCCGGCCCAGATCATGTCCCGATAACGCTTCTGCGGCCACAACCTCCCGACCGCCAGGATCAATCGTCGGTCGGCCGATAACCCCAACCTCCCTAACGCCTCGCCCCGCGGTACGCACCCGGGCGGGCGCGGCGGCACGCCGTTGGGGATCACCGCGATCCGATCCGCCGCGATCCCATGACCGACATAAAAATCGCGCACCCCCGCGCTGTTGGTCGTCAAACCCGCGGTGCGTCGTTCCAAATAACGGTCGATCGCAAAATAGGCCTCACCCTTCCACAAATCGACGCACCGCTCGCTCCCTAAAATCACCGGCACCCCGACCGATAACGCCGCGGCCCGTCCGTACGCGTTCGCCGCGAAAAGCCACGTGTGCACGACATCCGGCCCGATCCCCGCCAACTCTCGTTTCAACCTTCGATAGGCCAGCGGATCGAGCTTCCCCCGTTTGCCGATGACCCGCGTATGGATCCCGAATCGGTCGAGCTCCGATCGCATCGGACCGTCACGGGTCAACACGACGACCGACGGGACGACTCCCCATTCGCCAAGCCCGCTCGCCAACAGGCAAAGCTGCTTCTCCGCACCGCCGCGGTCGAGCGTCGGGATGACCAGGGTCACGCGGAGCGGCGGACCGGAGGAAGCTTCAGGGAGCGTCACGGCATCGATCGGGGGCTAGGGCCTGGGGATCTGCTGGAAGGGGACGATTCGATCAATTGCCTGAAGGCCAAGACGGTCTGCTGGTAGGGCCGACGGGTCAACATCTCGCGCCGCAACCGCTTCGCCGCCTCCCGGCGCTGCACCAGTTGCAACAAACAGTCTTGGAGCGCATCCCGCATCCCCTTCACCATCCCCGCCTGGAACCAACCGACCAACCCCTCGACCCCGGCAAAAAAAGCTCGCGTGTCGGGACTGTCGACGACGACCAGCGGCACCGCCGCGGCCACCGCCGAAGGCAGCGTATCCTCCAAACCCTCTGCCGCGGAAGGGATCACCACGACATCCGCCGCCCGGTAAAGGTCCTCGAAATCGGTAAACGTCCCCGGCATCGCGACCTGCGGCCGAAGGCTCTGGTGGCGAAAATAGTCGTGCAACTCGCCCCGCCGCGGGCCGTCCCCGATCAGCCACAGACGGAGATCGCCCCAGCCGTCCGGCAGCGTCGCGAAGGCCTCCGCCAAGCCTCCCATCCCGCCACCGGCCGTCATTTCCCCGCCAGCCATGACGACCAGACTCTCCGCCTCCAACCGCAAGTCGCCGTTGATCTCTGCCAACGCACGCCGCGATTGGCCCGGCGTCGCCAACCCGCCAGTGACCGGTGAACTACCCCCCGTCTCCGCCGACCCGACGGCCGAAGCGACCCCGATGTCGATCCTCCGCAAACGCCCCGCTTCCACCCCCAAACCGACCAACGCCCGCTGCACCGATGCCCAGGAAACGATCACCCCGTCGGCCTGGCTCAACTCCGCGACCAGCCGACGCTCCCCATGAAGCTGACCCCAGACGACATGGTCCGCGCCCCCTCCCGTGCCGCTATGCCATACGAACTTACGCACCTGCGGGACGTCGGCCCGCAGGACCGTCGACCACTCCTCGCCAAACCCGCTGCAGACCCACGCCCCGAAGCGCGTCCCCTGATCTTCCAGCCACGCCCGCAACGATCGCTGATACCGCCTCGCAGCCCAAGGCCCCCGAGGCCACACCAACGGGCGATGGACGACCGACTCCCGAAACTCGAACCGTTCGTTCCAGCCAACCGCATGCCTGGGGGTCAACACCTCGACCGACAACCCCGACCTCCGCAGCGCATCAACCAACCGCCGGTCACGACACGCCGTGTCCGATCCGAGGTGCGGCCAAAATCGTCGGCTAATCATCAACACGCGCTGGGGCGTGACCGCGGCGGAATCTTCCATCTCGGCATCATCCCGTGATCGAGTGCCCATCATCTGCGGCAGCTAACATCAAAGCCCCTCCAAGTCGTGCGACTCGACCACCGCCAAGTAGGGCAGGTTCCTGAAATGGTCGCGATAATCGAGCCCGTAACCGACGACAAACTCATCCGGGATCTCGAACGCCGCAAAATCGGGCCGGATCGAAACCTCCACCGGCCTGACCTTCTTTAACAACACCGCCGTCCGCACCGAGGCCGCCCCCATCCCCGACACCTCGGATGCCAAACGATCGAGCGTCTTGCCGGTGTCAAAAATATCATCGACCAACAACACGTCACGCCCCGTCACGCCGATCATCATCCGGAGATCGATCGACAACTCCCCCGACGCCATCCCGTCGCGATAACTGCTCGCCTGCACCACCCCCACCCGCAGCGGCATCGATAGCATCCGGATCAGGTCGGCAAACAACACGATCGAACCGGTCATCACCGCGATCACCGTCAGCGGCCCCCCCCGATACGCCTCGTCGATCGACCGGGCCAACCGCTCGACCCCCTCCCGCAACTCCGCTTCCGTCAGCAACGTTCTCATCTGACCAACATTCCCCGCCAAAATCGCCCGGCCATTTCGGCCTCGTCCGACCCGATACCCAAACCTAAGCCCGCGCCCAAGCCCAAGCCCGCGCCCAAACCCAAGCCCGCGCCGAATCCGCCCGCGCCGAATCAGCCCTGGCCGATTCCCGCCGCGACCACAAGCGATCCGGCAAACCCGTTTTTTTCGTCACAGATCGGACCGCCCACGGCCGATAACTCAGCATAGCCTCAACGCCCGATGTCGGGGACGGCGCTCGACTCGGCCATGCCATTTTTCCTGATGCCCGCGGTGATCCCATGACGAACTTTCAACGTTTGTCGGCTGTTCGTGACTGCATCAAAGGCTGGATCACCCAACACACCAACGACTCCGGCGCGACCGACCCCCGAGGCGAAACGACCCTCATCCAGGATGGATATTTCTGCGGCCGGAGGTTCCGCTTCCCGCACCACCACGCCGTCTGGTTTCTTGAAGAGGACTTGATCAAGATCCGCGACCTCCAAGGAAACCTCCTCGCCACGTTGAAGGGGGATCAAATCAACCAGACCGCCGAAAACTGGCGTGCCGAGCTGATGACCCTCCGCTCGACCATCTCGATCACTTCCGAACCCTCCTCGCAACGGACTTCGGTCTTCGAAACGACGCAGCCACGCCGCCAAGCCGAAGCGGTACCCCAACCCCATCGCCGCGCCGCCTAACCCGTTCGCAACGTCAACAACGACAACTCCGGTCGACACCCGATCCGGACCAACCGCGACGCCCCCAAACCCCGCGTCACGTGCATCGTCGTCGGCGGCTCGTAAAAATCCCCCGACGCGTAACGCGTGCCGTGCAGGCTCGGACTCAACACCGGCCCGATTAACGGGAGCCGCCCCTGGCCCCCATGGGTGTGACCCGCCAACATCAACAGCATCCCGTGCCGGCGGGCCCATCCGATCTGGTCCGGGCTGTGCGACAGCAGCAACCGAAAAGCCCCCACCCCTGATCCCGCCGCCGACTCCCCGAAGGTCGCCCCTCCCGCCGATGCGATGTCGACCATAGGGGGTGGGTGCCACGGCGCCTCATTCCCAAAAATCATCGCGGGGACCTTCACAGCCCGGTCGTCTCCCCGCCCCACCGCTTCGCCACCCCCGCCCACTCGACCGCTCAGATCCACCGGCACCCCCCGCCCACCGACGTCGATCCATCCTAACCGAACGATCTCGTCGCGGACGCCCTGCGGGAGCACCCTCCGGACGTCGTGATTCCCGAGGATGAAATAGCACCCGTCGCGGGCCTCGGCATGACCCAACGCCTCGTCGAGCCAGCGCAGACAATGCGGCGCGTCGATGATGTCCCCCGTCAACGCCATCAGGTCGGGACCAAAGGCGTTCGCCCGCTCGACCGCCTCCCCCGTCCATGCCGCCGCCAAATCGCCGGTGAAGTGGAGGTCGCTGAGGTGCGCGATCCGGTATCCGTCCAGCCCCTCCGGCAATCCGACAACCGGCAATTCGATCTTCTCGACCGCCAGCTCCAACATCTGGTTCAGCGGCGCCTTCGCGAGCCACGCCGCTCGCCGCGTCAGCGTATAACGCCCCGAATCGCCACGCCCCAACCGCACCACCTCGACCTCCCGACGCGCCGCCACTTGGCCGATCCCCAACAGCGGCCGCGATAACAGCCAAGGGATCCCGAAGATCACCCACACCGCAAGACAAACCGCGCCGTAAACGGACCAACCGATCGGGACCGCCATCGACCCCGACCGCGTTAGGATCTGCGACCCGATCTCCTGCGCCGCCCACCACGGGATGACCAGCGAAGTGATCGCCACCAACCGCGAGATCACCTTCACCAGACGATAATCCAACCCCAGACCGCCGCTACGGTTGATGATCGCGATGTGCAACCCGAAATGCCCGATCAACACCGCGGCGACCCACCCGGCCCGCCCCCAAGACAAATCATTCATCGGCGGTCGCGGCGTCGAGTATGCCGATCCGTCCCGTCATCATCGCCGTCCCCATCCCCCGCCGCTCCCGACTCGCCATCCAGGACGATCTCCTTGGGCCTCGCGACCTCGATCACATCCCGCACCCGCGGGCCCGCCAAATCGTCCGGCCGAAAGGCCTCGCAACGAAAGATCGCGACCGCCGCCGTCGGCATCCGCGTCGGAACCCCAACCCACTGACTCGTCAAACTTTCGATCCCCGGGTTGTGGGCGATCAACATCACCGCCCGCGGCCGCCGCCCGTCACGCCCCACCGCCTCGCACACCAAATGCTCGCGCAACGTCGAAGCCGATGCGAGGTAAAGCGATTGGCTGAACAGGACCAGCGGGTCGTGCGTCCAAACGCTGAGCAACCCTTCGATCGTCTGCCGAACCCTCACCGCCGTCGACCCCAAGATCACCTCGGGAAGGAAACCCCGCCCCGCGAGCCACCGCGCCATCCGCGGCGCGTCACGACGCCCCCGCGCGTTCAGCGTTCGGTCATGATCCCCCAGCGCCGGGTCATCCCAATCGCTCTTCGCGTGCCGCATCAGGCATACCGTGATCGTACCGCTCATCCCTCCGACACCCCTTCAAAGAGCCTCGAACCGATCCGCACCATCGTCGCCCCTTCGGCGATCGCCTCGACAAAATCGCCGCTCATCCCCATCGATAACTCGGCCAACCCTAAACCCGTCTCGGCTGATAATCGCTGGGACATTTCCCGCAGCGACGCGAATTGACGCCGCGTCTGGTCGGCCGTCACATCCAGCCCCGCCATCCCCATCAATCCGACCAGCCGGACGTTCCGCACGCCGACCAGCGACGGGGCCGCCGCGAACAAACGCTCGGCCGTGAAACCGTGCTTCGACGCCTCACCACTGAGGTTGACTTCCAACAGCCCGTCGATCTGCCGACCCTCCTCACCCGCGACCCGATCGAGATAAATGAGCAACTCCGGCGTATCGATCGAATGGACCACCGCCGCGACCCGGGCAACCTTGCGGGCCTTGTTCCGTTGCAAACTCCCGATCATGTGCCAACGGACCTGGGCCAGATCGGCGAGCTCCCTCGACTTCTCCTCCAACTGCTGCGGACGGGACTCGCCCAAATCGAGGCAACCGCAACCGACCAGGCTCCGAGTCACTTCGGCCCCGACGTACTTCGTCACCCCGATCACTCGCACCGAACCGGGGTCTCGCCCCGCCGCCGCCGCGGCCGCCGCGACCTCTTCGAGGACGCCTTCCCAATTCGCACGCAGCCGCATTCCGATCGGGTCCGCACCTTCCAACGCCATCGTCACGCCCCCACCTTTGGCAGACCGCAACCCGCAGCCCGAAACCCGCCGCGATCGACTAATCACGGATCTCGAAGATCCCCTCGATCTCGACGGCGATCTGTCCTGGTAGAGCGCTCGACCCCAGCGCGCTTCGCGCCGAAACCCCGTTGGGATCACCGAAAATGTCGCGGAACAACTCGCTGCAACCGTTGATCACCGCCGGCTGCTGACCGAAATCGTCGGTGCATCGGACCAACCCCAACAGCTTCACGACCCTCACGATCCGGTCTAGCGACCCGAGCGACTGCTGCAACGAGGCCAGCATCGCCAACCCCGTTACCCGCGCCGCCTCGTAGCCCTGCTGTACATCCAAGTCCTCGCCCACCCGCCCGGTGATCAACGTCTTGTCGGGCCGCAACGGGCCATGCCCCGATACGTAAACGAGGTTGCCGACAACCACGCATGGCTGATAGACACCGCCCGGCTTCGGGGCAGGGGGGAGGACGAGTCCTAACTCGGCGATTCGTTTCGTCGCAGACATGGCGATGATTCCTCAGGTAAATGATTGCCAGTGACAGTTGAAAACCGGTACCGACCGACGGACCGGCGGCTCATTGCCGATAAACGACTTGCGGATCGACGAGTCTCGGTTCTTCGACCCCGATCGACAAGTCGGGGTGGACCGTTCGGAAAAAACAACTCGCATACCCCTCGTGACAGGCCGCACCGACCTGCCGCACCTGCATCAAGATACAGTCGGCGTCACAATCGACCTGCACCTTAACGACCCGCTGGCGATGGCCGCTCGTCTCCCCTTTCCGCCACAAGCTCCGGCGACTGCGGCTGTAATAACAAGCCTCGCCAGTCCGCAGCGTCTCCTCCCAAGCCTCCCGGTTCATCCAGGCCATCATCAACACCCGCCCCGTCGCCTCGTCCTGCGCGATCGCCGGCAACAGGCCGTCGACCCCGGCCGAAAAATTGGGGATCGCCCCGGCCGGCGAGGCTGCCTGCGAATCTGTCTGTGAAGCTGTCATCAATAGCCGTCGTCCGAATCGTCTCTCCGGCCGGTCGGCCGTTTCGCGGTCAGGTTAGGGGGTTTCGAGATCCTCGCGCCAGCCAATTGTTCGTCGCCGCGCCGCTTCGGCGGGCCAGGGTAGGGGGCTCAACCCCGCGGGCCGACAACCGCTCGCCTGGACCCCGTTAATCCCAACCCCGCTTTCAAAACCCGCACTCCCAATATACGCCGAACCGTCACCGACGACATGATCCGGACGACCCGAGTTTTCTCGTAACCTCTAAAAAGCTCCCGACTTTCCGCCGATGAATCGATTATGCCGCGTCACCCCCGTCGCCACACCGTTGCCCAGAAACCCAGATTTTTATGCCCCACGTCTCGGTCGTCCTGCCGATTCGCAACGCCGAAGACCGCATCATCGATGAGGTCCAACGGATCCTTGACGCGCTGAGCGACTTGTCGGATGAGTGCTGCGAAATCGTCATCATCGACGACGCAAGCAACGACATGACCCCGGAATTGCTCGACGAAATCCGGACCTGCTTCCCCCAGGTTCACGTCCACCGCCTCGAACAACCGCGGGGACTCGAGGCCGCCGGTCAAACCGGCTTCTCGATGGCCCGCGGGTCGATCGTCTTCATCCAAGAGGACAACGGGCCGATCCGGATCGAAGACCTCCGTCGGCTCTATCAACTCGCTTCCGACGAATCGATCGTCGCTGCCCGCGCCCACTCCACGACAACCCCACCCAGCGTCCCGATCCGTCGCCGGCTCGCAGCTTCCGGGATCACCACCCCAGAACCGCTACAACCGCCAGAAACGCCACAACCCAAAGGGCCCTGGCCCAAACGCCCCGAATCGGCTTCGCTGCAAATGATCCGCCCCGCCGCGATGAACCGACTCGCCCAAACCCCCGCCGGCCAACCGCTGCCGCTGCAAAGCGATTGGCTCGACCTCACCTCCGTCGTCAACTGATCCCACCGACCGCCAAGCAGTTGCGACCAACAGGCCCGTGCGACCAACAGGCCCGAGCCACCGACAGGGCAAATCACCGACAGGCCTCGATCGCCCGCGTGATCCGATCGATATCCTCGCACGGGACCAGTTCGACGTGACCCAACCGGGTCGGAAGGATCAGACGCAAGGCCGCATGGGCGACCTTCTTGTCTTTCCGCATCACCGGGATCATCTCCGACGGATCCGCTCCCTCCCAACGGGTCGGCAAGCCGCAGCCGATGATCAACGCGTCCTGCCGCACGACAAAGGCATCGTCGACCCGCCCCAACGACCTCGCCAGCCGCGCCGCCATCGACATGCCGATCGCGACCGCCTCCCCGTGCGTGAACGTCCCATAACCCGCCGTCGCTTCGATCGCGTGCCCGAAGGTGTGGCCGTAATTCAGGATCGCGCGGCGGCCCGATGTCTCACGCTCGTCGTCCGCCACGACCGCCGCCTTGATCCGACAACAATGGCGGATCGCCTCCGCGACGACCTCGTGCTCGCGGGCGTCCAGTCGCTCGACATGCCGCTCCAACCACTCGAAAAAGGCCGCGTCCTCGATCACCCCATACTTGATCACTTCGGCTAGCCCGCCGCGATAGTCGCGTTGGCCAAGCGTCCCCAGCGTCGCCGTGTCGATCAACACCAGCGACGGTTGCCAAAACGCCCCGACCATGTTCTTGCCACCTTCGAGGTTGATCCCCGTCTTCCCCCCGACGCTGCTGTCGACCATCGACAAAAGTGTCGTCGGCACCTGCACCAACCGCACCCCTCGGGCAAAACTCGCCGCCGCGAAACCGGCCAAATCGCCGACCACACCCCCGCCAATCGCGATCACCACCCCGCGCCGGTCGGCGTTGCTAGCGAGCATCCAATCCCACAAACGCCCCAGCATCTCGATCGACTTGCTCGGCTCGCCGCTGGGGACTTCGAACATGTCACATCGTCCCACCCCAGCCGAACGCAAGCCTTCACACAACCCATCCCCCCACCTCGGCCGCACCGCCGCGTCGCAAACGACCAAAGCGTGCGTCAGATCCGGGAGCTTCTGCTTGATCCGCCCCCCAAGCGACCCCCAATCATCCCTGGTGATCACGATCGGATAACCGCGACTCCCCAATTCCACCCAAACCTCACCGGCT
Source organism: Planctomycetaceae bacterium (assembly GCA_040375695.1). Classification (GTDB taxonomy): domain Bacteria; phylum Planctomycetota; class Planctomycetia; order Pirellulales; family Pirellulaceae; genus UBA6163. Next base: position 30,677 of record JBEIRZ010000006.1, read on the forward strand.
GGACGTTGCGTTATCCTTGTTTGGTCGGTCTGATGATCAGGTCGATTCAAGACATCGGCTCGGGTTGCAAGGGTTCCGGTTCCATCCCGTCGGGCGATACCCCACGGCTCGACCGACATCCTCACCGGCCCCCACCGCCAAAGGCAACGGCGCTGGGGACAACGGGTTTTTCGAATCGCTATCTCTAACGCCATATGATCGACCACTCAAGTCCCACCCCGCCCGAAGCCACCACGCCCGCCGATCCGTCGCCCCCACCGGCCGATCCGATCCGCCCCGACACGCCCCGATCACCCCGCGCCGACGGTTTGCCGGCCGATTGGGTCGACCACCCCAAAATCCCGATCACCCGACGGGCCGTCCTGGCCGGGATCGCGATCGGCGTCCTGGGGATCCTCGGCGCCGTCGCCGGGGTCTGGGCCCGACGCACCCGCCTCGAAAAAACCACGGCATTCTGGGGAGCCGATGCCATCCGCGCCATGCAACTCGGCCCCCGTGTTACCCTCCGGCTCGAACCGGTCGGGCTCCCCGCACCCGAAAACTTGCCGACGCCAACGTTGACCGAAACGCCCGAGTTGTCCGAAACGGCCGAGTTGTCCGAAACGACCGGGTTATCCGAAACGGTGCAGAAAACCGCCGAGGCATCCGACCCCGGGTCCGCCTCACCCCCCGAACCCCAAACCAAAGAGATCGACCTCACCGGTGTCCCCGGCCTCGGCCACCTCCGTCACGCCATCCTCGACGAGCGGCACTACGACTGGGAAACCCGCTCCGACAAAACGATCGAATCGCTCCGATCGGGTGACAGCCGCATCGCCTACCTGACCTTCTCCGACCCGCTCGGCAAGATCCCCGCATCGACGATCGCTCTCGAATTGACCGCTGGCTGGGTCGGCACACCCCCCTCACCAACGAACGATCGCGCGGCCAACGAACACCGATCCGTGCGACTGATCCCCCGCGTCCAACCGGCGATCCGACATTTCCTGGTCGTGATCAGCAACGCCCAAAAAACCTATTACGACCGCCGGCGGTCCGAAGAGGCGAAACGTGCCGAAGCGGGGAAACGCGACCCAAGCTAGACTTTTGCCCCACCACAGCTTCAAACGCCGGTCGCCGCGAAGCCCGTCAGCCGCATGCTATCAAGCAGAAAATCTCGCTCTTCATTGATCACGAAGACCCGACCCAAAACGAACTTCGGCTTGCTGACCAATTCAGGCCGAAGCTTCATCGCCCTGTCGAGCCACTGCCGGGCACCCTCCCGGTCGCCCATCCGGACCGCGATCGTCGATCGCAACAGCGACTCGACATAACAATTCGGCATCGTGAAGAGCCGCGAATGGGCCACCGCCCCCTCGTAATCGCCCCGGACCAATTGCTTGATCACGTGACCCCAACGGATGAAACCGGGGACCCGCGGGTTGATCGTCAACACGTTAGCGGTCAATTCCAATCCGCGATTCTTATCGCCGATGAAGGCCAGCATCGTCCCCGCCGCACCCACTTCACCAGGGGCGGCCTGGGGATTGGCAATCACCCGCTCCGCCGCCTCGTTCGTCTCGTCAAATCGACCCGACGAGATCCCCCAAAAGCCGATCGTCCACTCCGCGAACGGGTTCGAAGGGTCGATCGCCAGCGCCCGCTTCAACATCGGGCCGACGACCTCCTCTGGGTCATGGGTCTGCGCACGATTCACATGGCCATACTGCACGACATGCAAAAACGACAGCGCCCCCCAACCCCAACCGAACTGCGGGTCCCGCTTCACCGCCTGTTCGCAGGCCGCCAACGCGGCACGAAAACCCTCGTCGTCGAACCGGTGAAGGTAATCATAAAACCGGCTGACGCTGGCCAGGATCGACGTCTGTTGCCAAGGCTTGCCGACCGCCTTTGGACCCAACGTCTGGCCAAGGACCGCGATGAAATCGGCCACCCTTCCGCACACCCCCGAGACGATGTCGTCCTGATCGCTGATCGATTCGGCTTCCGACCCGAGCTTAAATCGGTCGGCCCAGACGATCGCCCCCGCAGGGATGCACAGGACCTGCAACTTGACCAGCGTCTCGTTCCCCACCTTTCGGATCGATCCCGTGATCGCGAAATCGGCCCCTAAGCGAACGGCCGCGTCGAGCGGGTTGAGGGCCGAAACGGGACGGGACCGAGTCGCCAAATAATCGATCACCCTGACCCAACCGACACGACATAAATGGATCGCCAAATCCTGAGCGATCGAATCGGCCAGCGAACGCTCTCGCTCCGAATCACCCACCACCCACAACGGCATCACGGCCACTACCGGCAAACCTCCCGCCGAAACGGCCCGTCGCCGTATTTCGTCCCCGTCCGGCCTTTGATCTTCGTGCAACTGAATATCGATCATGGTGGGTACGATCAACTCCGACGAATCCGACTTTCGAACGTCCGCAACATACGCCAACACACCAGCCGCGTCATCGATCCGACCGATCGATCAATGGGCGTTGATCGAACAAACCGCATCGGCCAAATCATCCAAAACCCGACGGTCCCGGATCACCCTGCCGATAAACTCCCTCGGCCGCTCTGCCAATTGCGGCTGGCACGTGACCGCACGTGACCATTCGACCCTCGCGGCCTCCGATTCCCCCGTTCGCACCAGCATCGCCGTACGGAGCATCGGGTCCCAGAAACAATTCGGCATTGAGAATTGTCCACATTCTCGCAGCCCAACGCTATACGCGCCTGCGCGTAGATTGTTCACGACCGTCCCGTACCGGACATAACCGGGCAAACGCGGGTTGATCGACAACGATTGGTCGATATGACACTGGCCATCCGGTTCCCCGCCCGCCATCGACAGGACCACCCCAGCCGATCCGACTTCGGCAGGAGCCCCTTCCGCCAAATCGATCGCCTTCTGCGAAGCGGCAACCATCTCGTCGATCCGCCCCTGCATCAGCAACGACATCCCCGAAACGAGATGCGCGTAGGCACACGCCGGGTCGGCGTTCATCGCGTTTCGCAAACAATCAGTCGCGGACGCACAGAGATCCCGCTCGTCGGGAGAGGCCGAAAAACAATACTCGGCCAAGTGAAGCTGCGCCCTCCCGGCCCAGGCCCAGGCAAAATTCGGGTTCGCCTTGAGCGCCTGCTCCGCCGCATGCACCGCCTTGCCGAACATCCGCTGATCGAGGTGCATCAAATATTGGAAAACGTGCAGTACCGCCTCTAAATCAGACAATTCCCGAAGCGGCTTGCTCTTCACCTGCGCCCACATGACCTGGCTCAACACCCCGAACAGGTCGCCAACCTTTTGCCGAATCCGGTTCACGATGTCGTCGTAAAGCTCCGACCCGGTGACCCCCGACTCCCAATCGATGTCAAAGATCTCCGCCCACACGATCGTCCCGCTTGACGCGTTCACCAGTTGCACCGTTACCCGCGCGAAACGATCCCCTCCCCGGATCGAACCGGTCAACAGGTAATCGGCGTTCAATTCCTGCGCGACTTGCAACGGCTCCTTGTCAGACATCAACCGGTTGCGGGCCCGCAAATAATCGACGACTTCGATCCACCCGATCCGGCTCAACTTGATCGCCAAATCCTGTGCCACCGAATCGGCCAAAAAACGCTCCCGCTCGCCATGGGTGAACGTCACGAGCGGCGCCACCGCCAAAATCGGCCGCATTAACTTCGTCGACGCCCCCGCGGTCGCCCCGGCCACCGCCGGCAAACGCGACCTGCCGCGAACCTCCGACACCACCGAAGCCGCTGGCGATTGCCACGCGAACTCCGGCCGATAACCCCCTTTCGGGACGCTGATCCGCAACCGGGAATTCTCTCCCTGCTCGTAGTAATAATGCTGAAGCGAGCGACGTAACTTCCCGGCCAAAACCCGTACGATCGGATCGACCAACGGATCAAAGTCTTGCCCCTTGCCGAGCGCTTCCACCGCAATCGTCCGCTCGCGGATCCCCTCCCGACGCCCCCCAATCGCCTCACTGACGATGTATTCGAGGACTAGGCTCATCCGAGGGGCAGCCGCAAAATCATCCCACGCAAGGATCTTTGCCAACTCGTCCCGGATCTGATCGCTTGATATGTCCATGTCCTCGGCGTTCTCGCCCTTCTGCTGGGTTTGGTTCCTTGCCTCCCTGCCCAAATCGGCCCGCAATCACCCGCTTCCTTCCCGATACCCCTTCATTCGAAGGACCCTCGGCAGCCGGTCGTCGCAAACAGAAATTCGAGGAGACCACATACGAAAAAAGTTTCGTTTGTAGGTTGCATTCTCAGTCCTTTCTTTCGCAAGATCAAGCTGAAAGCGATCAGGTTGGCTTGAAGTTGCGTTTTTCTGTCATGATTTATTGACACTTTCCGTCCATCAGCGGGCGTTGCCACCCCTCGACCAGGGACACTACCAAACGAACCGACTCCTTCAGAATCGTCAAATCGATTATTTTGTGTTCGGTCTTTTGCCCCTTCGCTAGGGGCCCAGTCACAGACCCTTCTCCCCGTAGCCGCTCTTTCGAAACCTCACAACTCGGAAAGGACTTGCCGAACCATGTTTCATCGCCAGCGCTGGCACTCGCTGCCACCCCTCGCCGCCGCGATTTGCGGCCTGTTGACCCTCTGCACCACCACCGCCTCGGCACAACAGAAAAAGCCGAACATCCTCGTCATCTGGGGTGACGACATCGGGACCTGGAACATCAGCCACAACAACCGTGGCATGATGGGTTACCGCACCCCCAACATCGACCGCATCGCTAAAGAAGGTCTCGCCTTTACCGATTACTACGGGCAACAGAGCTGCACCGCGGGGCGGGCCGCTTTCTTGGGGGGCAACGTCCCCGTCCGTACCGGGATGACGAAAGTCGGTCTCCCCGGCGCTCGCGAGGGTTGGCAAAAAACCGATGTTACGATCGCAACCGTGATGAAGAGCCTCGGTTACTCGACCGGCCAGTTCGGCAAGAACCACCAAGGGGATCGCGACGAACACCTCCCGACGATGCACGGCTTCGACGAATTCTTCGGCAACCTTTATCACCTCAACGCCGAGGAAGAACCCGAGAACAGGGACTACCCGCGTGAAATGCTCCTGCCCAACGGCAAGACGTTCCTGGAACAATACGGCCCCCGCGGCGTGCTGAAGTGCGTCGCCGATGGCCGCATTTCCCAAAAGATCGAAAACACCGGGCCGCTGACCAAAAAACGGATGGAGACGATCGACGAAGAGACGCTCGCCGCCGCCAAAGATTTCATCACCCGCCAAAACACCGCCGGCAAACCCTTCTTCTGCTGGTGGAACGCCACCCGCATGCACTTCCGCACCCACGTCAAAGAAGCGAACCGCGGCATTTCGGGACAAGACGATTACAGCGACGGGATGGTCGAACATGACCGCCACGTCGGCGAACTGCTGAAACTGCTGGATGACCTCAAGCTGGCCGAAGACACGATCGTCTTCTACTCGACCGACAACGGCCCGCACTACAACACCTGGCCCGATGCCGGCACCACGCCGTTCCGCAGCGAAAAGAATTCGAACTGGGAAGGCGCCTACCGCGTCCCCGCCTTCATCCGCTGGCCGAAAAAATTCCCCTCCGGCGAAACCCTCAACGGCATCGTCTCGCACGAAGACTGGTTGCCGACCTTCGCCGCCGCCGCCGGTGACGACACGATCGTCGAACGCCTCCGCGGCGGGGTCGATCTCAACGGCCGCCGCTTTCGCAATTACATCGACGGCTACAACATCCTCTCCTACCTCAAAGGCGAGGTCGATAAGTCGCCACGCCGCGAATTTATCTATGTCAACGACGACGGCCAAATCGTCGCCATGCGGGTCGACGACTGGAAAGCCGTCTTCCTCGAAAACCGCGGCGAAGCCTTCGGCGTCTGGCGCGAACCCTTCACCGAACTCCGCGTCCCGCTCCTGTTCCACCTCCGCCGCGACCCCTTCGAAAGGGCACAGCACAACGCGAACACCTACAACGATTGGTTCCTCGACCGACCCTTCGTGGTCGTCCCGATGCAACAGATCGCCGGCAAGTTCCTAATGTCGATGCGAAACTACCCGCCGAGCCAATCCCCCGGCTCATTCAACCTCGAAAAGATCCAAAAGATGATCGAGGCCGGCGCGACCGGGAAGTGACCCGCATCCCGACTTGCCACTCACGTGTCGGCGGACCAACCGCCGCCGACACGTGACCTGCGCACCTCATGACCTGCGCACCCCATCAAAAGATCGCTTGCAACCGCAAGCCGGGGATGATCGATGATCCATACTGCCGCGTGCTCGGGTCGACGAACTGCACGTCGCCGGTCAACCTCGCCCACGGTGTCAACGCGTAATTGTAGAACGTCTCGAAACCGTACTCGTCGTCCTGGTCATACGGCGTGACCGACATCAACTGCTTGAAGTTGTTGCTCAGCCCGACATAAAAGAACCCCGCACCGAACCGGTCGTTCTCCCGGCCTGACACCAAACTCGCCCCGCCCACACCAATGCTCGCGGTGAAGTCGATCGGGTTCGGGTTCCCGTCCGAAATCCCATACTGTCCGAACAACCCCCATGACTTCGAAGCGTCACGCGAACTGGTGAATAACGCCTGATAGATGTTGGAGTACAAACACCATGACCCGACTTCCGTCGGCGCCATGATCGGGCCCGGGGGCAGATTCAACCATAACGACGGGTCGATCGACGTGTAATCGGCGTTGCTGTAACTTCCGCCAAAATTATAAATCCCCCGCCGGCCACCAAACTCCGGCCGCAGGATCACGTCGGCCAACAACACCGTCCCCCGCTGGTACAGGTCATTGAGCCCGTCCGCCGCCCGCTCCTGCGGGTCAAGCACCGAAAAGGCAAAGACCGGCTCCAAATCGCTCAGCACCGCGAATCCCACCCCGGCCGCGCCGTACGGTACCGTCCGCGCCAAGATCGGGTTGAAGACGAGCGACGAATTCATGAACCCGCCCAACCCCGGCCCGCCCGCGTAACGCAACGCGTATTCGTCCAGCGTGTTGATCTTCCCAGCAAACACAGCGAAGTTGGGGCTAAGCGCCTGCGTGAATTTCAAACCGGTGATCGCCGTGATGTTCTCGTCCCCCTCCGGAAACTGCATCGCGATGTTCGACGGCAACAGCGCCCCGTCGATCTCGTTGATGCTTTTTCCTAACCGGCTCTCGACATGCATGTTGACGAAGAACCCCCGCTGCAACCCGAACTTCTCCCCGTCCAAATTGACCAGCGTGTCGAACTTACCACCATAGGGCCAACCGTTCTCCCGCCCCCCGGCCGCCATCCCCTGATAGAACTGCGTCGCATAAATGTCGTAGGTGATCCCGTGCTCGGCGAGCTTGCCCCGCAACCCCAGCCAATCCCCCAACATCTTGTCCTGCGATAACCATCCCCCGCCGCCAGACGCCCCGTGATCCCCATCGTAAGCCCCATCGTAAGCCCCATCGGTTGTGCCCATCGCGTCACACGCCAATCCCGCATCCCCCGCGTCGATCGCGTCACAGGCCAAAGCCGCCCGATCGAAATCGGGCAACAACTCTTGCCCCCACGCAACCCCATCGACCGCAGCCCCACCAACGGCGACGATCCCAAGCGCCGCCAAACCGAACGCCCGCTTTCGAATCCCTCTCATCACCCGCCTCCTTGTGCCATCGTGATCGCCCAGGACGCCGTCAACTCCGCCGGCACCTCTCCCGATCGTCGCCCCACCCACACCCCCAGCCGACCCCGACAGTCAGATGCGGGGGCGGTGGCACGACGCGATCGTTACACACCCGTTATCGGATCTCCAGCCGCCGCTAACCCCAACACGACCGTTCCAACCCGCAAACTCGACGCAATCGTCATTCCAATCGAAAAAAAGGCCGATTTCAGGCCAAAAGGTTGCACGAGCGGGACAAAAACGGGGCACCTTCTCTGATCCCCTCCCGATCAACGCGGCGTTAATTCCGTTCGACAATCGGGCTCCGCCGGGACCGGCTCACCCACTTGCCCCACGTCGTGCGTGAAGAGGTATCGCCACACCGCCTCGTGGACCAAGCCCCCCGTCGCGTCCTTGCCGGCGGTTCGGCCCGGGACGACCATGTTGTGCGCCCGGTCCGCATCACCCCCGACATCAAACCGCGTGATCAACCTCCGCGATCCGCCATACGGCGGCGGCACCAAGTCGACATCGACGATCGGCCCATACTTCGCCAGACCGAGCATCAGCCAAGACCGGCAATAATGGTCCCCCGTCCAACCCCCATCCAGGACATGCGTGAAACCGAAGTACCGATTAGCAGGGGTCGCCGATGCGAACCCTTGCCAACCCTCGTACTGGTCTCGCGGCCCCGAAAACATCACGACCCGACCGACCCGCTGGTGCTTGGCGAACCGCGCCGCGGTCGTCGACCCGTGCGAAATCCCCGCGACGATCACGCGTTCCCATTTCAGGTCGTCCCCACCTTCGGCCAAAAATTGGCCCCACGCTCCCTCCGGGTTCTCGCGATCTAGCCACCGCACAAACGCGACACACCGCTGCTTCATCCCGTCCGCCTTGGGGATCTCGACCAGCGGCGAATGGTCCTCGCCGGTGGCCGCTTCCAACCGGATCTTCCCCAACGTCTGGCCGTCGTCACGATCCTTCGCCGCGAGCTTCCCGAACCAGCGATTCGCGTAATGCGGCTGGATCGCGTGCAACCCATACCCCGTCACCCGCTCGAACAAACCCTGGTTGTGCCCCATCAACCAAATCACCAACTCGCCTCGCGACCCGACCCGCGTGTCGACCATCGCGTGCTGCAAATCCTGCGGCTTCCCCTTCGCGTCGACCAAATCGAAATCGATCTCCGGATGCCCTTGGGCCTGGGGGTCGATCTCGCTGGCCCGAGCCACAAACTCGAATCGCTGCGGCGGCTTCGTCCCTTGACCTTCTGCCGCCAATGAACCCGACGCAACGATCCATGCGACGGTCCCAACAAACCGCCTCGTCGCGGACAATACTCGCCAGCGGCCCATCATCAGTTTCTCTCCATCGATCAAAGTTACTGTCGCCCGAGCGCCGGCCCCCCGATCACGGATCGTTCCATCTCAGGAAACGATCACGGATCGTTCCATCTCAGGAAACGATCACGGATCGTTCCATCTCAGGAAAAACGCCGACACTTCTGCTACGATATCGGACAGAAGTTCATCCCGTCCAATCCCCCAGCCTCGGCTCGACCCGCGTCTGCCGCAACGATGACCTTCTGCCTACTCCAAAATACTCCCGCCTGAACAGCCCCCCGCCAGCATACCCCCTCTTTGCGATCCGCCCCCTGCGATTGATCCCGTGCGAGCCTTCCCGTGAGCGAACCGATCTTCACCTCATCCCGACCGACACCGCCTCACGCGACACAAGTCACGCTCAAAACACTAGGCTTGTCCTGGATACTGATCCTCTGCACGCCCCTCGCGGCCCAAGAGCCTCCCGATACGAATTACGACGAATCGAAGGTCGTCCCCTACACGCTCCCCGACCCGCTGGTGACCTTCGACGGCCAAGCGGTGAACGATGCCGCGACTTGGCGTGACGTCCGACGCCCCGAGATCCTTAAGGCCTTCGCCGAACAGGTTTATGGCGTCGTTCCCGACCTGAAGTCTTCGCTCGCCTTCGACGTACGGACGATCGACCCGCGATCGCTCGACGGTTTGGCGACCCGCAAAGAAGTCCGCGTCCGCCTCTTCGAATCGGCCGACGCCCCGTTCATCGACCTGCTGCTTTACGTCCCCAACCACGCCCGCACCCCAAGCCCGGTTTTCCTGGGGCTCAATTACGGCAACCAAGGGGTCGATCCCGACCCGACGATCACCCCTTCACGAAACGCCTTCTGCGAACGCGGCGAACACGCCCATCGCTGGCCGCTCGAAATCCTGCTCCGCCGCGGTTACGCCGTCGCGTCGTTTCACGGCGGCGACATCGAGCTCGATCGCCACGGCTCGGGTTGCAGGTTCACCCAAGCCGGTTGGGAAACGGGCGTTCGACACTTCGCGATGCGGCAAGCGAATCGCACCGAGATCGCGCCCAACCAATGGGGATCGATCTCCGCCTGGGCATGGGGCCTGAGCCGCGCGCTCGATTACCTGCAGTCCGATGGCCAGGTCGATCCCAAACGCGTCGCCGTCTTCGGCCACTCGCGGACCGGCAAAACCGCGCTCTGGGCCGCGGCCCAAGACGAACGCTTCGCGCTGGCCGTGTCGAACAACTCCGGCCAAGGGGGCGCTTCGCTCGCCCGCCGCAATTTCGGCGAAACCGTCAAAGCCTCTTTCGACCTTTCAGGGATCTGGTACTGCCGCAATTACCAGCGGTTCGGCGATGACGTCGCATCCCTCCCGGTCGATGCCCACCTGCTGATAGCCGCCATCGCTCCCCGGCCGGTCTACGTCGCCAGCGCCCAACAGGATCGCTGGGCCGACCCGCTGGGCGAATTCCTCGCCGCTCGTCACGCCGGTCCCGCCTTCGAACTCTTCGGCCGCTCCGGTGTCGGTGTCGACGAACTCCCCACCATCGGCAAGTCGGTCGGCCAAACGGTCGGCTACCACATCCGTGCCGGCGACCACGAGATCACCCCCGAGGACTGGCGGCATTACCTCGACTTCGCCGACCGACACCTCCGCTCACGCCGCGTCCTCTACAACTTCGATGGCGATTCGTGCCTGACGACCAAGGCGAATTCCAAAGGGCCCGTCGCCGTCGATGCCGACGATGTCAAACGGCTGATCGAAGAGGTCGCCTACGACAACAGCCGCGTCGACACCGTGTTGGTCTGCGTCAACGCCCAAGCGATGTATTTCCCGACCCAAGTCGGCACGATGCGGGGGACCCTCTCGACCGACCAGCAACGCGCCCAATGGCCACCCTCCGAACGCCAACGCTTCGAAAACCTCAAACGCTTCTTCGACGCCGGCGTCGACCCCTACGCGATGATGCTCGCCGAAGCCAAACGCCGCGGCGTCGAAGCGC
>JBEIRZ010000059.1:0-19325 GCA_040375695.1 Planctomycetaceae bacterium
CCGATCAAACAGCCACGTCGTCGATCATCGATCGTCATCTGAAAGGGCCCGCCACGCGAAAATGAAACCAACGATCCCGAAGGTGGAATTGGCCCAAAACGTTTTGCAATACTTTGCCGCATCAGGCCGCAGGGGCTTGTTGTTGCTACTACGGTGACGAAGCGATGAAGAACCTTCTCGCCCTTTTGCTGTAGCGCAAGAGCCGATCCGCAGCGATTCAGTCGAAGATGCCGGCGCCGAAGCCGTCGGTGGGGCGTGGTGAGGGGCGGTTGGAGGTGGGGATGTCGGCCGTCCGGATCGATGCCGGAGATTCGCCGCGCGATGTCGGCGGTTTCGGAGGGTCGCGATGCGGGGTCGGTTCGGATGAGAGGGGATTCGCCGCGGGGCGTGTTGCCGGACCGGGTGAGCTTTCGCCGGATGTCGAACGTGGCGATGTGGGGTGCGGCGGTACGACAGAAGATGCCGGTGGGGCGGGTCGGGTGTCTCGCTGAGATTCTCGATTGAGTTCGCGGTGTGGTTCGCGATTTGTTTCGCGGTGTGTTTCGCGGTGTGTTTCGCGGTGTGTTTCGCGGTGTGTTTCGCGGTGGGCTTGGGGTGGGGGAGTCGTTTCGGGGGGGAGGCGGCGATCGGCGGGTCGGTGATTGGCGGGGCGGTGGTTGGTTCCGGGGTCGGGTGCGGGAGGCGGTTCGGTTGGCGGTTTGCTGGCCACTTTGCCGTAGCCACCGAAATCGAAAAAGTCGTCAGTCGATTCGGAGATCGCTTCGAATTCATCGTCGTAGCGCGATCGGTACCCCGGCTCAGCGGATCGGGCCAATTCGTTTTCGAATTCGGTAAGGACGGCGGCTGAGATCCGTTCTCGGCATTCGCTATTCACCGGGTGGGCGACGTCGGCATAGAGTTTTTGGGGCGATTCGGAGGGGTGCGGGACCTTTAGTTTGGTGCCGCATTGGTTGCAGAACGCCGCACGGAGGTGGTTTTTGTAGTGGCAGCGGTAGCAGTGCGACGACAGCTTGCGGCTGGGCATCGCGACGAAGGGGCCGCTGGCGCCATCGATGATCTTGAGGTCACGGATGACGAAGCAATGATCGAGGGTAATGCTACAGAACGCCCGTAGGCGATCCTCGCTCCCCTCCATGAGCTTGATTCGAACTTCGGTCACTTCCACGGTTCGCGTCTCCCTCACCGCAGAGCGTATCGGGCTGCATCACGTCCCTCAGCCTGACCCGCTGTGGCTCTCGTTTATCTTTGACAAGGCGAATGATCTCGGCGCACTCGCGGACGCCGCCGAACGTGGCAGGACCGCGCTTTCATCGGAAAAGTGTGTCGATCGATCGCCGACGCGGCCGGGGGGATGTTGGAGGACCCTTGGTGGCATCAGCGGCGATCAGCCGACGGCGGGACCGATCGCCGGGATCTGGCGCAAGGCGGGTCGGCGCGAAACGCTCGACAGGACCATCACGATCCCGCGATCGGGGCGACGCGACCAAGCCTTCCGAAGCGTCTCGCCTTTTTGCCGTGCATCCTCGCGACTCTCGCACAAGGCGAAGCATGCCGACCCGCTGCCGGTCATCATGGCAGGGGTCAAGCCGCTTTGTTCCATGAGCGAGAGGAGGTCACCGACAAGGGGTGAAAGGTTTCGGGCCGGTTGCGACAATCGATTCAACAGCAACGAGTGTAATGCACCCGCGGAGCCCGCTGTCAACGCGGCGAGAAAATTCTTGACCGGGACGGGTTGATCCGGGATTTGGCAGGCGGCGTAGACCTTGGCGGTCGAGAGCCCGCCGCGGGGGAAGGCGACGACGAACCAGAGGCGATCGGGGATCGCGATCGGTCGGAGCCGTTCGCCGCGGCCGGTCGCCAGTGCCGCGGAAAATCGGGCGATTGGGGGGTGATCACCGAGAAAAAAGGGGACGTCGCTGCCGATCGACGCGGCGATTTCGGCCAACCGCGGGTCAGCACGGTTGATTCCAGCGAGGGTCGCGACGGCGAGGATGGCCGCCGCCGCGTCGCTGCTCGCCCCCCCCATCCCCGCCCCGGCAGGGATCCGTTTGCCGGCGGTGATTTCGATCCCCCAGGGAAATTGGAAAAGCTGTTTGGCGGCCGAAGCGCCCAGGTGGATCAGGTTCGTCGAATCATCGGCGATCGACAGCAGTGGTCCGGCCGCGTCGCCGAGCGCTCGCGACCAATGTGCGGGTGAGGGGAGCCAGCGGGAACGCAACCGAACCTCGTCATGCTCGGCGGTCGCGCGGACATGGAGGGTATCGAAACGGCTGACGGGGACCATGACCGTCTCGAGCTCGTGATAGCCGTCGGGGCGTTTGCCGTGGAGTTCGAGGAAGAGGTTCAACTTGGCGGGGGTGCGGACAATTAGGCCCCGCAGGGTGTCGGGGGTGGGGTGCGGGGTCGGGGGCATCAAGGGTTTGGCGATTGGGGGTTTGGCGATTGGGGGTTTGGCGATTGGGGGCGAAGGGACGCAAGGAAGGTCCGCGCGAGCGATCAGGTCGCGGCCGTCCGGTTCGGCCGATGCTGTTCGGACTGCGTCCTGTTGGTCAGCCCGTTGTTGGTCAGCGGAAGTAGGACTCGGAAATGGTATCACCGATCCGGTTGATGTCGCACTGGATCGAATCGACAAACGGGTGCAACCCGTAGGCCAGGATATTGCAGGCATCGGATTGGCGGAGGCGGGCGACGAGGTCAGCGACCCGCTGGGCCGGTTCGGCGTGGCGTCGATCGGTCGATTTGCCGCGGAGTGCGGCGAGCGAATGCTCCGTGTTTTCGATGCAGAAGAGGACGGAGCGTGGGAATTGCGGGTGGAGCAGGAAGAACTCGACGACCTTGTCGCTGCGGATCATGTGGTGTTCGCGGCGATAGGCCTCGAAGCCGCTGATCGAAAAGAGTAGGGTCGACCATTGGAGTTCGTCTTGGGCGGAGCCGACGGAATCGGCCGACGACGTCAGGGTGAAGTATTTGACGTCGAGGATGCGGGAGGTCTTGTCGGCCCGTTCCAGGAGTCGGCCCATGTTGGCGAAGTGCCATGCCTGGTTATGGGACATGGTCGCGTCGAGGATGCCGGTCAGCAGGTGGCAATGGCTGCGGATCGAATCGAAGAATTCGTTCGGCGAATCGAGCTGTGTGTTGGAGCGGGCCGCCTTGTCGACGAAGTGATAGAGGGTGTTGATCTGTTCGAAGGCTTCGGAGGAGAGCGATTCGCGGATCGAGCGGGCGTTTTCGCGGGCGAGCCGGAGGGTGGTCAGCACCGAGTTGGCGTAATCCCTATCGAAGGCGAGGAAGCGGGTCACCGATTCGGCATTGGCGGTCTGGTACGAGGCGTCGAAGGCGGCGTTATCGCCGGTCGCGTTGATCAGCGGTCGCCACGATTGGTCGGCCCCGGCCGGTTGGTCGAGGACAAGGTTCAGCGTCACTTCGACGAAGCGGGCGGTGTTTTCGGCGCGCTCGACGTAGCGGGCCATCCAGTAGATCGATTCGGCGACGCGGGAAAGCATGATCGGTCGTGACGCTGGCTTGCGGGTGAAGGGGTGCGAATCGAGGGGATGGCGAGCCGGGATTAGCTGCTGTGGTGGGAATCGATGTCGGCGAGTCCGGGTTCGGTGGCGACCCAGGTATCTTTGCTGCCGCCCCCTTGGGACGAATTGACGACCAGCGACCCTTTGCGGAGGGCGACGCGGGTCAGGCCGCCGGGGAGGACCCAGATGCTCTTCTTGCCATGCAGGATGTAAGGGCGAAGGTCGACGTGGCGTCCTTCGAGTTTCCCATCGATCAGCGTCGGCATGCGGGAGAGCGAAAGGGTTGGCTGGGCGATGAAGTTGCGGGGGTCGTTGCGGATCTTGTCGGCGAATTCGGCCCGCTGTTCCGGGGTCGCGTGGGGGCCGATCAGCATCCCGTATCCCCCCGATTCGCCGGCCGGTTTGACGACCAATTCGTCGAGGTGGGCCAAGACGTATTTGCGGTCCTCGTCGCGTTGGCAGATGTAGGTCGGGACGTTCGGGAGGATCGCCTGTTCGTTGAGGTAGTAACGGATCATTTCGGGGACATAGGCGTAGACGACCTTGTCATCAGCGACCCCCGTCCCCGGGGCGTTGGCGAGGGCGACATTCCCGCGGCGGTAGGCTTCCATCAGGCCGGCGACGCCGAGGACCGAATCGGGTCGGAAGGCGGCGGGGTCGATGAACGTGTCATCGATCCGGCGGTAGATCACATCAACGCGCTGGGGCCCTTCGGTGGTTCGCATGTAAACGACGTGGTCTTGGACGAAGAGGTCGCGGCCTTCGACGAGTTCCACGCCCATCTGGTGGGCGAGGAACGAGTGTTCGTAATATGCCGAGTTGTACATCCCGGGGGTCAGCACGACGACCGTCGGGTCGGCGACGCGGTCGGAGGCGAGGTCGCGGAGCATGCCGTAAAGTCGCGCGGGGTAATCGCTGACGGGCCGGACCTGGAACGTGGCGAAGACCTGCGGGTAATTCCGCTTCATCACGGCGCGGTTTTGCAGTACATACGAGACGCCGGAGGGGCAGCGGAGGTTGTCTTCGAGGACGAAGACGGCGCCGTCGCGGTCGCGGATCAGGTCGGTGCCGGTGACGTGGCACCAAACGCCGCCGGGGGGGCGGAGCCCGATGCAGGGTTTCAGGTAGGTCGAGGCGTTTTCGACCAGGTCCCTCGGGACGATGCCATCCTTCAGGATCGATTGGTCGTTGTAGACGTCGTTGATGAACAGGTTCAGCGCCTTGATCCGCTGCTTCAACCCCGCCTCGACGTGACGCCACATCATCCAGCTCACGACACGAGGGACGATGTCGAACGGGAAGATCTTTTCGGTGCCGCTCGAATCGCCATAGACGGCGAAGGTGATCCCCATGCGGTGGAGCGAGCGTTCGATAGCATCCTGGCGGCGGAGGAGCTCGCCCGGGGGGAGGCGATTGATCGCCTCGACCAACGGCGCGGCATCGGGGCGGGGGCGGCCGCCCGGTTCGATCAATTCGTCGAAGAAGCCTTGGGTATCGTAATCGTCGAAGCGGATCGGGGCGGGGGTAGCGGACACGAAAAAACTCGCTGGCGAGGACCCGGTAAATGTCACGACTTGACCGAGCGTGAAGGGCTCGATGACGCCTGCCCGCAGCTTCGCTAACCGTCCGCGAGACGCCTGAGCTTCGGGACGTCCGGTTGCGAGTGATGGGGAAAGTCGTGGGCTCCGCCTGCCCTGCGGGCCAGAGTATTCGATCGGGACCCCCGATGTCGAGTGCCCGATGGCGGGTAATCGCAAAGGGCGGGATGAGGGCCAAAGTCCCCGACCGGACGACCGCTATTCCGCTCGTGCGTCGATCGCGGTCTCGAACCCGGGGCTCCGCCGATGGTTCGACCGAGCCGCGTCATGCCGCAAAGTTGGGATTGGCGGTTAGCCTTGGAGCTGGGCCAGGACGCGGCGGACGATCAGGTCGATCGCTTCAGGGGAGCAGGTTTCGGCGGCCGATTTGGCGGGACCGGAGGTCGGTCCGAATTCCCCTTGGACGCCGGCGACGAGGTGGTCGATGCGGTTTTGCATCGAGGCGATCTGTTGCTTCTGGTCTTCCGAGACGGGGACGCGGCCCAGCCCCAGGTCCCAGCCGCGGGAGCGGGCGCCGGCCCGGAAGCCTTCGGGGAATTCGCCCAAGGAGAGCATCGCGTCGAAGAGGGGCAGGAGCTGGTACTGCAACCGCATCGCCTTGTCGATGTCGCGGGCGATCGTGGCGCGGTGGAGGGCGCGGGTCAGCTCGGGGACGACGCCACTGGTCGCGTTGGTCCCGCCATCAGCCCCGACCAGCAGCATCGGGACGAGCGCCGCGTCCCAACCGGTGAGGAAGGTGAAGTCGTCGCGCATCGGGCGGATCGCGGCGATCATTCGCATCATGTTCGGGATGTCGCCGCTGCTGTCCTTGATCCCGACGATCCGCGGGCATTCGCTCGCCAAGCGGACGACGGTGTCGACGTCGATCGGGGAGGCGAACAGGGGGATGTTGTAAAGCGTCACGTCGACGCGGACGGAGTTGGCGATTTCGCGGAAGTAGGCGTAAACCCCTTGGCTGCTGAGGCGGTAATAGAACGGCGCGACGATCGCGACCGCGCGGCAACCGAGGTCGCCATAGGCGTTGCAGGCGTCGATCGTTTCCTTCGCGTTCGCCTCGGCAGCCCCCGCCAGCACCGGGACGCGGCCGCGGGTCTGTTCGACGACCACCTTGACGATCCGCCGGCGTTCTTCCGCGGTGAAGCGGACGAATTCGCCGGTGCTGCCATTGGGATAAAGGCCATCGACGCCGCGATCGATCAGCCAGTCAACATAACCTCGCAACTTGTCTTCATCGACCCGGCCCGCGATATCGACCGGGGTGATGTTGGGGGTCAGGATACCGGTGATGCGAGGGGCGGATGCCATGGCGGGTTCGTCAGGAGGTTGGTCGCGTGGGATGCCGGCGTCAGACAGCTTCGCCGGCGTGTTACAGTTGCCGCAAACGGCCTACCTTGAACTTAGGTCAAAACCAGCCGAGGGCAACCAAACTGTAGCGAACGACCAGTCCGGCGACGACCACGCTGACGGTGCTCATCAGTTTAATCAGAATATTCAGACTCGGACCGCTGGTATCCTTGAACGGGTCGCCGACGGTGTCGCCCACGACGGCGGCCTTGTGGGCGTCGCTCCCCTTCCCTTCGTAGTGCCCCGCCTCGATGTATTTCTTGGCGTTATCCCACGAACCGCCGCTGTTGCTCATGAAGATCGCCAGGCAGAATCCCGAGGTGAGGCTTCCGGCGAGCATCCCGATGACGCCGCCAACCCCCAGGACCAGCCCGACGGCGATCGGCAGGAGGAGCCCCAGCATGCTCGGCAGGATCATCTCTTTTTGGGCCGCCTGGGTGCTCAGTTCGACCGGCCGTTCGTAGTCCGGTTTGACGCTGCCGTCGAGGATCCCCGGGTTTTCGCGGAATTGTCGGCGGACTTCGATCACCATCCCCTGGGCGGCGCGGCCGACCGATTGCATCGTCAGCGCACAGAAGACGAAGGTGCTCATCGCCCCCAAGAACGCCCCGACGAGGACGCGGGGGTTGAGCAGCGAAGCGTCGTAGTAATACGAAAAGTCATGGATCGTCGCCCGATCGATCGAGACGACGCGGGTCCCCGAGTTGGGGATCCGGCCGCGGCCGACGAATTCCTGCGAAAATTCGATCTTGCTCCAATCGTCTTGCGGACGGTCGGTGTTGTCGTGGAAGACGAGGTATTTGTCGACCTTGTCCCCCTGCTTGTTGATGATGAAGTGCGAGCCGACTTCGTGGAACCCGTCCTGGGCGACTTCGACCGCGGCGGCGTTCCCCCACCTTTCGAAACCGTCACGGACCCCCTCGAAGTAGGCGGCCAATAGCGCCAGCGCGGTGAGAGCCGCCGAGCCGATCGCGAAACCCTTACCGGTCGCGGCGGTCGTGTTGCCGAGGCTATCGAGGGCATCGGTCCGTTGGCGAACGATCGGGTCGAGCCCCGCCATTTCGGCGTTCCCACCCGCGTTGTCGGCGATCGGGCCATAGGCGTCCGTCGCCAGCGTGATCCCGAGCGTGCTGAGCATCCCGACGGCGGCGATGCCGACGCCATACAGGCCCAGCGAGAAGTATTCGAGGTCTTGGAACCGTCCGCCGTTGGCGAAGCCGAAGGCGGCGATCGTCGCCGCGCAGATCACGACGACCGGGAACCAGGTGCTGATCATCCCGTCGGCGATCCCGTTGATGATGATCGTCGCGGGGCCGGTCTGGGCCTGGCCCGCCAAATTCCTGGTCGGCTTGTATTCGTCGCTCGTCGAGTATTCGGTCCACTTGCCGATCAGCCAGCCCGCGACCAGCCCCAGGATGATGCTGAAGGCGACCCCGGGGATCCCGAAGATCAACGTCCCTTCGACCTTGGGCATCAGGATGTACGACAGGACGATCGAGGCGATGATCACGAGGGCCGACGACAGGTTGACCCCTTTGGCCAGCGCGACCAGCAGCGCCTTTTGCGACAGGTCCTCACCCGTCTTCACGGCATAGACGCCGATGATCGACAGGACGATCCCGGCCGCCGCGATCGCGATCGGCAGGAGCATCGCGTGGAGCTGGGCGGTCCCCGCATCGAGGCCGTTGGGAAGGATGCCTTGCGAAGCGAAGGCCGCCGCCCCCAGCGCCGCGGCGGCGAGGATCGAGCCGATGTACGATTCGTAAAGGTCCGCCCCCATCCCCGCCACGTCGCCGACGTTGTCGCCGACGTTATCGGCGATCGTCGCCGGGTTTTGGGGCGAATCTTCCTTCATGCTGTTTTCGACCTTGCCGACCAGGTCCGCGCCGACGTCCGCTGCCTTGGTGAAGATCCCGCCGCCGACCCGCGCGAAGAGCGCTTGGGCACTGGCCCCCATCCCGAACGACAGCATCGCGACCGAGATCTGCGACATGCTGAGCCGCGCCCCTTCGCCGCCGAACATCGGGATCAGCCAATAGATAATGACGAACCAAATGCAGATGAAGAGGAGCCCCAAGCCGACGACCGTCAGCCCCATCACCGCCCCGCTGCGGAAGGCGATCTGCAACCCTTCGTTGAGCGACTTAGCCGCACCCGCCGCGGTGCGGCTGCTCGCCCACGTCGCCGTCTTCATCCCGAAGTAGCCGGCCAGGCCCGAGAAGAAGCCCCCTGACAAGAAGGCGAATGGCAACATCGCCGATTGCAACCCGAGGTAGGCGGCGAGCGCGAGCAAAATCGCGATCGCGATGAAGACGACGGTGACCCATTTGATCTGCTGGTGCAGGTAGGCGGCCGCCCCGAGCCGAACGCTCTGGGCGATCTCCTTCATCAGATCCGTCCCCTCGTCGTAGCTCATCATCTCCTTGAAAAATCGATGGGCCCAGACCAACGCGGCGATCGCAGCGGCGGTCGACAACAAAATGATGATGGCGGCTAACACGAAAGGGTTCCTAAGCGGAAAGTTTCACGGGTGTGGGACAAGTCTTGGCCGGCGCACTTCGTGACCGGTGCATATCGGGCGGCTACAATGCCGATCCGTCCCTGTCGGTCGCGGTTCGGACGCCTCTGGGCATCCCGCTACGACCGATTCAGGACGATTTGGCCCCTTTCGGCCGTAGCCGAAGACGCCTTCCCGCTGGCCGGCCTGGCGATTGAAAGGCGGACTGGCAGGCGACCCAAACTGGGCAAAGTGCTTGCAACGGCAGTTTAACTCCCTCAGATAGCTTTACAATAGCACGATGGATGCCACAAAGTCGCACCCGAGAAACTCGGAATCGCCCCGCCCTGGGGCCGTTTTCCCTCGTTGGATGTCGGTCATGCTCGCCGCACCGGTTATGCTAGCCCTGTGGGTGACGGCCCGGTGCGATGCCCAAGGGACCGACCAGAGATCCGGTGAAAAACCACCCGAGCGGGGGTTGTTGGTCGGTTCGGAAAGGATCGATTTTTCGCGGGAGATCCGCCCGATCTTGTCGGATGCCTGTTTCGCTTGCCACGGGCCGGACGCGTCGCACCGGGAGGCGGACTTGCGTTTGGACCGTCCCGGATCGGCAGCGATCGTGCCCGGGGATTTGGGGGCGAGCGAGCTTTGGGACCGGATCCGCAGCGACGACCCCGAGGCGGTCATGCCGCCACCGCACACGGGAAAAACGTTGACCTCGGCCCAGGTCGCTTTGATCGGCAGGTGGATCGAAGCCGGGGCGGCCTATGCGGAGCACTGGGCCTTTGTCCCGCCGAAGGTGGCGATGCCGCTGCGGGATGAGAATGCCGCAAGCGATTTGGTCGAAGGAGCCCGTGCGACTTGGTCTCGCGGGGCGATCGATAATCGGATTTGGGAAGGGTTATCTCGCGCAGGTTTGGCCCCTTCCCCCGAGGCCGACCGCGCGACGCTGTTGCGGCGGCTGCATCTCGATTTGACCGGATTGCCCCCGACCCCGGAGGCGATCCGCGGCTTCGTCGAGGATCGCTCGCCGGACGCTTACGAGCGTGAGGTCGACCGGCTGTTGGCTTCGCCCCACTTCGGGGAACGCTGGGGTCGTGTGTGGCTCGATGCGGCGCGTTACGCCGACAGCGACGGGTTCGAAAAGGACAAGCCCCGCTCGGTCTGGTTCTATCGCGACTGGGTCGTCCGGGCGATCAACGATGACCTCCCGTATGACGAATTCATCCGCAAGCAGATCGCCGGGGATCGCTTGCCGGGGGCGACGCAGGACGACCTGGTGGCGACCGGCTTTTTGCGGAATTCGATGATCAACGAAGAAGGTGGCGTCGACCCGGAGCAGTTTCGGATGGAGGCGATGTTCGATCGCATGGACGCGATCGGCAAATCGATGCTCGGGCTGACGTTGCAGTGCGCGCAGTGCCATTCGCACAAGTACGACCCGCTTTCGCACACCGAGTATTACGCCCTCTTCGCGATGCTGAACAATTGCCACGAGGCGAGCGTCACGGTCTTCACCCCGGAAGAGGCCGCGGCGCGGGAAGCGACGTTCGATCGTTTGCGACAGGTTATCGAAGAGCGTTTGGCACGCGACCCCGGTTGGCAATCGCGGCTGGCGAGGTGGGAATCGGCCGTTCGCCAGGGGCGGGTTAGCGATTGGCGGCCGATCGAGATCGCGTTCAACCCCGAATCGATCGGCGGGCAAAAGTTCCTTCCCCAAGGGGACGGCAGTTACCTCGCCGCCGGTTATGCCCCGACCAAATTCCATCCCACCGGTGACGTGACGATCGCAGCGACCGAAGCGATCACCGCCATCCGGATCGAAATGCTCAGCGACCCCAATTTGCCTCATGGTGGTCCCGGCCGGTCGGTCGACGGGACGTGGGCGTTGAGCGAAGTGGAAGTGTCGGCGCCGCAGAGAGATCCTCAGGGGAACGAGACTTGGCAGCAGGTCCCGTGGTGCACCGCCGAAGCGACGATCGACCTGTCGCCCAGCCCGCTGCCGACGCGTTATGCCGACAAGACCGACACCCCCAGGCGGCTGGGCGGGATCGGTTTCGCCTATGACGGCGATCCGAACACCGCATGGCATGGAGATGCCGGGCCGGGGCGCCGCAACTCGCCGCAAACGGCTTTGTTCTTGCTCGCCGATCCGATCGAACCATCCGGCGGTGGGGATTCTGGGGCCGAGCCAGCAGGGGTTGGTGAGGTGCGGTTCCGCATCAAGCTGAGCCAGAACCATGGGGGGTGGAACAGCGACGACAACCAGACGCACAACTTGGGCCGATTTCGGGTGTCGGTCACGTCCGATCCTGCGCCGGCGATCGCCCCTGTACCGCCGCGGGTTATGGAAGCGCTTGCCCGGCCGGCTGCGGAGCGTGACGAGGCGACTCGGTGGATGGTGCTCGAACATTTCATCCGGCAGGACCGGCTGTTGAGCGATCTCGTCCCGTCGCTCGAGGAAGTGTGGCGGGGGTATCCCGAAGGGCAGTCGCAATTGGTGCTGCTCGAACGGGACGAGCCGCGGGTGACGCATCGGTTGGACCGTGGCAGTTTTCTCGCCCCGCAGGAGCCGGTGGCACCGGGGCTTCCGAGTTGGCTGGCCGGGTCGGTCGCGGTGGGGGATCGGGCGGATGGCTCGGCACGCGCCGCGGATCGGCTCGAGCTGGCACGGTGGTTATCGAGCCCCGAGAACCCTTTGCCGGCACGGTCGTTCGTCAATCGGATTTGGCAGGAATACTTCGGGACGGGGATCGTCGCGACGAGCGACGATTTGGGGATGCAGGGGGAACCGCCGAGTCATCCGGAGCTGCTCGATACGCTGGCGGCCGAGTTCATCGCCGGCGGTTGGGGTGTCAAATCGCTCCATCGACGCATCGTCCTGTCTTCGACCTACCGTCAATCATCGGTGGTGACAGCGGATCGGTTGGAGCGTGACCCGAACAACCGGCTGTTGTCCCGGGCGCCGCGTGTGAGGCTTCCGGCAGAGACGTATCGGGACGTCGTCTTGGCGGCGGCGGGGATGCTCGATCGCCGCGTCGGCGGGGCACCGGTCTACCCGCCCGCACCAGAATTTCTCTTCAAACCGCCGGCCAGTTACGGGCCGAAGAGTTGGGGGCCGGTCGAGGGAGGTGCGGGGCACCGTCGGGCCCTTTACGCGTTCCGCTTCCGATCGGTCCCCTACCCCGTCCTGGAAACGTTTGATGCCCCGAACGCCGATGTCGCTTGCGTCCGCCGTGCCGTTTCCAACACGCCGCTGCAGGCGCTGGTGTCGTTGAACGAGCCGGTCTTTGTCGAAGCGGCGCGGGGCTTGGCGAAATTGGCGATCGCTTCGCGGAACGACGGTGGCGACGTTCGAGGTTTGGATCAGGTCTTTTTGTCGCTTGTCGGCCGAGCTCCCGGTGAAGACGAACGGGCGATCATGAGCGAATTGCTGGGGCGCCAGCGTCAGCGGTTCGCTTCCGATTTGGCGGCCGCGCGTGCGATCGTCGGCGTGGCCGGCGAGGGGGAGGGTGTGACGGATGACGCAGGGGCGGCGGAATTGGCCGCCTGGACGCTCGTCTGCCGCGTGGTGATGAATTTGGACGAAACGGTCGCCAAGCCGTAAGGTTCTCGATCGACCGGGGAGAAAATTCGGCATATTCTTAAGAACTCTGCCGCTGGGGGGACTAAGTTTTAGGGAATCGGCTCGTTACCTTCTCAGCCGCTCGTCTCGATCAGAGGTTCCCGATCATGTCATGTCCCCGTTTCGCAACGGCCGTTGCCGTTTCGTTGGCCCGCGTTTTCTTCGCGGTGCCACTCTCGGTTTTGGGCTGTGTCGCGACGTTCGGTTTGGTCGCGTCACCGGGTTTCGTGGCGTCGCCCAAGGCGTGGGGGCAATCGGTCGGGTTTTTGGAGAAGTTCGCGTTGGCCGAGGATCGCCAGCGGGTGTTGCAGGAATTGATCCCGGGGTCCGAGGAGTATTTTTACTTCCACTGTTTGCACCTGCAGACCCAGGGGAAGGTCATCGAATCGGAAGCTGTCTTGAAGGAGTGGCTGCAGACGCATCCCGGGAGCCAAGGGGCACAGCAGATGCTGATGCGTCAGCGGTTGCTCGGTTATTCGGGGAATGCGCAGCAAACGCTCGACCATTTGCGGCTGACGTTCGGGCTGCAGCTCGACCACGCGCCGCCGCAGGCCGATCGCGCGAAGGATTTGCCGACGTCGCTCGACCCCGCCAAGCTTGACCGCATGCCGCTGATCGATCAGTCGCTCGCCTCGGCAGCCGATTTGAGCGGTTTTTCGGACGCGGGGCTCCTGTGGCTCGACGGTCGCGAGCTGACGATCGACCAAGTCCGGATCGTCTTGCAGCGGACGGGGCGGATCGACCTTCCGGGGTTGGTGCCGATGATTTTGAAAGAGCTCAAGTCGCAAACGAGTCGCGGCTGGAACGCCTTCCCGATCCATTCGCAGCTTTCCTTGGCCCAGCGTCAGGAATTGGTCAAAGCGCTGCCGACACTGTTGGAAAACGACGCCTTCGTCCGGCAGCACCTCGTGCGGTTGCAGCCTAGCGAGGACGAGCCGTTCGACCGGATCGACGTCCGTCGGGCGCACCTGCAGCGGCTCGAAGATTTCGTCACGACCCTGCCCCCATCCCAGAACAGCCTCAAGGCAGCGGTGTTGCACCAGAGGCTCAAGCTCGATGCGGCCGAAGGGATTTACGACCGCGCGAGGCTGGAGCGTTACCTAGCCCTGCCCCGCGACCAGTTCTATTACAGCCGCGACTTTTTGCGGTCGCGGGGACAATCGCCGCTGGTGGAACTGCAAGCCGACTTCAGCGCCGAGACGCGGTGCCCGCCGATCGGGGGCGACGAAGCGGTGATTCGCGATCACCTCGAACATTTCTTCCAGGGGGCCGAATCGTTCGACAGCTTCGCGACGTGGCTCGATCGTGATTACCTGCAGCGTGTCTTCACCGAGACAAAGATTCTGTACGGCGTCGGCAATCCGGCGAGTTGGTACGCGAAGTTGACTCCCGGTGAGCAGCAGGCGCTTCGCGACAGGGTCGAATTGCGTTTCGCCGGAAGTTCGCCACATCATTACGACGCGACCGACGCGGTCACCCTGACGGCCGACTTGAAGAACATCCCGAAGTTGATCGTCAGGATCTATCAGCTCAACCCTCGCAACATCTTTCGCAAAAGCGGCTCGGCGGTGTCGACCGATCTGGACCTCGACGGCCTCGTCGCCAACGCGGAGCGGACGATCGAATATTCGCTGCCGGCCGATCGACGGCACCGCGAGACGATCGCGATCCCCGAGTGCGATGGCCGGGGTTCATGGATGATCGACCTGCTCGGTGGCGGGTTGCGGAGCCGGGCGTTGATCGTCAAGGGGCAGTTGCGATCGACCGAGCTGTTGACCGATGCGGGGCATGAGCTTCGGATTTATGACGAGTCGGGTAAGCCGGCCGTCGACGCACATATCGAAATGGGGACGCGGACCTTTCGCCCCGGCGATGACGGCGCGATCCTGATCCCCTATGCCGCCGATCAGTCGACGCACCCGATCCTGCTGGTCGACGGTTCGGTCGCCACGATCGAAACGTTCCTGCACCGCCGCGAGGGTTATTCCCTGTGGCTCGGTGCGATGATCGATTCCCAGAACCTGCTCGCCGGTTCGAAAGGGTCGCTGATCCTTCGGCCGATCCTCTTTTGCAACGATCAGGTGATGCCGATCGCGAACCTCGACGAGGCCCAGTTGACGATCGTGACGACCGACCAGGATGGGACCCAGAGCACCCAGGTCGCGGCCGCCGCTGGCCTGAGCGCCGACGCGGAAATGACGCACCAATTCCTCGTCCCGCAGCGTTTGCGATCGATCGATGTGACCCTCTCGGGGAAGGTGTTGGCCGTCAGTCGCGACGTTCGTGAATCGGTTTCGGCGTCGCGGCAAATCGTCGTGAACCCATCGCCCGATTCGACGCAGATCGCCGATTTTTATTTATTGCACAACGAGGATGGTTATCGGTTGCAGGTCCGCGGGCGTAACGGCGAGGGGATCGCCAGGCTCCCGGTGTCGCTCAATCTGAACCTCCTCGAATTGACACGGCCGGTGACGCAATTGCTCGCCACCGACGCGACGGGGACGGTCCTGTTGGGGCGGCTCGGTCATGTCGAGACGATCCAAGCTTCGGCCGACGGGATCGCGCAGCGGGCTTTCGTCCTTCGCCGTGACGTCGCCGATTGGCCGGCGCAGCTACTGCTCCGCGACGGCGAGTCGATCGCGTTGCCGTGGGTCGAGCCCGCCGGGACCGTTCCCGATCGGCTGACCGATTATTCGCTCATCGAGCTCCGAGGCGGGGCCCCTTTGGCGGTGCTGAACCAGCGGGTGAAGATTGCCGATGGGCAATTGCGGACCGAGCCGCTGGGGCACGGGAGATACCTGCTGGTCAACCGGCGGACGGGGCAAGCGGTCGACATTCGCGTCGCTCGCGGCGAGCCGCAAGGGGGATTCGTCATCGGTCCCGCGCAGTCGCTGGAACTGAGCCGTGCGAAGTTCGCATCGATCGCCAAGGTCGAGTCGCGTGATGGCAAGCTGCGGGTGCAGGTCGGCGGTTCGCAGGGGAGCCCCCGCGTGCACCTGTTGGCGACCGCCTTTGTCGAGGACCCGGCGCTGGTGTGGCGGCTGCGTGCGCCGCAGCCCCCGGTGTCGTGGCAACCGTTCGCCGCGGCCAGGAATTTTTATGTCGATTCGCTGAAGCTTGACGAGGAATACCAGTACATCCTGCAGCGGCAATACGCGACGCGATACCCCGGGAATTTGCTGGCCCAGCCGAGCCTGCTGCTCAACCCCTGGGACACCGCGTCGACGGTCAACAGCAGCGACCAGGCGGAAGCGGGGCAGGTCCCGCCACCGATGGCGGCCGACCCGCTGAGCCGCGAGGCTGGTGCGATGGCGCCTTCGGCGAAGCAGGTCGCCGAAGGGGGCGCGGGGCTGCTCGGGTATGACTTCCTCGCCGACAACGCGATCCTGATGGCCAATCGGAAGCCCGACGCACAGGGGTGGGTCGAATTGCCGCTGGAGGGTTTGAAAGGGTATCAAACCGTCACCGCGGTGGTCGTCGATGGCACTTCGATGACCAGCCGCACGATCCCGTTGTCGACGACCGAGATCCCGCGGGCCGACCTTCGTCTGGCCGAGGCGTTCCCTGCAGAGAAACACCTTGCCCAGCGACAACGCGTGAAGGTGATCGAGCCCAACGCGGCGACCGATCTGGGGGACGCGCGGAGCACGCGGGTGCAGCTCTACACCAGCATCGCCGATCTCTTTCGGCTGTATGGGACGCTGTTGCCCTCGGAAGAGTTAGAAAAATTCCGCGTCCTGACGCGATGGCATCGGCTCGACGCGAAGGAGAAGCAGCGGACCTACAGCGAATTGGCCTGCCACGAGTTGCACCTGTTCCTCTATTTCAAAGACCGGCCATTTTTCGATTCGGCGGTTCGGCCCTATTTGGCCAACAAGCTCCAGCCGCAATTGGTCGATGATTTTTTGGTCGGGTCCGATCCGGCGAGGTATCAGGACTTGTGGCAAGTGGGGCGGCTCAACACGCTCGAGCGGATCCTGCTAGCGCAGCGCGACCCGACGATGCGTCCGGGCCTTCGCAAGTGGCTCAGGGATTATGTCGAGGCCGAGCCGATCGCACCCGAAGAGCGCTTGTCGGTTTTCCTGACGGCGCTTGCCGGCGCGTCGCTCGATGTCGATCAAACGGGTCTGTTGGCCGAGTCGTTGTCGTTGGGGGACAACGCCGCGGACGAAAAGGATTTTGATCGGCTCAGGTATTCGCGGCTTGGTGTTGAGGCGGCTAAGCGAGACAACCGACGGCTCGCCGAACAGGAAAAGCTCGGATTGGGTTTGGAGAGAAAGAGTCAGCAGACCGACTTTTTCGATTTGCCCGAAGGGGCGGCCGCGGGGAATCGCCCGGGGCTGCAGGTCCCGGCGGCGGGGGCCGTCCCGGGGGCACCGACCGATGGCGTCGCCTTGGGCGGAGGTATGGGAGGGATGATGGGAGGCATGGGAGGCGGGGCGTTCGGCAGTGACAAGTCGCGCGGTCTTTCGAGGCGTGCCGCCGGGCGCTCCGAGGAACGATTCTTCAAGCGGCTCGATACGACCCGTGAGTGGGCCGAATCGCAATACCACCGGACGCGATTGGCGGACCAGCAGCTCGCGACGATCCCACCCGGCCCGTTTTGGAAAGGGCTTGCCGACCGTGACACGCTCGACGGGTTCCTGTCGGTCGACGCGCACCTCGCGGCGGGCACATTGAGCGAAGCGCTGGTGGCGATCGCCCTAACCGATTTGCCGCTGGAAACGCCACAGGTGCAGTTGGCCGTCGAAGAGGGGCGGTGGAAAGTGACATCGCCTTCGCGCTGCCTCGCCTTTGTCGAGTCGATCGAGGAGACCGCAGGGGGTGGCGAGGCGAAGGTCCTGGTTGGCCAAGACATCTACCCGCTCACGCCGCGGCCTGACGGTTCGCCGCACGAGCCGTTGACCGGGAAGCCGCTGGTCCGCGGGGTGGGGTATTCCGCGACGGTCGTGGCGACCAACCCGTCGGCGATCCCGAAGGTGATTTCGGTGCTGACGCAGATCCCGGCGGGGGCGATCCCGCTGCGGTCCGGTAAGGTCGTGGCGTCGCAGTGGCTGAAGCTCGATCCCTACAGCACCCAGCAGGTTTCTTATGCGTTTTACTTCCCGCAATCAGGTGAGTTCTCGCATTACGGCGCGCAGGTCAATGACAATGACCAGCACGTCGCCGCCGCGGCTTCGCAGTCGTTGCGGGTCCTCGATCGCCCCGAGGGGGAAGCGACCGACAATTGGGATTACGTTTCGCAGTGGGGGACGAACGAAGAGGTCCTCGGCTTTTTACGCGCCAAGAACCTCCGCCAGGTTTCGCTGCCGATGATCGCCTTCCGGATGCGGGACAAGGCGTTCTTCGAGCAGGCTCTGGCGGAGCTCCGGTCGCAGGGGCTCTTCGATGCCACGCTGTGGGGTTATGCGATCCTGCACGACGATCAGGAGCGGCTGAAGGAGTGGGTCTCGCATCGCGAGGATCTTGCGGCGATGGCCGGGGAGATCCTCGAATCGCCGATCGCCAAGATCGATTCGCAAGAGCGATACGATTACGAGCAGCTCGATTATCGGCCGCTCGTCAGCGCGCGGTTGCACCAGCTCGGTCCCCAGCGGCTGATCCTGAACGACCGGTTGCTCGGGCAGTACCGCAGGTTGCTCGATCGCATCGCGCACAAGCGCGGGGCGGATGACCGCGACCGGGCCGCGCTGACGTATTACCTGCTCCTTCAAAACAGGATCGAAGAGGCGATCGCGACATTCGAATCGATTGATGGCGACGCCTTCGCGCATCGCATCCAGTACGACTACCTCGATGCGTACCTCGATTTTTTCCGGGGTCGGTATGATCGCGCCGAGAAGATCGCGGGGCGGTATGTCGATCACCCGATATCGAGGTGGCGAGACCTGTTCGCGCAAGTCCGTTTGCAGGTCCGACAGCGGGCCGCGATGTTAGAAGGGAAGGCCCCGCCCACGTCGCTGCCGACCGACACCGACGCGACCGACCCGGTCCAGCGGATGTTGCTCGACGCGCGGCAATCGCAGCAGGCCTCGCTGGCGTCATCCGCCCCGGCGCTCGACCTGACCGTGCGTGACGGGAAGCCCGAGTGCAGCTACCGGAACCTCGACCGCTTCGAGGTGCGGTACTACCTGATGGACATCGAGCTCCTTTTCAGCCGCAACCCGTTCGTCAAGCAAGACGGCAGCGCGCTGGTGGCGATCCGTCCCAACGCCGTGGCGACGATCGAAGCGGAAGCCAACAGCGGCAAACGCGAGATCGAGATCCCGGCCGAGTTCGCCAATCGCAACGTCTTGGTCGAAGTGACCGCCGGCGGGTTGGCCGCGACCCAAGTCGTCTACGCGAACTCGATGGATTGCACCGTCGTCGACAGCTTCGGCCGGTTACAGGTCACCACCGATGGCGGCCGGCCTGTGGAGAAGTCCTACGTCAAGGTTTACGCCAGGCATCAGGGGGGTGAGGTCCGCTTCTTTAAAGACGGCTACACCGACCTGCGTGGGCAGTTCGACTATGCCACCCTGTCGACCAACGACCTGGAGACGGCCGAGCGTTTCGCGATCCTCGTCATCCATCCGGAGCTGGGCGCCTTGGTCCGCGAGGCCGCGCCCCCCGCTCGGTGACGATGCCGCGCGGTGACGATGCCGCGCGGTGACGATGCCGCGTTATCGTCACCGACCGGCGGCTCTTCAGAACCAGCGGCTGCGGACGAAATAGAACATCATCCCGGCCGGCACGGC
>JBEIRZ010000312.1:0-5471 GCA_040375695.1 Planctomycetaceae bacterium
GAACGGAACGATAGCTTTGGTAGCGTCAAGTCATCGATCACGCCAAAGATGTTCCTGGTCCTAGATGATGCGGGGAACCCTGTCGCCGTCCCCGGGATGTCCTTTGAAAAGCTCGACGAGTTGCTGCAGTTAAAAGACGGCTTGCAGCAATCTGCTCGTCCCTATTTAATCGAGGCTTTAGAAGTTCGTGGCCGGGTGCTGGCGACTTTGGCCGAGTTGACAGTAAACGTACGGATCCAATTGGGGGCAACCGGGGGAAAATGGGTCGCCGTCCCGCTGCGGATGAGCAACTTTCACAGGACAGGCCCGGCGGACATCTCGGGGGTCGAGCGCTACCGAATGGACCTCGACGATTCCGATGGCGGACATGTACTGCAACTAGAGAGTGAGACGCCTCGATCCGTTGTTGTGGCGATGCGTGTCGTTGCCAGGGTTGCACCGGGCCCCGGTTCGGAAATCGATTTTCGCCTTCCAGACGCACCCAGTACGGTGCTACTCCAGATGCCTTCGCCAGGGGTCTCGGCAAGCGTGGTTGGCCAAGGGGATGAAGTGCTCAGCACTCGCCCCGGTCCCAGCGAAACCGAAGTCTCCGTCACGGGGCGCGGCGGAGACTTCCGAATGCGCTTCGGTTCTCAAGCACCGCCGACCGAGACTCGTCCGGTGCTGGAAAGCGAGTCAAAGGTCGTGGTCGATTGGCTGCAAGCCGACAATACCCCTCTGGTCACTCACGAGGTTTCGGTTCGAAGCCTTCGAGGCGATTTGAAAAGATTTGATCTCGACCTACCGGAAACGTACTCGCTGTTGCAACAACCCTCCGTCCTAGGCAACGGTCCATTCGAGATCGGGGAACCAATCGAAACGGGCGTGGTTGATTCAGACGAATCCCGGCCTCCGGCCAGTGGGGGGCCGAGGGTCCGCATTGGCGTTTCTCCACTTGCCGGCCAGGGAGATTCGCGGGTCGACATTTCCCTAGCAACACAACTCAAAACGGCGGGCGATCGCCCTGGGGCTAAGGTAACAATCAGAGGGATCGGAGTCAGCGATGCGATCAAACAAACCGGTGAGATCGAAGTCATGGTCCCCAGAGACTACCGCTTACGCTGGGACTCCACCCCCTGGGTAACCGGACTGTGGGAACAGACCGGGTCCGAACCGATGGGGCCGAGGAACTATCGCTTCCGATTCGAAAGAGTCCCGTTCGAACTCCCGATTTGGCTGTCGGCCAGGACACAACGCTTGCGGGTGGAGGGTGACTATCGCCTTACGCTGTTCGATTCCTCGGCGCAAATGAAACTGCAATTGCGTACGACCGGGGGCGTCCCCGACCCGAGGATCTTACCGATCGAAATCGGCCCATGGAATGTCCAATCGGTAATGATCGGCGCGACGGCAACCGAGATCGATGCCGATCAGAATGACGGCATCTTGGAAATCGATCTGTCGGCCTTACCGGAAGGGGGCGCAAATGATCGAATCGAGATCGTATTGACCCAATCGATTCAGGACGATCAAGAATCGATCAATCTGATGCTGCCCAGGATCATCGGCGACCCGTTAACAATTGGCGTGAGCACTTCGACCCTCTGGGTGCTGACCGATGCCGATTATCGTTTCGTCGCCGATCTGACAAATTGTCGTGGGATCGGTGAAGTTTTACGAAGCGCTAATCAGACGAATCCTCAGGAGACCATGAGTAGCGGGTTAGGTGACACGCTGAAACTCGCGCCGGCGGAAAGTGCGACGATCGGGGCCGGGCCGAAACTTGCACAACCCAATCGAGGCCCCGACAATTCTTATGAGAATCGGTATTCTTTACCGGATATTTCGAGACCTAGCCAGATCAAAGGATTTTTGGTCAACGAACGGCCAGGCGTCTCGTTCCTGGTCGAAGCCGATCTGTCGATCGAAGGGAGCCAACTGGTCGAGGTCATCCACTGGACCGTTTACCCCCGTAGCCGATTACGCGGCCGCTTACCGATCGTTTTGACCTCGGAACAAGACCCACTATCCGGCACCAACAAAGTTGACGAAAGCGACGAGACAACAGACAGCGCCAGCATCCACCAACTGGGAATCAGCCCGTTGTGGAGTGTCACCGTCGATGATTCACCTGCCGTGCTAAGGGGTGCCATGGGCGGGGAATACGCGATTCTCAGCGAATCACTTTCGGGCGGCCCTCACCGGATCAGGTTTCGCCGGAGCCGAGAATTGCCAGCGGAGTTGCTCAATGCGTCCGCAGCAGGGAGCGAGGCAGTGTTCCGAATCGCCGGACTTGCGCTCCCACGGCCGGCCGCCAGGGACCTGAGCTTAATGGGTCCCATGTCTATCCGCCTCAAAGCAGAAGCGGGGCTTGAGCTAACTTCGAGGGATACACGATCGAGATGGTCGAACGACGTCTCCTTACCAAGCATGCCCAATGGCGATCTACCCCTTCGAATTCGTCGTACCGCACAACAAGGCGATATCTCCATTCCGAAGGCATGGCTCCAAACCGCCGTTAGTCGTGAACTGCAATACGATCACTTGGTGGCTACCGTCCAAGGCGGAGGAACTCTGAGATTACATTTGGCCAATGCCTCTGCTTTGGCCAAGGTACGAGCGAGTGTTGACGGCGGCACTGTCGATGTGATCAGGGAAGCGACCGGGGATTGCTTGTTGCGATTGGGCGAACCCGGAACGCATGTGATTGCCGTTGAGTTATATCAACCTCGCGCTTCACGCTCACTGACCGAGCAGATCGAACCGATCTTGGGCTTAGAAGCCGGTACCGAAATCGTGTATTGGGAAGTCGTGACGCCACGCGACGACCATCTGGTATGGAATTCACCGGCACTTGGCCAAGCCATGATTTGGAAATTTGACCGCTGGCACCTCCATCGACAAACCCTGAGAGAATCATCCGAACTGAGGGCATGGGCAGGGGGAGAACAGACCGGCACGCGACTTCCGGTCGGCAACCGTTATCTGTTGGTAGGGGCCGACACCACCGACCTGAGGATCGCGACGATGTCACGATTTGCGATCTGGATGCTGGTGGGTTCAGCGGTGCTTGCGATCAGCTTTTTACTGACGCAATATCCGGCTCTTCGAAACCCGTTCGTCGCGGTTCTCGGGTCGGTCCTGCTGGGTGGGCTGACCTGGCTCCTGCCGGACGCCGCCGTGCTCGTCGCTCAGGTAAGTCTCCTGGCAATGTTGATGGTCGGGACGATCGCAGGCTTGAGCCATCTGCTGATCCCACAACGCCCGACGCGAGTCCTACTTCCGGGCGCAGACCGTTCGTCGTTGAAGGCAAAACCGGCGATCCCAACCTTCGCACCCGCGGGGGCCGGGCCGGTATTGGTCTCCCCGGCGGCGGTCGCGACTAGAGGTTCCACCGCGGAGGTACGGTGATGCTTCAGCCCAGTCTGTTGTCGAGATTCAAACTCCGCCAACTCGCTTGCATGGGCCTAGTCCTGATGACGCCTGTCGTTTCGGGCCTAAGCGGCGAGAATGGGTCATCAACATGCTTCAATCGCTGCCTGGCAGACGATCCCGTTCCCGCCATCGACGAACCAAAGGCGGCTTCGGAACGCCCTGAAAAAGTCGAAGCAACAACCCCTTCCGCCACCGATCAGGCTGGCGAAGGGTTGAAGGTTCAGGCGGCAGTCAGCCCAACGACGCCGTCACCACCTCCCGCCGAACTGCCTAGCTCGTTCGAAATCTTACGCCCGATTCATTTTTTCGCCGGGCAAGCCTCAGGCATCGTACCCGACTCGTTCCGTGCGGTATCGATACCGCAACTCGATGAGAAGTTGACCCCGCTCCTGGCCTCTTCAAGCTCGGTGGATGATTCGCCCCAATTGGTTAGGGCGGTATATGTTGCGAGGCTGGACGGGACTTCCCTCATTTCGTCTCAAACGACATGGGACGTCACCCACCAAGGAAAAGACGCTTCGAGACTGGACCTTGGCCCCCTGGGTTTGGCAATCCGATCGGTCGTCGTTTCCGGCGGCGGGAGTTCGTTGCCGGAAGATATTCCGCCCCTCAACACCGATGTTGAAGGTGTGGTATCGCTGACAGTTAACCGGGATACCCGATTCGGTATCGAATGGACCGCAGCCGGGAAGGAAACCGATCGAGAAATCGATTTCGATCTCGAAGTTCCACGAGCAGCCCAGGCCCGCTGGTTGATAGCGATCCCATCAGAGATGCGACTCGAGGCGGCGGACGGGGTGGTTCAGAGCTTGCCAAGCCCGCCACCCGAGGCATCGGCCCGCGACTCGGGGAGGAGCCTTTCTTGGTATGCGATCGACGGGGGTGGCCTTTCGCGACTTCGGCTGAAAGTGATCAAAACCTTGCTGGGGGGAGGAGGGGCATTCGTTTTAGTCCGCAACGCTTCGCTGAATTACGAGTTGCTTCCCGAATCGATCCGCTTTCAAGCCAGGATCGACTTCGACCTTCCCTCCAACGGAACCGTCCCGTTGCTGCGGGTCGAAGGCGGGCAACTGATCAACGTTACTTCGGGCGGGGCATCTCTCACTTGGGGCGAAACGGCGGGTGAAGGCGAAAGATGGATTCGTATTGACATGGCCGATGCTACCGCTTCGGGAGCCGGACCTGTCGGGATCACCTTGGAAGGCGAAGCGAGTTGGGATGCCGTGGACGGTCTCCAGGAATTGCCATGGATCGAATTCAAGGATGGCTTGCCTGAATTATTCGGGAATCAACTCCCGATCAAAATAGTTGTGCCCCCGACGCTTGACTTAATGCGACTGGTGCTTCCTGGCGGATGGGGCTATCTGCCTAAGTCCGAAACCGGTGAGGAAAATGATTCGTTTGCGTTCCTCATCGGCGGTCCGTGGGGTATCGATCCGCCCGCTGTTAGGGTTGCCCCCCCAGGCCGCCCGCTGTCCGCCGAATCGGTCCTGAGGTTATCGGCATCCGAATCCCGTTATCACGCGATCCTTGAGAGCGAACTGAGTTTTAGCGGGTCGGGCCCGTCAGCCGTGAGCCTGAAAGTTGACGCGGGATGGACGGTCGAAAGCATTGTGATCCCAAAAACCGGACGCGTCGTGGAGCTACCGCCGGAGTTCTCGACCGAACGCCTCATCACGATCTGGCCGACTTCCGAGGAATTGGACGATAGGTTGATGAGACTACGCGTCGTCGGGTTCCGACCGTTACAGGTCGACGGCGATTTTACGACCTATCCGGCAAGCTCCTTTGCCACCTTCATCAATTGTCGGAACCGCTTGACCGGGATCGCTTCCCCACCCTCCGGTTTCCGCTGGACCTCCCAGGCGTCGCTGGTTAACAGCCGCATCGAGGCCAGGGAACTGTCAGACCACCAGCGAGAACTGGTCGGGGACGTTTCAGAAGGTTCTTTACTGCTGGATCTCTCCTCGGTGAGGATGGCCGCGCTCGCCAGCACAAGGCCCGCCGCCGCTTTCGATTCGGAGAGCTTGGTAAGGCTTGACGTTGAGAATCGACGC
>JBEIRZ010000260.1:0-6526 GCA_040375695.1 Planctomycetaceae bacterium
CCCCCGCACGCGCCAACCCAGTCCACCCCACATCTCGCGCATCGATTACGATAACGAGCACCGCTGCGCTGAGCACGAGCACGAACGATCCCCTTTCCGTGATCATCCGTGTCATTCCGTGGCCACCCCCGCGCGCCATCCCACTCCTAAAAACCTTCGTGAGCTCTGTGTCCTTCGTGTTAAACCCCGCGCGCAATAGCCGCTCGCCAAAACCGCGCACCCAACCGGCTAACCCCACAGCGTCAAATATTCTCCGCGATGTCGTTCTTCTCCTCACCCCGTCGCTCGCCCAGAAAATACCACTCCTGCCTCAAAAACATCAGCAGCGCCACCAAACCGGGCAACAAGTAATAGATGAACCGAAACAACACCAAGCCGCAGGTGACGGCGAGCGGCAATTCCATCTGCGTCGTCGCCCCCTCGTGCCGTGTCAACAGCTCCAACACGATCAATTCCAACACCCCGATCCCACCAGGCACGTGCAAGATCACCGTCACGATCATCGCCGCCAAATACCCGACCAACACGGTGCTGTAATTCGCCGTCCCATGCGGCAACAGGATGTACAGAACGAGCGACGCCAGCGCGAAATCGATCGCCGATACCGAAAGCTGTAGCAACGAAAGTCGGAACGGAGGAAATGCGAACTGCTGGTTCCCGATCGTGATCGGCTTACGGATAAATAACGACGCGAGGAAATAGAGCGAAACGCAAAACAGGAAAAACCACCCGTAATACGCCGGCGGAAAATAAAGCATCTCCCGATACTCTTCCGGCAACCGCACCGGCAGAATCACGAACGCGATCCCGGCAAGCAAAAAAAGTCCCAACCAAAAGGTCACCGATAACAACGAAATGAACGCGACGACCTCCAGCAGGCTGAATCCCCACCGCGAATAAAGCCGATACCGCACCGCACTCCCACCCAAGATCCACCCGAGCAAATTGCTGAAGGCATACCCGATCACCGCCCCCACCATGATCCGCCGCAGAGGCACGCGCTTCTTCAAATAATGGACCGCGATCCAATCGTATCCGGTCAAGATCACGAAATTGATCGACGTCACTAACAACGCCAGCAAGATCTGCCCGACCGATACCTGACCGAACCCCTCCCAAAGCTGCTCCCAAGTAAACGTCCCTAACTTGCGGCGCAACGAATTGAGGCAAAACAGAACGATCGCGATCACCGCCGTGTACTTCGCGATGTCGCCAGCGACACCCCAAGTCGGCAACTTGCCGCTTCGCCCCGTCGGTAGTATTTCCTCGTTCGTTGTCATGAAATCGCTGATCGGTTCGATGATTCGCGGGACTGGTGAGACGACGCCAAAACGGCCTCGACCCAGGAAGCGATCGGCTCACCGGACGACTCTCGCTCGCCTCGCCAACCCCTCCCGATCTCGCCCGTGCCGCCCAAAATGCCGTGACGCCACAAGCGGTCGAACCCTAGATTTCAAGCCTGACTTTCAGCAACTGCAGCGTCGTAAGTGCGAACAAATCGCAACCCCGATCCGATCGACACGATCGCCAAACCGTCCACCCCAGATCCCGCGACGTCCCACCCGAAGACCACGTGATCGCCGCGCCCCAATCGGGACGCTCCCTCGATTCGCGCGAATGACACAGCGGCAACTCGCGGCCGTCCGCACCCAACCCCCGACGCTCCTCACCCCCGCACCGACTCCCATCCTCGCCCGATCGACCAATTTCCCCCTGAAGACGGGCTGACGCGAACGCATTCGTCACGTCGACCGGGGTCAAACGGACCGACGGCGCGGGGATGCAAATGACCGATAGGATCAGCAGCGCAAAGGTCGCGACGCGTTGGGTCCAAGGCATATCAACTACAGAAAAAAAACGCATGGACGACACCCGCGTCATGCGAGAACCGGGTTCATTACGCTAGGCCATCCCCCCCGATCCGTCAATGCGGCGACCATAACACCTACCCATGGTCAAGCGGATCCGAAAGCGATCACCTCACGTAGACATCGCTCGCATGCGTCATTATCGCCGCACGTCACCCCCTACCGGCCCGATTCGTCCTCGTTCCGACCCTCCACGTCCTCCGCTCCGTCAATACCAAGAGGATCACCCTCAACCTCGTCCACCGCCGCCGCTTCTACCCGCAACGGCAACATCGCGATCAACGCCGCCGACGCGACGCTGGTGCAGCTCAAAAAGAGCAACCCGTACGAATACGACCCGAACGTCTTGTCAACCCAACCCATCACCGTCGGCCCCAAGAACCCCCCAAGGTTCCCGATCGAATTGATCATCCCGACACTCCCGGCCGCCGCCGATGAGGTCAAAAAAAGGCTCGGCAAAGACCAAAACGCCGGCATGTACGACTTCATCCCCGCCGCCGCGATCGTGAAACAGACCAGACTCAGCGGCAGATTCCCCTCCGTCAATGTCGATAACGCCAACAACGCCGCCCCGATCACCACCGGAATCACCGAATGCCACCGACGCTCCCGGTTCCGGTCCGAACTCCAACCGATAAAGAGCTGCCCCGGGATCACCAACAACGATGGGATCATCACCAGGAGCGCCACCCGCGACGGCTCCAACCCGTACCACTGCCTGATCACACTCGGCAGAAAAAATTCGATCCCGTAATTCGCCGTGACGATCCCGAAATAGGCGAGCGATAACAGCAACACGCGCGGGCTGGTGAGCGCCGCCATGACAGAATGATGCTTCGCACCGACGTGCGCCTTCCGCTCCGCATCAAGCACCCCTTCCAACGTCTCGCTTTCCTGCGGCGTTAACCACGCGGCCTGCTTCGGCCGATCGGTCAAAAAATAAAGCACCACAAACCCCGCGATCACCGCCGGGATCCCCCAAAATATATAAATCCACTGCCAACCCTTCAGTCCCATCAACTCCGGATTCGTCACGCTCACCCCGTCAACGACATACGTCCGCCCAATGTCGATGAATAACTGCGACACCGCCGGCCCGATCAACATCGCGATCGGCGACGCGACCAAAAAATACGAGATCGCCCGAGCCCGGTCCCGCGCGGGAAACCAGTGCGTCAAATAAACGATCACCCCAGGAAAAAATCCCGCCTCCGCAACGCCCAGCAAAAATCGAACGATGTAGAACTGCATCGGCGTTGTGACAAACGCCGTCAACGCCGCCATGATCCCCCACGTCACCATGATCCGACAAATCCACTTCCGCGCGCTCCATCGCTCCACGATCAATGACCCCGGGATCTCCAGCAAAAAATAGCCGAGGAAAAAGATCCCCCCACCAAACCCAAAGACCCAACTGTCAAACGCCGGCAGGTCCTCGCCCATCGTTAACTTCGCCACCGCCACGTTCGTCCGGTCGATGTAGGCGATGATGTAACAAACAAAAAGCAACGGGATCAGCCGCCAATAGGCTTTGTTGATCGCCGAATCGAGCACCGGATTTTCTGGATGAGACAAAGGAGAACCCCAAACGGCTAAGGGCTTTGATGAAGTATGAGGTGAGCTAAACTTCCACACGGCCGACGCGCGCCGACAAAGCGGAAGGGGAGGGGAGGGATACGGCCCGCGACCCGGGCGATAAGGGGATGCTGATGGACCCGATCACGTCCTCGGGCTGCCCCGATCAACAATCGAAATCACCTCGCAAGTTACCCGACGACAGCCTTCGGGGCAATCGCGCGGCATCACTCCCAACCCCGTTAACACCCCAAATCCCAAACCGAATGGCCGCCAACGACAGTCGACACATGCCCATCTGACAAAAATCGTCCGACTCTCACGCCTTCGCAAAACCAAATTACCGCCATGATGTCGACTCCTCGCAATCATCCCCACCACCGACAACGTCCAATTAAATCAGCCCCAAACCGACACACCCCTAACCAAGTGTCCTTCATTTCTGCACCTTGAGATGCACTTTTTTAATGACCCGTCCCAGGCCGATTCCCTCGAAAGGGCCGATCACCACTCCAATCGTCAAGGCCTTGCCCCGCGACAGCCCCCCATCGTGAGGGTTGCTCAGCGGCCGATCGGACCGAGTATTCAAACATCTTGAAAACGCATTCAGCTCAACAGCCGCCTTAGTGAAATGTTTTACTTTTCACCCGCGGTCTACTCTTAAGGAGCATTCTTAATGGCTGATCAGATCGGTTTGTGGATCGACCACGAACGTGCCGTCATCGTCAGGTTGCAACCTGCGGGCAACACGGTGGATGAGATCGAATCGGAGGTCGGCAAGCACCTCCGTGACCATGGCGGGACAAGGGGCTCGGCTCCCTACTCCCCCTCGCACGGCGAAGCGGGTGACCACCAGGATCGACGCTATTACCAACACCTCGATCGCTTCTACGACGATGTCATCGATCGGATCAAAGATGCCGAATCGATCCTCGTCGTCGGCCCCGGCGAGGCCAAAGGCGAATTCGATAAACGGGTCGCTCGCGACAAAAACCTTCACCGCCGACTCGCCAAACTCCAACCCGCCGACAAGATGACCAAACCCCAATTGGTCGCACTGGTCCGCGATCATTTCCAACAGGCCTGATCCCTCAGGTCACCCCTTTTCAGCATCCCTTCCACAACACCCTTTCCTATCAAGCAGGAGCCTTCTCTCATGGCCAACACCTTGTCCAAAAAAGCTTCCGATACGCTCTCTCCGATTTTCCGCGACCCCTTCGGCAGCTTCCAAAAGGAAATGCACGACCTGATGACGAGATTCCGGTCCGACTGGCCCGGCTTCGGGATGAACGGCAACATCCCTTCGGTCGACCTCTCCGAAGCCGGCGACTCCCTGACCGCCCGCGTCGACATCCCCGGCTTCGCCGCCGAAGAGGTCCATGTCGAAGTCCATGGCAACGTCTTGATGGTCACCGGCGAACACAAAGAGGAAAAGAAAGAGGACAAAGACGAAAAGGGCCACAAGTACCACTTCGTCGAACGCCGCTCAGGCTCGTTCTCGCGGACCGTCCCCCACCCCGCCGCGGTGAAAGAAGACAAGGTCACCGCCGATTGCAAAGACGGCGTCTTGACGATCACGATGCCGAAAAAAGAAGAGGCCAAGCCGCACAAGGTCAAGATCAC
This sequence comes from Planctomycetaceae bacterium, assembly GCA_040375695.1. GTDB lineage: Bacteria > Planctomycetota > Planctomycetia > Pirellulales > Pirellulaceae > UBA6163. The sequence goes on from JBEIRZ010000260.1 coordinate 5,067, forward strand.
CACGAAGTGACCCCGCTGCCATGCCCCTCTCACACCCGATCCTGATCGAGCGATCTGGCCGCATCCCCGTCGCCGACCAATCGCTCGAATTGGTGGAACGGAAAGGGCAGGGGCACCCCGATTCCTTATGCGACGCCATCGCCGAAGAAGTCTCGATGGCTCTCTGCCGCGAATACCTCGCTCGGTTCGGTCGCATCCTGCACCACAACGCCGATAAGGCGATGCTGGTCGCAGGCCGCTCCGAACCCCGCACCGGTGGCGGCCGAATCATCGAACCGATGCGCTACATCCAAGGGGACCGCGCGACTTCACGCTTCGGCGATCAACAGCTCGACGTCGGCGCGATCGCCGAAACCGCCGCCCGAAAAAAATTCCTCGCCTCCCTCCGCTACCTCACCACCGATCATGGACTCACCTTCCAAAACGAATTGAAGGAAGGCTCCCCCGAACTGACCGGCATCTTCGCCCCCGATCAGAAGCAGATCACCGCCAACGACACATCCGCCGCCGTCGGCTACGCCCCGCTGACCGAAACCGAACGCCTCGTGCTGCACGCCGAACGTTGGCTCAATTCACCCGCCTGCCACACCCGTTTCCCCGAAGCTGGCGAAGACGTCAAGGTGATGGCGGTCCGCCGCGGCCGGTCGTTAACCCTCACCGTCGCCGTCGCCTTCGTCGATCGCTTCGTCCCGAACATCACCACCTATTACGAACGCAAAGAATCACTCCGACTAGCCCTGCACGCCGAACTCGCCCCCTCCCTCCGCTCCCTCGACGACTTGACGATCGAACTCAACACGCTCGATGACCCGACGCGTGGCGAAAACGGCATCTACCTCACGGTGATCGGGACCTCCGCCGAAGGTGGCGACTGCGGCCAAGTCGGGCGAGGCAACCGCGTCAACGGCCTGATCCCCTTGAATCGGCCGATCAGCAACGAAGCGGCCGCGGGCAAAAACCCGATCAGCCATGTCGGCAAGATCTACTCACTCCTAACCCACCGCATCGCCGACCGGATCGCGACCAACGTCGACGGCGTCGAGGAAGCCTACGTTTGGCTCTGCAGCCAAATCGGTCGTCCGATCAACGACCCGCTGCTAGCCGCCTCCCAAATCGTCCCCAAAGCCGACGCCAACATCCACGACATCAACCCCGCGATCACCGCAATTATCGAAGACGAACTCGCGTCCCTCCCCCAATTCACCCAGCAAATCCTCACCGGCAACTTCCAAGTCTGGTAACACCAACTCCTCGCGCGCCAAACCCAATCCGCCTCCCTTCCGTGATCATCCGTGTTATTCCGTGGCCGCCCGACACGCGCCATCCCCAATCATCATCCCTTACCATTCGCATCATTCGCGTAATTAGCGGGGACTTCGACGCGCGCCATCCCCGCCCACCCCGTAGCGCGCGCATCGATTACGATAACGAGCACCGCTGCGCTGAGCACGAGCACGACC
>JBEIRZ010000469.1:0-3239 GCA_040375695.1 Planctomycetaceae bacterium
CAGTTCGTCGGGGCGATGCGGAGGATCGCCGGGAGCGAAAACCGGGCGCCGGCCCAGAGGTGGCTCGGCAAGTTGCTCGCGGGGGAGGCGTTTGCGACGGTCGGGATCAGCCATTTGACGACCAGCCGCCAACATTTGGCCGTCCCGGTGATGCGGGTGATCGAAGGGGGCGAGGCGGGGGAGTATCGGATGACGGGGGTTGCCCCGTGGGTCACCGGGGCGGCGCATGCCGACGTGATCGTCTTGGCCGGGACGCTCGACGATGGCCGCGAATTGCTAGCGGCGCTTCCGACCGATCACCCGGCGATGGTGCGGGGCCCGGGGGCCGAGCTGGTCGCGCTTTCCGCCAGTTGCACCGACCAGGTGAGGCTTGAAGATTACCCGGTGACGGCCGAGATGGTGATCGCGGGGCCACACCGTGACGTGATGCAGTCGGGGGTCGGGGCGGGGACGGGGGGCCTGCAAACATCGACCTTGGCGATCGGTTTGGCCCGGGCGGCGGTCGATTATCTGGCGAAGGAAGGGGAGCGGCGGGTGGAGCTGGGGCGGGTGGCGGAGAGCTTGGGGCGGGAAGTGGGACTGCTGGAAGAGCGGCTGATGGGGGCATCCGCAGGTTCGGGCGAGGACACCCATGCGATCCGCGGGGAAGCGAATCGGCTCGTTTTGCGGGCCACGCAAGCGGCGTTGGTCGCCGCCAAAGGCGCGGGGTTCGTCGACGATCATCCGGTCGGCAGGTGGTGCCGGGAGGCCCTCTTTTTCCTGGTCTGGAGCTGCCCGCACCCGGTCGCTAGTGGACAACTCTGTGAATTAGCAGGGCTGGACCCGAATTTTCGCCCTTAACGCCTTGCAAGATTCGGCCGAAAAGGTTCAATTACCACCCCTTAGCAGTTCACCCGGATCGGGAATTGTCGATTTAGGATCGCATGATTTCGCATCATTTTCGCTCAGGAGCGAGAGTTTCGTGCCAGTTAGAATTCGAATGAAGAAAATGGGCCGCCAGCATGCCCCGTTTTATCGGGTGTGCGCGGTTGATGGCCGTAAGCCACGGGATGGCCGTGTCCTGGAAGAGCTTGGTTATTATGACCCGATGGTCCCTGAAACCGATGCCCGGGCGATGCTCAAGGCGGATCGGATTCAGTATTGGGTAGGTGTCGGAGCCCTCCCGAGCGACAAGGTCGCGGTGTTGATCAAGAAATACGGCTTGAACGGCACGCACTTGGACGCCCAGAAAGAAGCGCTCGACCGATTGGGCAAGCGGAAGCATTACACGCCGTCGACGGCTGCTCCGACCCCGCGGAAGAAGGTCGAAGTCGTCCCTGCGGCCCAGGCCGAGGGGGCGTCGTCCGAGTGATCGGGCGCGGTCGGCGTTAATCCGACGCCGCGATCGAGCCTTGGGAGTGGGAGCGTGCCATGCGATTTGACATCGTCACGCTTTTTCCCGGGATCTTCGAAGGCTATTTGACCCAATCCCTCCTCGATAAGGCGATTCGGAAGGGATTGGTCGAGATTCATCGCCATGATTTACGAGACTGGGCGCGAGACACCCCGCATCGCCAGGTTGATGACCGTCCGTTCGGCGGTGGTCCCGGGATGCTGATCCAGGTCGAGCCGACGGTGAAGTGCGTGGAAGGGGTCGAGGCGATGGACGTCCGACCGGCCCACAAAATCCTGTTGACACCCCAGGGCAAAAGATTGGATCAACCGACAGCCGAAAGGCTCGCGTCGATCCCCCGACTGATGCTCCTGTGCGGGCGTTACGAAGGGTTCGACCAACGGGTGATCGACATCGTCCAGCCGGAAGAATTGAGTATTGGCGATTTCGTCCTGAACGGGGGCGAGGTCGCCGCGATGGTGGTGATTGATGCCGTCGTGCGGCTCCTCCCAGGGGTCCTCGGCGACGAAGCGAGCAGTTGGGATGATTCGTTCAGCCGTGGAAATCGGATGCTCGAATTCCCCCAGTACACCCGGCCGAGGGAATTTCGGGGGCATCAAGTCCCTGAGGTTTTGCTCAGCGGGGACCATGGTCGGATCGCCCAGTGGCGAGCCGAGCAGGTGCGGTTGCGAACGGAAACGCGTCGCGGCGACCTGTTGCCGTGACCCCAGACCCGTTCAAAGAACGACCTGCCAACACGACAATTAGATACAGTCCGATATCCAAACGAGTTGAGAGAGAACGATGAAACCCGATCTCATCGAACTGGTCGAAAAGACCAGCCTGAAGGGAGAGCCGCCACAATTCGAAGTCGGCGATACCGTCGACGTTCACAACAAGATCCTGGAAGGGAACAAAGAGCGGATCCAGATCTTCAGCGGTGTGGTGATCGCCAAGAGCGGGGCCGGGAGTCGCGAGATGTTCACGGTTCGCCGGATCGTTGCCGGGGAAGGCGTGGAACGCAAGTTCCCGTTGCACAGCCCTCGCATCGCCAAGGTCGAAGTGAAGCGAAGCAGCATCGTCCGCCGCGCGAAGCTCTATTTCCTTCGCGAGCGGGTCGGCAAGGCCGTTCGGCTCAAAGAACGCCGCCCCAACAGCTGAGCGTCGGGTCGCAGGTGCCAACCTCGCCGATCGGTTCACTTCGCGATCGGCTTCGATCCCTCCATGCCCGTGTCGGGGCATGGACATCTCGTTACGAGGCATGGCGGTTCGGGGAAGTCGACCTGACCGCCAAGACCGGGGTCAAGGGTGAGCAGTATGCCGCCCGCTATTTGCGCAAATCGGGGCTGCGAATCATCGCGGCGGGCGAGTCCGATTTCGCCGGCGAGCTCGATCTGGTCGCGATCGATATTCCCGCAGGTGGATGATCCGTCGCGGGAGCCCGGAGATCGTCTTCGTCGAAGTGAAAACGCTCGCCACCCAAAAGCCGGGGCATCCCGCTGATATGGTCGACGACGAGAAGCAGCGTCGGGTGACACGTGCCGCGGTGAGGTTTCTGAAGCGGAATCGGCTCCTCGGGGCGACCTGCCGTTTTGATGTCATCGCGATCTGGTGGCCGCCGCAGCTCGATGAACCCGAGCGGATCGAACATTATCGTTCGGCCTTCGAAGCGACGGGGCTCGACAGCTTCTTCACCTGATCGGGTTGGCATGTCGCAGCCACGCGCGTTTTTGGCATATCGCTGCCATGCACTGGCTTGGCGTGTCGCAGCCATGCGAGGGCCTCGACGCGAAAGTGGCTCGAAGAAGGAAGTGGCTCGAAGAAGGAAGTGGCTCGAAGAAGGAAGTGGCTCGAAGAAGGAAGTGGC
>JBEIRZ010000108.1:0-13248 GCA_040375695.1 Planctomycetaceae bacterium
CGGTCGATGTGGACCGAACGGCTTGCGGCCTGGATGAAGTGTTCGTCGCGGCTGATGACGGTACCGATGAGGGTCGGTCCGATCCGCTGGAGCATTTCGGCCTGGGGGCACTCGACGACGCTGACGAAGGGGACCATGTCTTCCTTCATCGCGACGCCGCGGTCGGGCGAATCGGCATGGAGGACCATCGGGCGGAGGTAGGCACAATGTTCACGCCGGATCAGCTTTTCGCCATATTCGGCCGTCATGTCGGTGACACCCGCTTCGGCGAGGTCTTGCTGGACCATCGCGTAACTCCCTTCGGCCATCGCCGGGACGGTGAACGCGGCGAGTTGGGAGTTGGGGTCGCTGGGCGGAAGGACATCGACGGGCCCGATCCGTTGTGCGATCGCTTGGGCGATTTCACGCGTGTGGCGGCTGGCCCAGATCCCCGAGCAGTTGATGCAACCGCGGCCGGAATTGGTCAGGACGCTCTCGACCATGATGTCGAGGAACGATTCCCAATCATCGACGACGTCATCGCCCAGCAGGATCTTGGAGAAGCCAGGCCCGTGGGCCTGTACCCGCGGGTTGCCGGCATGTTGGGCTACGGTTTGGGCGCTGCCGAAGATCATACTCCGCGAGCACTTCGCCAGGATCGCGCCGCCGGTGTCGTGGCCGCCGGGGTAGAGCGAAAACGCGGCGGCAGGGATCCCCGCTTCGATGAACGCGGAGATCATGCGGTACGGGGTCCACGGTTCTTGTGAGCCCGGCTTGAGCGCCAACCCGATCTGCAGCGGGACGGCGGGGAGCCATAGCGTGTGGACGCCTGGGGAATTGTTCGGCAGGACCGCCCCCAAGATCGGCGTTTGCGCCTGGAGGCTGACGATCACGCCGCGCCCCTCGTCCCCGAAACCGCGGGACAGGATCGACAGGTCGAGCCCCCGGGTCAGGCATCTCAGGATGTGCTCCATGTTCGCCAGGACGAAGGCGTTCTTCTGCATGTTGCTGCGGCACATGTGCTCGGGAAGCCCCGTGCTGGCCGACTGCTGGTGGACGAAGTCATCGACGCTCTGCAGCTTGTCGCCGACCGGCAGCGCGGCGTTCTGGTAGAGGTCGGCCGCCTTGCCGCACATCTTGATCAGCTCGCTGATCGGGACTTGCAGCAGCGCGTCGCGGGCCTTTTCGGCCTGACGGAGGTCCTTCGTCACGACGCCACCACCGACCGTCCCGATCTTCGCGATCGGATGGCCCGTGTCGAAGTGGATCACGTCGATGAAATCGAGCGAATCGTAAGGCTTGCCCCAGCGGAGCGGACTGAGCGTGATCATCGGTAGTTCGTCAAGGCTAAGAGACGTGATGGAAGTAAAAACGTTAACCCGTCGGGATCAATAGACCCCGACCGTGGTCCCGCCCGAAATCTTGTGGTACGGCCGAACGCCGCTGACACCGTCCCACGGGTAGGTATCGTAGGGGGCTTCGCGTTCACCTTCGTCCCGCTCGAGGAAACCGGGGACGAAGAATTCGTCGGTCAGCGTGTAGAGCTTAACGCGACCGGTCTGGCCGTAACCGACAACGGTCGATTCGTCGTCAAACGAGACGACCTCGGTCACGGCACGGGGTTGCGGCGCGTAATAGCTGATCTTGTACCCGTCAGCCGCCGAGATCGGCTTGCCGCAGGCGAGACCCATCAGGGTGTTGCCGTAGGTCGGGGTCATGAACACGCCCCCCTGTTCGACGGGCCCATCGAGCAGTTCTTCGACGGCGTAGCGGGTCCATTGCGGGGTAAATTCGGTCCCCCCCGAGAAGATCCCGGTGATCCCGGACTCTTTGATGCTCGAACCACGCTCTTCGAGCGCCTCGCCGAGGGACTCGAGCAATTTCGGCGTGGTGAACATGCACTTGATGTCGTGGCCCGACGTCAGGATCGTGATCGCCTGGTCGATGCAGTGCTTCTTGTAGGCTTCGAGGTGTTCCATCCACCCCTTCTTGATCAGCTTGATCACCCACCGCGGGTCAAGGTCGATGCAGAAGCAGATCCCCCCGCGGTGCTGGGCCAAGTGTTCGATCGCCAGCCTCAATCGCCTGGGACCGCTGGGGCCGAGCATTAACCAGTTGGAACCCTTGGGGAAGTACTTGTCCGGGAGGGTGTCGCTAAAGTTTTCGTAATCCTTCCAATGGTCTTCGATCACCATCCGGCTCTTGGGGGTCCCTGTCGTCCCGCCCGTTTCGAAGACATAAACCGGCTTGCCGGCATGCCCCTTGGGAACCCAGCGGCTGATCGGACCGCCTCGGAGCCAGTCGTCTTCAAAAGGAGGAAATTTTTTCAGGTCGTCGAACCCTTTGATGTCCTTGAGCGGGTCGAATTTCAATTCGCGTTTCTTGCCCAGCCAAAACGGGCTACCGGTCCGCTCGTCGAAATGCCAATGGACCGTTTTGACGGTGTGTTCGTCGAGCTGGCTGCGGGCTTCGGCGGCTTTCTTAGCGACGGCTTCGGAAATCAGGTCGGCGGTGCTCATGGGTGCAAATGCCGTGGTCGTTGGGGGCTTGATCGAGAAAATCTTAAGGAACGAATCGGTGCCACGGACGAGAATCACCGGCGATATGACCGGGGAATTCGAAGCGGCGGCGGTGGGAATCGGGCGGGATCCGAGTCTGAACTACGTTACAACCCACGGTCAGGGGATGCAACCGAGGCGTACGACAGGCCGATGCTCAGACCGGTTGGTCAGGTCGGGCCTGTGGGTCAGGTCGGGTCCCTTGGCCAAATTGACGCAAGGGATTCGACCGGAACCCTTTCGGCTCGGTTTGACGACCGACGCTTAACGTTAGTCAGGAGTCAAGATTCGGTCACAAAAGCGGGGTTCGGGTGTCGTCAGTGCGTCTCGGCCATGTCGCGGGCGTGGTAACTGCTGCGGACGAAGGGGCCGCTGGCGACCTTGGTGAATCCCATCCCCCGTGCCACGACAGCCAGTTCGTCGAACTCTTCTGGCGGGACGTAGCGGACGACCGGGAGGTACTTTTCGCCCGGTTGGAGGTATTGGCCCAGCGTCAAAAAGTCGACGTCGTGTTCCCGCAGGTCGGCCAGCGCTGCCAACAGCTCGTCGCGGGTTTCGCCCAACCCCAGCATCAGCCCGCTCTTCGTCTTCACCTCGGCATCGTACCGCTTCACTTGCCGCATCATGCCGAGCGTCCAGGCGTAATCGCTTTTGGGGCCGCGGACGCGTCGGTAGAGCCGCGGCACGGTCTCCATGTTGTGGTTGAAAACGGTCGGCTTGGCCTCGATCACCCTCGCCAACGCCTCTTTGCAGTGGACGAAATCGGGGGTCAAGACTTCGGTCGTCGCGCCGGTCCGTTCCCGCACGGCGACGACGCAGCGATAAAAATGATCGGCGCCGCCGTCGGGGAGGTCATCGCGGGTGACGCTGGTGATCACGACGTGTTTGAGCCCCAACCGGGCCGCCGCCTCGGCGACACGTTGCGGTTCGTCCTCTTCGGGGGGCTGGGGCGGCCGCCCGCGGTTGACCGCACAAAACCCGCAGGGGCGGGTGCAGGTGTTCCCCAGGATCATGAACGTCGCCGTCAATTGGCTGTAACATTCCATCCGGTTGGGGCACTTGGCGTTGTCGCAAACCGTTTCCAACCGCAGTTCGTCGAGCAACTGCGCCGTCAGGTGATTCGCGTTTCGCTGCGGGATCGGGCGTTTCAACCACCGCGGCAAGCGTCCGGTGCCGCTCGTTTCGGTTCCGGCGGGCATCTCGGGGTCGGCGACAACGGGGAGGCGAAAGGCCATCGGGTTGGGGTCTCGCTGGGAATGGGCTGCGGATGGGGTCGACGCCGCATGTCCGCGGCGCGTTGCCGGCTTCGATCGCGATCGCCCGGCCCTTTCAGGTTATTCCCTGAGGGCGGATCGGGCCAGCCGAGCGGCGCGACTTCGCACGCGGCGAGGCGATTTCAGTTTCAGACGCCGGCAAATCGACCCGACTAGGCCGGCGACATGGCGGGCTCCGAGGGCTCGATCCGGCCGATCAGCCCTTCGCCCCGGATCGCCCCGAAATGGCGGCTGTCGATCGACAACGGCGAATTGTCACCCAGGACGTAATATTCCCCGTCCCCCAGGCGGATCGGCCAATCGAACCGGGCGGCCTGACGGAGGTCGATGCGGTAGGCCAACGGACGCCGCACCACCAGGTCCGAAACGATGGCTTCGCCCGCTACGACCCGAATCGCGAGCTGGGCCGCGAGCTGGGCACCGTCGGGTAAGTCGACAGCGGCGGTCCCCGCAAGCGGCCTTTCCCCATCGCCAAGCGATTCGGAATCGATGTCGATTTGTCGGCCGGGCGATGCTTTCGGTTCCGGGTCCTCCAAGCCCCCCGGTCCCGTCAAACCCGTGCCGGCAAAAGGGAGTTCGCGGATCGATAGCCGCTCACCGAAGCGAAAGGCGACCTGCAACGTCCCGGGGCGAATCGCTTCCAGCCGTAGCGACAATCGCAGCCGATCGACCGCGACCAGCCCGCGCACCTCGGTCGCGTTGCACGGGAAGTCATCCCGGATCACGTCGGGGCGAAGCCGGTCGTGAACCGCGCGGTGGCGATAGGCGAGCCACGGGGCGGGAGCATCGCTCGCCGCCAAGCGGAATCGGGACGCGGGCCCCGCGATTGGCAGGGTCGCCGCATCGTTCGATCGGGTTGCTTTCGCCCGGGCGGGTTCCCACCACGAGCCCTGATTGGCCGCGCGGTGACGATCGTCGTGAACCGTGATCAGCGCCGGCCAGGAGCGGGTTACCGGCCTGTTCACACCATGTTGGTCGGGTCTGTTCACACCATGTTGGTCGGGCCTGTTCAGACCATTCGGGTTGGGCCTGTTCAGACCATTCGGGTTGGGGGGAAGCGTCTGGCGGAACGCGTCGCCGATCGGGATGCCGTCGACCAGCATCCATCCGTCGCGATGATCGATTCGCTGGCCAGGGCCGGCGACAAGGCGTTTGACCGCCAGGGTGTCGGCCCCGCTCTCGGCGGTGATGGGGGCATTGGCTGGCAGTTTCACCGCGACCAGTTCGCCGGGGTCGAAATTGCGTGGTTCCCGGTCGGCCACCAAGCGGACGGCGTCGCCGGGGCGCAGGGCTGCGGTGGCGATCGGGGTCAGCCCGCCGCAATTCCAGCAGACGACGTCGCCGCGTGGGCGTAGCCCTGGCTGCCAATGGACGGCCCAGCGGATATGGCAAGCGGGGCAGTCGAGCTCCGCGTGGGGGCCGAAGAGCGTCGGTGCCATCGACGCCCCCCCGACCCGCCATCCGTCAGGGAGGTTGCCCGTCGAGTCGGCCGATTTTCGTCGGGCCGGTTTTTGTCGGGCCGGTTCGGCGCGGATCAAAAAATGTCGGATCGCCGCGGCGCACCCCATCGCCGATGCCGCAACGATCACCATCCGTCGGCGCTGCATCCGGGACTGGGTACCGCGTTTTTCAGGTGTTTCGGCCTCGTTTTCCATCCCATCGCCGGTCATCGGTTCCGATCTGCCGTCAACGCTCATCGAAAGATATACTCATCGGGCCAAGGGGCTTGCCGCGACCGCGGGGGGCCGGACTTAGCCGTGTGGTGAACCGCCGATCTTATCCGATCGGCACCCCCAAGCCGACGTAACCCGAGCCGACGTGTCCCGATCGATTGACCGGCCACGATCGGGAACGAACCCCAGCCCTTTCCCTGGATACCCCCCTGGGCCAATTTTCCCGGTGCGGCTCACTCGGTGCAAATCAACCGGGTGCGACCTAACCGGGGGCTTTCCACCCCCCTTGGGCAAACCCTGGGCAAACCCTGGGCAAACCCTGGGCAAACCTCGACCTGCTACAGAGTGATGACTTCAGATTCGACCAGCCAATCGGCCGTCAGGCCCAGGGGGCCGATCGGCAAAGCGATCGGTGTCCGCGTCCTGGCGACCGGTTCCTATGTACCGCCACAGATCGTCACCAATGAGGACTTGGCCGCGTTGGGTTGCGACAGCGATTGGATCGTCCGCCGCACCGGGATCCTGCAGCGTCGCAAAGCTGCCCCGGATCAGGCGACGAGCGACCTTGCGTTCGAGGCGGCGACGGCGGCGATGCGTGCGGCGGGGGTGACCGCCGATCAGATCGACCTGATCATCGTCGCCACGATGACCCCCGATTACCCGACCCCCTCGACGGCGTGCGAGCTGCAACGTCGCCTCGGCGTTGTCGCCCCCGCGATGGACGTCAACGCCGCGTGCGCGGGATTCGTTTACGCCGCGATCACCGCGGCCCAATTCATCCGCGCCGGCAACAGCCGCTGCGCGTTGGTCGTCGGTGCCGACATGATGAGCCGCACCGTCAACCCGGACGACAAAAAGACCTACCCGCTCTTTGGCGACGCCGCCGGCGCGGCGATCCTGGTCGCCGATGAGCAAGGCGGATCCGGGATCCTCGCCTACCAGCTCGGCAGCGAAGGTTGTGGCGGCGAAATGCTTTGTATCCCCGCCGGCGGCACCCGCAAGCCGATGACCCCCGATTCGTATGCCGCCGGGGAACACTTCCTGAAGATGGACGGCCGGGGAGTCTTCAAGTGGGCCGTCCGCGTCTTCGAAGAGAGCACCCAGGAGGTCCTCTCGCAGGCCGGCGTGCGGGTCGATCAGGTCGATCTCTTCCTGCTCCACCAAGCCAACCAGCGGATCATCGACTCCGCCGTCGCCGACCTGAATGTCGAGGCGAGCAAGGTCTTCGTCAACCTCGATCGTTATGGCAACACCAGCGCCGCCAGCATCCCGTTGGCGCTCGACGAGGCGGTGCGACGAGGCCGCGTCCGCCGTGGCGACATGCTGTTGATCTGTGGGTTCGGCGCCGGGCTGGCCTGGGGCACCGCCCTTTGGCGATGGTGATGCTTCCGAGGTGAAAGGTGGGGCTCCTCGATCGGGGGGCCTTCATTCGGTCGATCGTGTTTGGGTCATGCGTCCCTTTTGTCCCGGCCGGTCGCTATAACGTGCCGCCGCTTTCTCGTATAATTCTAGAAAGCCGCTCACTCTTTTGGCTTCGGACTCGAAGGGCACCGTCATGAACGCCGCTGAACATCGCCCCACACAACAGCAGCTCGAAGGGCTCATCCGGGTCTGGCAAGAAGAGCACGAAGAGCTGATCCAGAAAATTCGCCAGACGACGCTTTGGTTGGGGGAATTGGCCCGCCAAGCCGAGCCGCGGTTCGGAGAGCTTGGCGAACACTTGACGCGGTTTCGTCAAAGCATGCTCGACCATTTCCACCGCGAAAGCACCCTCGCCGACACGCTCTTCCAGGCTTACGGCTGCGTCGAAGCAGATTCGAATCGCCGCCGCGCGGCCGATGACCACGTTCACCTGTCGCGGCGGATCGACGACCTTTTGGGCCGCCTGCGGGATGACGGCGCGGGATTTGCGTCCTTTCAAGATGCGATCCACCAGGTCGGGATTTTTGTCGATGCCGTCGAGCAGCACGAAGAGGAAGAGGCCGAGGGGTTGCAGTGGCTCGGGTCACCTTGCGCGGAGCCGCGTCCGGCGGCCGAATTTTGATTTTTAGTTCTTCATTTTTGATTTCTGTTGTTGACCCTTGGTCGTTGTTGGTTTGGTTCGTTGTCCCGTTTACCGGTCGGATTCATTTTCCTCCCCTTTTGACGTTAACCCCCGCGCCGCACCAACCACCGGAATCGCCGGAGGGGCGGCCCAATCGCCGTCTTTGAGCGGCTTCACTGCCAGCAGGAGATAACCCTATGAAAGTGCTCATCGCCACCGACGGATCGCAAAACGCGAGCGACGCGGCCAAGCTGTTCGCGAACCTCCCCCACTCCGGGCCACTGTCAGTCCACGTCCTGACCGTGATCTACATGCCCCCGGATGATTCTGGCGGCATGGCCTATGCGTGGCTCCCGGAATTCATCAAGGCCGAAGAGGCCCGCGCGAAGGAAGGGTTCAACAAGGTCGCCGGACTCTTCGAAGGGGAAGAGGTCGTAACCAACCACCTGATCTGCCACGGGCATGTCGGGCACACGATCACCGAAGAGGCGTCGAAGATCGATGCCGATCTGATCGTCATCGGCGCCCAGGGGCATTCCGCGATCGCCCGCGTGTTGCTCGGCAGCACCAGCGATTTTGTCGCGACTCAGGCCCACTGTTCGGTCCTCGCCGTTCGCGCCGACAAATTGCCGGCGACGGTTCGTCCCCTCCGCGTCGTTGTCGCCTACGACGGGTCGGCCCCCGCCGATGCCGCTGTCGATGAATTCATCGGCACGTCTTGGGGTGCGAAGTGTGAAGTCGATCTGGTCCACGTCCTGCCGCACGGGTCGCTCTTTTCCCGAGCGGTCTCGGTCGACCTCGAAGCCGCCAATCGCGAAGGAAAAAAACTCCTCGCCGCTGCCGAGGCGAAGCTCCGCGCCGCCGCCGTTAAGGTCACCTCCCACGTCCTCGAAGGGGATTCGATCGGGCAGGCGATCACCGATTACGCGCAGAAGCTTGACGCCGACATGGTCATGATGGGCGAGACGGGACGCAGCGCGCTGAGCAAACTGATCCTCGGCAGCGTTACCCGTTACGTCCTTCGTCATGCCGATTGCAGCGTTTGGATCTCGCGCCATCACCGTGACCTGAAGGCTTAGTCCCGCCGATCGGGCCGCGTCATCCGGCGGCCCCGAGCGGTTTCATTTTGCGTCCTCGGGTCTCAATTCGAGACCCGATCGGGAGGGATCCCCCGCGCTGAAAACCACGTTTCGTTGTCGCTTTCACGAGCCCAAACGGGGGGAGGCCAAAGGTCGGGCGGGATCGCTCGGACGCAGTTCGGCCGAAAAATGGTCATCAATTTCCAAATTTTTAATGCGGCCTTTTCTTGCCTTGCTAGACGTTTCGGTCAGCTAAGGGCGTCTTTTATCGCTCGGTCTCTTTGATTTCGTGGGGTCGCCGGCCCTTTTCTTGGCCCCGGAACGGCTTTTGCCCCCCGTTGTTCGCTCAAGTCAACCACCTTCCTTGAAGCGGTTCTTCCCGTAACCGCTTATCCATCCCACCTCAGGCAAGATCAGCATGCCCCGTCCGACATCGCGAGCGACATCCAAGGCCACGACCCCGTTTGAACCACCGTTCCCTTCGCCGTCGACCGCTGCGGTTAGAAGGGCTTGAGGGCCGTGAGCTGATGGCGGCCGACTTTGCCCCTGGGGAGCTGTTGATCCAGTACGCATCGGGGCGGGATGCGGGACGGGGCGACCTGTACGCGTCGCACAAGAGTGCGATGATCGAATCGATCCACAATCAAGGGATGTCGAAGCAGAACCTAGGAGCCATGCACCGGATCAAGCTCGGTGACGGCGTTGACGTCAATACGGCCGCGTCGTTCTATGCGAAACAGCCCGGGGTCCTCTTCGCCGAACCGAATTGGAAGTTGACCACCGCCGCGGTTAGCAACGACCCCTATTACACCACCAGCGGTCGGCTGTGGGGGATGTATGGCGACGACCAGCCGACGGCATCCGGCGGCAGCGGCACGACGAACCAATTCGGCAGCCAGGCCGAGAAGGCTTGGGCCGCGGGGCAGACCGGTTCTTCGTCGGTCTACATCGGGATCGTTGACGAAGGTGTCGACTTCAACCACCCCGATCTGGTTTCGAACATGTGGGTCAACCCATACGAAGTCCCCGACGACGGGCTCGACAACGACGGCAACGGCTATGTCGACGACACCCGCGGTTGGGATTTTTATACCGGTGACAACACGGTTTACGATGGCGTCGATGATGATCACGGCACGCACGTCGCCGGGACGATCGGGGCCGAGGGTGGCAACGGGCTCGGCGTAGCCGGTGTCTCGTGGGACGTGACGATGATCCCGACCAAGTTCTTAGGGGCCAATGGCGGCTACACCAGCGGCGCCGTGAAGGCGCTCGATTACCTGACCGACCTCAAGGCGCGGCACGGCATCAACATCGTCGCGTCGAGCAATTCGTGGGGCGGTGGCGGCTATTCGTCGGCGCTCCATTCGGCGATCATTCGCGGCGCCAACGCGGGGATCCTCTTCGTCGCCGCCGCGGGGAACGCGACGAGCAACAACGACGCGGTCGCGAACTACCCGTCGAACTATTCGACGCTGCAAGGGACGTCGACGATCGGTACCGCCAATTACGAGGCGGTGATCGCGGTTGCCGCGCTCACCTCTTCCGGGACGCTCGCATCCTATTCGAACTACGGCGTGACGACGGTCGACATCGGCGCCCCGGGATCGGGCGTCTTCTCGACGTTGCCCGGCGGGACGTACGGTTCGTACAGCGGCACATCGATGGCAACCCCACACGTTTCCGGTGCCGTCGCCCTGTATGCCTCGGCCCATCCGGGGACGAGCGCCGCATCGATCCGCAAGGCGATCATCGATTCGGCCCGCCCGACCGCTGCGCTCAGCGGCTTGACGACGACCGGCGGACGGCTCGACGTCGCCGCGGCGCTCAACATCATCGAACCGGTCGCGATTTCCGTGGCCGGTGCCAGCGTCAACGAAGGGAACGCGGGGGTCACCGCCCTTCCCTTCACCGTGACCCTAGCCGCGGCGGCTTCGCAATCGGTCACGGTCAATTACGCCACCGTCGACGGTACCGCGGTCGCCGGCAGCGATTACACCGCCCAAAGTGGGACGTTGACTTTCGCCCCCGGCGAGCTTTCCAAGACGATCTTGATCGACGTGTTGGGAGATGCCTTGGTGGAAGCGAACGAGACGCTAAGCGTCGTCCTTTCCGCCCCGTCGGCTGGGGCGGTCCTGAACCAGGCCTCGGCGACCGGCACGATCAACAATGACGACACCCCGCCGACCCCGTCGCTGTCGATCGCCTCGGCCTCGGCGTCGGAAAATTCCGGCCCGTTGAGCTTCGCCGTCACCCTTTCGGCCCCCAGCTCGACACGGGTGACTGTCAAGTACGCCACCGCCGCGGGGACGGCCAAGTCGAACGGCAAGCAGCCTGACTTCAAGGCGGTCAGCGGCACGCTGACGTTCAACCCGGGCGAGACGCAAAAGCTGATCGCGGTTCCGATCATCAATGATACGATCGTCGAACCGAACGAAACGCTCTTCGTGAACTTGTCGAGCGCCATCGGGGCGACGATCGCGACCGCCCGCGGTACCGGGACGATCCTGAACGATGACGGCGCCGCCTTAGCTGCCGCGGTGACCGGGGGTTCGGCCCGGGCCTTCGCGCCGGCGACCGATCTCGCCTTCGCGCAGTTGGGCGCCCAGGAGGGGGCTCCGGTTCGGCCGATCGGCCAGGGCCAAGCCTTGACCTTCGCCTCGCTCAGCCCGCTGGCGATCGATGAATTCGTCTCCGCGATCGCAAGTGGCGATCGGGACGAATCCGAGAATCGGGGCGGGTGGTCGCTGGAGTTGGCCCTTTAAAAAAGTCCCGCGGCAGCCAGAGCCGCGAAGGGTTCACTTCGCGAAGAAGTCATTCGGGTATTGCCAGTCGAAGTCTTTGGCCTGAGCCTTTTTCAGCCCTTTGACTTCGGCGTGCACCTGGCCATCCAGACGAGCCGGGCCATCGAGAGATGAGCCCGGCAGTTGAGAAGGGCAACGGCGGCGCAAAAAGCCATGCCGCGAGGGATGGCGTTGGCATCGGTTGTCGACGTCGTTGGCGGGGTCGGGTGAGGAATCGTCAGGGGATCGGGGTCACTTCACTTCGGGGTCGAGCCAATCGATACCGAACCTTGCCAACACGATCTTGCGATCCGCTTCATAGAGGCACAGGATCGTCCCGTCTGGCAGGACGGCCAGGTCCGAATAGGCGCTGGGTCCGGCTTCCAGCGTCTTGTTGATCGGCCAGGTGCGGCCGTCGTCGCGGCTCAGCTTGATGCTGAGGTTTTCGCGTTTGCCGCGTCCGGCGGGGACCGGTTCCCCTTGGGCGTCGAGCCCCAGCCGATGCGGGTTGGAAAAGACGAGCGTCCCGGGGCGTGAGGGGTGTGACGTGACGCTCGCCATGCAGATCGGTTCCCAGAGCTGGTCATGAAAAAAGGGTCGGTCCCATCGAGTCGCCCCGTCCGGTCCGATCGTGATCAGCTTGCGGCTGGGCTTGGAGACGTTGCGGGTGACCAGCATCACCCGGCCGTCGGAGAGTTCGGTCAGGATCGTTTCGTTCGGGTTGCCGAATTCCCCTTCGTTGGGGACCGCCAGTTCACCCGCCTTCCAACTCCGTCCCGCGTCATCGCTGTAAATCGTCGCGGCGGCGGACGGGGCGTGATCGCCGACGCCACCGTAAGCGAGCCAGATCGGTACGACCATCCGGCCGCTACGGGTTTGGATCCCATGCCCCGGGCCGGTCGCGATCACCTTCCAATCGTATTGGTTTCGGAAGGGCTCGAAGGTCGAAGTCACCTCGACCGGGTCGCTCCAGGTCAAGCCGTCATCGGCGCTGCGGATCGTGAAGCAGCGGGCATAATTGATGCAGTAGAGGAAGGCGATCTCGCCGCTTGACCGATCGACGATCGCGACCGGGTTGTTCACCGTCTGTTGGTGATTCCCTTTTTCCGGCTCGCGGGGATTCCCTTCGATGCGGGGGCCGCGGTGGGCGATCTGTTGGGGCGTCTCCCAGTTCTTCCCCCCATCGGTCGAACGACGAAGGTGGATCTCGATCTCGCCCCAATCGGCACGGGTATCGGTCCTCGCTTCGCAGTAGGCCAACACCGTCCCTCGGTCGGTCACCACGATCCCGGGGATGCGATAGAGCTTCACCCCGTTCATCCCTGCGGGAAAGACGTCGAATTTTTCTGGCGGTCCCATCGCCGCGGCCATGCCGTTGGCAAGGGTCAGCGAGTGGATGGCTAGAAACGGCAGGCAGAGCAGCAGGGTTCGCAGGGGCATCACGTCGGCTCCGGATCGAAATGAAACGACAAGGTTGTTTCGGGTGCGGTCATCACGCTCAAGGGGCGACGGGTCATGGCGACGGGTCATGGGGACGGGTCATGGGGATGGGGCCGCTCGGGTATCGATTGACCAGACCGCAGGGGTCCGGACCCCGGGACGTACCTCACCGGTCGGGATGATGAGCCGATCACGCCAAGTCACCGTCGCGGTCGTGACCGGGCCGGCAGGCGAACCTTCCGACTCGAACCACGCATCGGTCGCGGGGTCATAGGTTAGCGCCGTCTTTGCGAAGCCGGGGTGCGCGGCCGGGGGGTGAAAACCGACGTCCGTCCCCGCATCGCCCCCCCAAATCGTCACTCGCCCCTGGGCGTCGAGCGTGGCCGGGGTCGGCGCGGCGACGGCCGGGCGTGGGAGA
>JBEIRZ010000130.1:0-11832 GCA_040375695.1 Planctomycetaceae bacterium
CTCGGGAGGCATCGGTCGCGCTGGCGGGGATCGCGATCGCCGACCCGTCCTCGAAAGTCGGCATCGCGGCGGTCGAGGGGCTGCGCGATTATCCGTTGGAATTCTATGTCCCAGACTTGCTCGACATCATGTGCACCGAGTACGAGCTGCGCAACCAAGCGGTGACGCGGGCCAACGGGGAATTGGTGATGCGATCGGTCCAGGTCCGCGAATTGAGGGATCGCTACGAGGCGTCGCAGCTCGATCGGCTCGTTAAAATCGATCAGACGGCCCAAGGGTCGGGCTTGAGCCTGTCGCGGCTCGATCGGCTCGCAAGCAGGGCGGGTGGTGCGTCGCTCTTTGTCCAAGTCGCGTTGTCGACAGGTCAGGCCGTCGAGAACGATGTCGCCAAAGCGGTCGCGTTGGCGGAGTCACAGCGGATCGCCGATGATGCCGACGCGGATGTCAACAAGGCGAACGCGTCGATCCGCGAGTTCCAGCGGAACGTCGCGACGGTGCTTCGCGCGACCACGGGGGCTGAGCTCGGCGATGACCCCAAAGGTTGGTGGGGATGGTGGGATAGGTACGAAGAGAGCTACATGGCCGGGCCAAAGCGGACCGATTCACGCTATGCCGAAGACCGCTCGTCACTCGTCTATGTCGCGCGGCAGGCCGAGTCGGTCTCGATGGCCACGCTCCCGAGCTCGCTTCGCAAAGAGTGTTTGGTACGGGGGACGCTGATCCAAACCGAAAGCGGTTTGAAGCCGATCGAGTCGATTCGGGTTGGCGACCAAGTCGTGTCGCAGGAGATCGTTTCGGGTGAGCTCCGTTTACGCCCCGTTTTGAGGACGACCGAGCGGCCCAAAGCGGCGACTCGCGTCGTCGCGTTGTCCGATGGGGAGACGATCCGTTCGACGCTTGGCCATCGCTGGTGGGTCATCGGCAGCGGCTGGATGAAGACCAAGGATTTGGAACCGGGGATGGCGTTTCGGACCTCGACCGGTTTCGCGGCGATCCGCGACATTCAAGATGCCGATGCGATCGAGACGTACAACCTTGTCGTCGACGAAGACCATACGTATTTCGTGGGGCGATCGCGACTTTTGTCGTTTGACGCCAGCGAAGTGATCCCGACCTTTCAAACGGCCCCCGGTTTTCCCGCCGCATTGGTGAAGAACGATTGATCGCAAAGGGTGCGGCCTGTTGGTGAGCGAACCGGTTCTTTGGGGTGGGGCGGGTCGAACTGATTTGATCAGGGACTCTTGATCGGGGACTCTTGATCGGATCGGTGCTGTCGTGGAATCGGCTGATTGGCCATTCCTTGCCGGGGTGATCCGGTGCTAAATTAAGACGAGCAGGTTTCGTTGCGCGGTTAGTCGATCGCGAACGGCCTGCTTTTTTCTGGGATCGATCGATGAAACGGCTCCGTCGCTTTTTTCTTGGGTGCATTGCGCTGCTCGCGATCGGGTTGCTGTTGCTGTTGGTCGCCAATGCTTGGTTGGTCCGCAAGACGACGGGCGAGTTGCAGCGGCGTGAAGCGGCGGTTCGGGATGCGGGTCGGCCGGTGAGGCTCAGCGATTTCAAGCGGGAACCGATCGCTGCCGAGCAAAATGCGGCGACGCACTTGAAGCGGGCCGAGCCGGGTTTGCAGCTGATCGGCAAGGAGCTTGCGGCGATCGAGGAAGCTGGTGGCGGGACGACGGGGAAATTCACCGCGGAGCAGTCCGCGACGGTCGCTGCGGTGTTGACGACACAGAAAGAGACGTTCGAATCGTTGTCGCGGGCCGCCGCCTGCGTTCGGCTCGATTTCGGTCATGACGTGACGTTGCCCCACGGGCGTTACATCGATGCGATGATCAAGGGTGTTCAGTTGGGGCGATCGGCCGCGCGGGCGATGCGGGCTCGGGCGGTGTGGCAGGCTTCGCAAGGGCAGAGCGATCAGGCGGTGACGACCTCGCTGGAACTCCTTCGCCTAGCACGGCTTTATCATCAGGAGCCGACGGTGCTCAGTTTCATGGGATCGTCGGCTTGTGCGTCGCTAGGGATGGAAGCGGCCAGCGCGGCGATGGCGTCGGGTGAGCTGTCACCCGAATCGAGGCGGCGGCTCGATGAAGGTCTTGGCGCCGCCGATTCGCTTGACGGTTACCGCCAGGCGATCCGCACCGAAGGGGCTTCGGCGGTGTCGGCATTCGAAGAATTGCCCGGATCGCGGGGTTGGTTAAGGCGCGGGCTTGTCAATGACGGGACGATCCATTTGCTCGACGTTATCGATGGTTACGAGACGGAGAGTGGGATGCCGTTTGATCAGGTCCTGCCGTTGCACCTGGGGCGGCATGTGCCGTTGACCTGGAACATCTATCGAACGCTCGTCGAGATGATGCGACCGGCGCTCGACGCGGCGCGGGTGCCGGCCGAACGGGTGCGGGCCTTCAGTCGCATCTTGAGGGTGAAAAACGCGATGCAGGAAAAAGGGTTGGCCAAGGGGGACGGAGCGATGCCGCCCGACTTGGGATCACTTGGGCTGGCTCCCGAAGTGACCGTCGATCCGTTCACCGGCCAGCCGCTGAAGGTCGTTCGTCAGGACGGCCAGTGGAACGTTTATTCGTGTGGCGCCGACTTGAAGGATGATGGCGGTGAAATCGCCCAAGGGAAGGACGTCGGGTTTCCGCTCTGGAAGGCCACGCCGTGAGGGACATTTTGCTCGGCGAATCCGGCAGCTGACCCGGGGCGGCGCTCCGCGGCTGTTATGTTGCCTGCCCTGTTGGGGCCTTTGAACAAACGTGGCAATGAGCGAACAGCCGACGAATAAGTCGTGGGATAGGCTTCCAGCCTGTCAACCTTCGAAGTGAAAATCACAACGGCTTGGTCAGCTCTGCGCTAATGACAGCAATTGACAGGCTGGAAGCCTATCCCACGTTTTTTTGGGCATTCCGGCGCCCACTTTTGGTCATACAACCGTTACCAGTCGTCACAACCTGATGATGGCGATGGCTTTTCCGATCAGTAAATGTGAAGCGGTGCCGGCACGGCAGGATGGCGCGTGCTAGCTTTCGACGGAAGGATTCCGTCATGCGCCTGGGGCGGTGGGGAGGTCTTTCCTTGCGGCTTGGGTCACGAGTTCCTCACGACGAGGGGCCGGCCCGCCGTGCAAGCCCATCCAAAGAGATCGATCGTGGCGCGATCTGTCGTCCCTAGCAGCACCGAGGCTCGCCCGCGGACCAACCGCCGCGCGGAGACCCCGTCGGTCGAAGGGATGGCGCGGATTGCCCTACGAGTAGCGCAGCAGATCGGCGTGGCGGCGCGGTTATTGGTACTCTTCTTCGGCTCATTCGTGCTCGTCGGATGCCAACACCTGAGGCTTCCTACCTTTGACCCGACGGGGGCGTGCCTTTTCGCCGCGAAGCCGTCGAGCACGACGCTCGCGTTGCCATGCAGCGGTGCCCAGGGTTGCGGATGCTTTGGGTGCCTGCACGGACTCAAGGCGAAGCTTCATCACAAGCACCAAGGGGCGACCGGTCTGTTGCCGCAACCGGCGTTCGCCACGCCCCCCAACCCGTCCGCCTGTCCCCCGGGAGGCCCGCAACAATTGCCGGCCGACGGCCGCGTGATCAGCGACCCGGCGAATTGCAGCGATTGTGCCGATGGACCGCCGGCGGTGCTGTATGGCGACGAGGTGCTCGGCAAACGTCCGCACAAGTTACCTAAGTCAGGGAAACGCGGCAGCATCCTGTTGTCGCCGCAGCAGATCGTTGCGCCGGTCGGCGGCGAGGTGATCCTGTTGACAGGGATTTGTGGCGACGACGGTTACTTGCAGGTCGGCAAGCCGCTGGAGTGGATGATGACGCAAGACAGCGTCGGGTCGTTCATCGAAGTCGGCAATGACGCGCCGGGGATGTTGCACAAACTCGCCAAGATCGAACAGCCCGACAAGCGGAGCGGGACGTACGCGATCGGCGTCACGAGCACCAAGCGGTCGTTGATCACCCGCGGCAACCGGAATTACGGCGACGATGTGCCGCTCGATAAGGGCCAGACGTGGCTATCGCTCAGCAGCCCGAACGAAGGGGTCAGCCGCGTGACGGTGTTGGCCCCTGAGAGCGATTGTTGGGACCAGCGAAAGGCGACGGCGACGATTTATTGGATCGACGCGCGGTGGCAATTCCCCTCGGCGCAGCAGGTCCTTGCCGGGACGCCGGTCACGTTGTCGACGCGGGTCACCAAGGCCGAAGGGAACAGCCCCGCGCGGGGTTGGAACGTTCGCTACGAAATACTCAACCCGGAGTTGGCGTTGTTCGTCGCCCCGGGGGCGGCGCCGGGCGCGTCGGGATCGGCGACGATCGACGTCCCGGTCGACGCGTCGGGGAACGCGACGGCGGAGCTGGTACCCGTGCGGTTGTCGACCGGAAATTTCGCCTCGGGGACGGCCGCGATCCGGATGCAGATCGTCCGCCCCGGCGATCGGGACGGCATGCCCGATTTGCCGCTGGGGGCTGGGCAAACGTTCGTCACATGGAGCGCACCGCAGCTCGCGATCAAGGTCGCGGCGCCGCCGGTTGCCACGTTTGACCAACCGGTCCAGGTCGTCGCGAACGTCCGCAACAGCGGGGACCAACCCGCAAGCAACGTCACCGTCAGCGTCGCGTTGCCCCCCGGCACGCGGGTGACGCAGGCCGACACCTTCGCCCGTGTCACCCCTGCCAACGTGACTTGGGAGATCGGCACGATCCCCCCCAGGACGCAGCTCGACCTGTACATGACGCTGGCCGCGCAGAATTCGTCACGGCTCAACTTTCAGGCCCGCGGCGATGCGAGCCTGTTTGCCGAGGACACGGTGCAGATCGACGTTTTCCGCCCGAGCCTCGCGATCAAGGTGACGCCGGTCGCGTCGCAGACGGCCGAAGTCGGCTCACCGGTCAGCTTCGACATCGATGTGACCAATACCGGCGATCGGCCCTTGAACAACGTCAACCTCCGCGCGGTCGGCGACAACGGCATGACGCATGCGGAGACCGGCAGTCGTGTGATCGGGCAATCGAAAAATGACGGGCCGCTCCAGCCCGGCCAGACGTGGTCATCGGCGGTCAGCTTCATCCCGCTCGAGTCGGGTCGGCGTTGCGTCGTCGTCGAGGCATCGGCCGATGGCGGGCAACAGGCGCAAGCCGAAGGGTGTGCGACGGTGATCAACAAACCGATCTCCGTCCCCGGGGTCTCGGCGGAGGTGGCTGGCGCCCAGCGGATCGCCACGGGCGAGCAGCGGCTGTACCGGTTCCGCGTCGTGAACACCGGGATGGTACCGCTCAGCAACGTCCGGATCACGGTCACTTACGACCCGGCGATGCAATTGGTCAGCGCGACGGAAGGGAGCGACCAGACGCGGATGTCCCAATACCAGATCGGTTGGACGGTCCCGTCGATGCCCCCGGCCCCGGACCGGAGGTCGAGCGTGCTGTTGGAAGGGCAATTCGTCGCCGTCAGGACAGCGCTGCAGGGGACGTTCATCGTGACGGTCGACTCGGCGGAAGGGGCTAAGGCATCGGACTCGTTGGCGATCGAAGTGGTTCAAGGGACGAGCCCTGCTGCGGCGGCACCGACGACGCCGCCGACCGCACCGCCGACGACGCCCCCGACATCGATCCCGGTCAACCCGCCGATGACCCCAGCCCCGGCGAATCCGCCGACGCTGCCGCCGGTGATCCCGCCCCCGGTGATCCCGCCGCCGGTATTGGCCCCTTCGGGACCGCGGCCTTCGACGACAGCTCCGGCACAGCCCGGCGCCGCACCGACGCTCCCGCCGACGCTCCCGCCGACGGTGCCCGCGCAGCCTAATCCGGCGGCGCAGCCTAATCCGGCGGCGCAGCCTGGCGCGGTGGCACCGCCTGCGGGTGTCAGCACGTTGTCGCTGTCGCTGCTCGACCGCGACGACCCGGCGCGTGTCGGCCAACCGATACGTTATTCCCTGTCGTTGCAGAACCAGAGCCCTCAGGCCGACAGCGCGATCCGGCTCCGGTTCCGGCTACCCCCGGGGGTCGAGCTGCGGCGGGTCGCGCAGCGGTTCGCGACCGGTTCGAACGCCTTCCGTCGGGAAGGGGACATGATTTACTTGGAAGAGATCCGTGACCTTCGCGGGGGCGAGACGCTCGATTACGACATCGAGTTGGTCAGCAACCAGCCGCAACTGATCCAACTGACGGTGGAAGGGATCAGCCTTTTGTCGCCGGGTGGGGCTTTCGCCAATCAGGCGACGCGGGTGGTGCCCTGAGCGGATGAGCCCTGAGCGGAATAGCCCTGAGCCGAGAAGCTCTGAGCCGAGAAGCTCTGAGCGGATTGTTGGGCGCTCAATCGCGGGTCGGCATCAGCCGCAAATTTTTCTCGAAACCGGGGAGCCTCCCGTAGGCGAAGGCGACGAGTTTGATCGGGTGGATCGTCGACCTGCGGCTCATGTGTTCGATCTGCATCTTGCAAGCGCTGCACTGGGTCACGGCGGCGTGCGAATGGTGTCCTTTGATCTTCGCCATCAGCGGCCAACCGATGCGGAGGCTGGCGCGATAATTGTCGCGGCGTAAGCCCCACGTCCCCGCCATGCCGGTGCAGCCCTGGTCGATCGCGTCGACCGTGAGGCCGGGGATCAGCTCCATCAAGCGGATCGCCGAGCGGTTGGGGTCGATCGCGCGGACGTGACAGGGTTCGTGGTAGGCGAGGTCGGCGTGTACCGGTTTGAAATCGGTCGCCAAGCGATCTTGCTGGTGCAGGTCGATCAGGTATTGGCACGCCTCGAAGGTGTTATCGGCGACGATGTGCGATTCCTCGTCGTCGAGCAGATGGACGTATTCGCGTTTAAGGGCCAGCGCGGCGGCAGGTTCGGTGACGACGATCTTGTAACCGAGCCCGACGGCATCGGCGAGGAGACGGACGTTGCGGCGGGCGATGCGGCGGGCCCCTTTGAGGTCGCCCGAGGTGATCCGCGCGATGCCGCTCCCCATTTGTCCCGGGGGGATGTAGATCCCGATCTGGTTATGGAGCAGGATTTCGGAAAGCGCGATCCCCACTTCGGGGTCGTGATAATTCGCGTAGTGGTCGGCGAAATAAACGACCTTGGTGCCGCCGTGGGCGGAGGGTTTGTGCCAACGTCGTCCCGCGGCGTAGCGGAGCAGGTTCCGCCGCGCGACGGGAGGGAGTTCGCGGGCTTGGGCCAACCCGAAGGCGCGGTCGAGCAGCCACCGCGAGGTGCCGTTGCGAAGGATGAAATTGGTGAGCGCGGGGAATCGCGACCCCCAAGCGGCGACGCGGTCGATGCGGCTGAGCAGCATGTCCGAAAGCGGCAGCCCGTTGGTGGCGACGTATTGGGCCTTGAGTTCGTTAACGATCTTGGGGATGTCGACGGAGGCGGGGCATTCGAGTCGGCACTGGTGGCAACCGAAGCAAAGGTCGGCGATCTCTTTCGCGCGGTCCGATTCGAGGTCGTGAGGGTCGAGTTCGCCCGTCAGGACGCCGCGTAACAGGTTTGCCTTGGCGCGAGGCGAGGCCTCTTCGATCGGCATGATGCGGAACATCGGGCATTGTCGCTGTTCCGGGGCGGAGGTCCGGCAGCGGCCGCATCCGTTGCAGGCCCGGACCGTCTCTTCGATCGCGCGGGGGGCGAGCCACTTTTGCAAGACGGGCAGGGTGCGGGCGTCGGTCCCGCGGCTCTTGGCCAGCTGGAGCTCTTCCGGTTCGGCCTCGATCAGGACTTGGTCCGCATCGGTGACGCGGATCGACGTCCGCACCGGGCGGATGTTGGCGTCGCACGGGAGCGGCGAAACGGAGACGAGCTTTCCGGGGTTGAACCGATCTTGGGGGTCGAAGAGCTGTTTCAATTGCAGCATCGCGGGCCAAACGGCGGCGTACTGTTTGCTCAGCAGCCACGACCGGCTGTGTCCGGCGGAATGTTCGGCCCCGATCAACCCGTCAAAGGCCCAAACGGCAGAAGCGATCTGTTCGCTCAGCGGCCTCAGCGTCGCGGCGTCCTTGGGCGAGGCAAGGTCGATGAACGGACGGATGTGAAGGAGCCCATGTCCGGCGTGGGCGAAGATCGTCGCCGTGACCTGGAACTTTTGCAACACCTCCTGGATCGCTGCCAACGCCCCTGGCAGCGATTGGGGTTTGACCCAGATGTCCTCGATGAGCGGGATCGGGTTGTTGTCGCCACGCACCCGAAAGAGCCGAGGGACGACGCGCCTAGCGAGCGACCAGAAGAGGTCACGCTGTTTGTCTTCGAGCGTCGTTGTCGATGCGAAGGCGAGCTTCTTGCGATGGACGAGGTCGTCTTCCAACAGGGCGAGCTTGCGGCGGAGGTCCGATAGCGAGTCGCTGTCCAATTCCATCAGCAACATCGCCTCGGCGTCGCGCGGGAGGAGCCGGGTGAAAGCCCATTCCGTGTCGCGGGCGATCTCCAACAGCCGACGGTCCATCAGGTCACAGGCCGAGACGCCATGGGCGAGCGCTTCGACCGCCCCGCGTGCCGCGGCATCGAGCCGGTGGAAAAAAAAGAGGGCCACGCCGCGATGGGCGACCACCGATTGGGTCGCGACGGTCGCCTCGGTGATCAACGCCAGAGTCCCTTGGGTCCCGGTCAGCAGCTTCGCGAGGTTGACCTTCGTGTCGGGGGGCGGGATCGAAAAGCGGAGCGATTCGAAGGGTTCGATCACGTCGTCGAATCGGATGCCGTTAGCCGGGCCACGGCGTTCGATGTCTCGCGTGATCGCTTCGTGGTGTTGGCGAAAGATCCCCCACACCTCGCGGGCCAATCGCCCCGCCCCCGAATCCTCGGCCGGAGAATGGGATGAGACCTCAAGCAATTCGCCCCCCGCGGTGACGATCTCCAGCGAACGCACCGTATCGCGTGCCGAGCCGCTGCGGAGGTGATGGCTCCCTGACGCGTTGACCGACAAGACGCTCCCCATCGTCGTGACGCTGCGGGTCGACGGGTCGGGGCCGAAGATCCGCTTCGAGCCATCCAACGCCCGATTGAGCGACGCCAGGACGACGCCCGGCTGGACGCGGACGTTGTAATCGGGTGGGATGGGTAGATCTATCCCCAACGGCCCATCGGGACGCCACCGGTTCATGTAGGTCGAAAAATCGAGCACCAGTCCGCGGCCGATCGAATCGCCCGCGACGCCGCTGCCCGCACCTCGGCCGTGGATGCTCAACTGCTGATCGGCGGCGTAACGGACGCAGGCGACGACATCCTCCGCGTGTTTGGGCCTCACCACCCCCAACGGCCGGACCTGATAGATGCTGGCATCGCTCGAATAGAGCTGTGCCGTCACCTCGTCGCAGAAAACATCGCCGACGACTATCCCCCGCAGGTCGTCTTCGACGCGTTTTCGTTCGATGTCCATGGATCAGAGAATCTCGATCAGTTCGACCGTGAAATTTAGGGTCGCCCCGGGCGGGATGGCCCCCGGGACCCCATCCCGGCCGTACCCTAATTCCGGGGGAACTTGCAATTCGATCATCCCGCCCGGCTGGACCAACTGCAACCCCTCCGTCCAGCCCTTGACGACACCCGACAGCGAAAACTCGGCCGGTTTGCCGGTGCGGTAAGAGCTGTCGAATTCGCTGCCGTCGTCAAGTTTCCCGACGTAATGCACCCGAACGGTGTCCGATGCCTTCGGCGGATCCCCCTCCCCTTTCCTCAGGATCCGGTAGCGAAGCCCAGACGGGGTCTGCGTGAATTCGCTCGCCGCGTCCGGGTCGGCCGGCCCGGGTCGGAAGGTCGGCTGTTGCACGCAACCGGCGAACCCGAGGATCGCCGCGGCGAGCCCCCCCGCGACGGCGAGCCATCCCCGCCGAGCCAGCATCCCCTGCGCCGGGATTTGCTGCGCCGGGATTTGCTGAGCTGGGATTTGTGGAGCTGGGGGCCCGAGCTTGGGGGCTTGGCGATCCGTAAAACGCCGAGCGGCACGGGGAACCGCGTCGTGGCCCTCCCCTTGGCGAGGTCGGTCGTCGAGTGGGCGGGGGTCGCTTCGGTCGGATCGGCTGCAGGGCATCGAATCGTTCCTTGTGGGAAAAAGGGAGGGCTGACCCAACACTCTAGCCGACGCACCACCCCTCGCGGAACCACTTTTCCCGATCGCTGCGGCGAGGGTTGTAGACCTTCGTGGCGTCGAAGCGGTGCTGTTTAAGGAACCGCACCAGCGCTTGGCCGGGGACCTGGGCGTGTTGGGCCACGACGTCGACCCGGTCGCTCGCGGGTGACCAATCGTAGAGCAACGCCGGGTCGCGTTCGAACCAATCGTCGAGGTACCGGGCGTCGGTCGAGCTCGTCACGACGAAATCGCAATCATGCTTGCAAAGGAAGCAGAGGATTTTTCCCGCCAGGTTTCTGGCAAGCAACGAATCGTCATCGGCGCAGGCCGCGACGAAATTCCAAATGCTTGCATAACCGTCGTCGTCGACCACGCCTGGGGCGAGTTCCAACCGGATCGCCGCCAAACGGTCGTTGAGCGTCGGTTCGGGGGGGATGACGAACGGGGGATCCTCGGGGGGAGCCTCGGCGACGCGTCCGGCCAGTGACGGTTCGGAGTCGATCGGAAGCTCTTCGTCTGTCGACAGGTCTGTTTCGGTCAGTTGCTCGGGGTCGGTCGGGTGAGAGAGGGAATAGCTCGAGTCGGTATCGTCTTGGTGTTCGCTATCAAAAGGCATCGTATCTTTCCATGACCATCGAAACGGGGTCGCGAAACCGATCGCGACATCCCCCCACGGAAATGGGGACGCGAATGATAACGTCGCGGGGGTCGCGCGGGGAGGCACTCTCCGGGAGGGACTTAAAAGGATTCCGGATTCGGCTTGTGAGTGGTGAATTCGCTTTCGTAGACTCGCGCCGCCGGAGGGAGCCGGCCGCCAAGGCGAAAAACCAAAAATCACCAAGGAAATCGCCCGATTTTGCGATTTTTCAACCGCCGCTTCGCAACCGAGACCCTTGAGGTCGACGGCCCTTGTGCCGCCGGCGAGTGGGGCTTCGCGCCCCGCTTGGTCTGTTGGCGGGACGTCGGGTCGCGATTCGCCGTGCTGGTTTTGCTGTCTTTTTGGTTGACCTGCCGAATCACGACCGCCGAAGAATCGCTGACCGCGGGCCGGGTCGATGCCCGTGCCGATTCGGTTTTTCGTTGGGACCACGAGGGGGCGGAGGCCTACCTGCTGGAAGGACGCTGCGAACTCGATTCGCCCGACGGGCTGCTCCGCTGCGAACAACTGCTGATCATCGTCGAGCCGCTGGGCAAAAGCCTCGATGAGCGTCGCTGGCGGATCCGCGCCGCGGCGACCGGACGATTAACCCCGCCCTTGGAAGGTGGTGTCCCGATCCGTCGTGGCCAATCGACTTGGGTCGCGAATTGGACGATGTTCGAACGCCCGACGATCGACGCGCCGCTCTTCCGCGGCCCGCCCCGCGGCCGCCCGCCGCTGCTCGATGCGCTCCAGCCCCAACCGACCAACGTCGCGACGCGACCGACGAACCGGCCGAGCCCCGGCGGCGTCGTTCAGGCCTTGGCGGTTGCCCCCACCGGCGGGCCGCAGCAAGGGCCCGACTACGGATCGGTGCGACTCGCCCAAGCAGAACTCCCTATCCCCGCGGGGCCTGTACCCGCTGGGCCGAATAACGCCACTGGGCCGAATAACGCCGCTGGGCCGACTAACTTGTCGTCACCCAATGCCGCCCCATCGTTGGCACCGCCGCTCAATGCCCCTGGCAATGCTGCCGCGACATCTCCCTCGGCAACTGGCCTGATCCCCGAAGCGATCCCGGTCCCCGAGGAACGTTCGCCATCGGACCGGATCCCTCCCGATCGGGCCCCCTCCAACGGTCGTCCC
>JBEIRZ010000274.1:0-6202 GCA_040375695.1 Planctomycetaceae bacterium
AGCGAGCCCGCGGGGTTGGGTGCCGCTCCACTTGCGGCCGTTCGGTGAAACATGGCGAGTTGCGGGCGGGTTTTCTCGCTTGCTGTAGGGATAGATCTTCAAATCAGCAATCAGTGCTCGCGCCTTTGCCGCATCCGGATCGAGCGCGCGGTGGGCCGACCAAATATTCACCGTGGGCGAACGGAAGACGTAGTAACCCTCCGGCTTCATGTCGGGATCGTCGGGACCGAGGATCAGGTACTTGCCCCCTGCGCCCTTATCAGGCCCGGTCTGTCCGGAATCGGTGATGGGCCGCTGCCAATAGTCGGTGAAGCCCCCCGCTGTCGGGCCGGCAGGGATTTCAAACACCAGCGGTCCCGTCTCCTTGAGATTCGGAAACGCCATGATGTAAGGGGTCGTCGCGTTCGCGGTCAGGAGCCCCAGCTTGTCTTGAAACGTGAGGTAATCCACATAGTCGCACTTGCCAGCATCAAACTTCGTGAGGTGCTCGTTCTGCCACTGCTGCATCGCCATCAGCGGCAAGGCCCAAAGGTAAGCCTGACAGGCTCGTTGGTAGTCAATATCGTCAAAAACTTTTTCGACGGTGGCAGCATTCGGGTAACCATTTTCCAACTCAAGTCTGCCGATCCTCGTCTCAAAACTACCAGTGGTTGGCAGCTCCTGTGCATCGACCGAAGCGCCTCCAAAACCGAGGAGGATTGCCGTCGCGATGCGAGTGACTAGGTGAACGTCTTTCATGGATGGTAAACCTGTACGTAACGATTGGCAGAGTCAATGTCAGCAAGTGCGGTACTGGCAAAAATCTTCGCGCGATGCGTCTGCATTAACCTTGAAGCGAAGCAGTCTCACGGAACGATTCATTTCGGTCAAGTAACCAAGGCGAAAAGGCCATTTCTTATCGCAACGAGTGCAACTTCCTTGACTGCCGCTGATTAGAGGAACGAAAAAAGAAACGAGAAAGGGACAAAGACAAATCACGACAGGATCGGGCAAGGGCCAAACCGCGGGGACAAGGACCGCGGGGACAAGGACCGCGGGGACAAAGCACCTTATAGTGGCCGCAGTCGCCTCTTGGGCTATGTCCCTGCGATCTTTGGGCTATGTCCCTGCGATCTCTTTCCCTGCTTAACAGCGTGCTGGCCCGCGCGAAACATCGATGCAATGCTCGTTTTATTCCTGATGTGGGTGTTTTTCACCCGAGACCAAAGGATTGTGGTAGTCTATTCGCACAGTACCGTCGCACTCTTTATTTGCACTCCTTTGTTTACACGCACCACTTCGTCGACAAGGCTATTTCTAATGAAGCCCCTCATCGTAGCGGTTGGCACATGGATGTTTCTGGTTTCGTCGGCTGGAGCCCAGGATATCGAGAAACCAGTGCGGGATATTCTTTTCAAGATTACCGCAACCACACGCAATCCCGAATTACAGCAACCATGGAACAAGGCGAAGCCAGCGGATGTTTCAGGGACGGGATTTCTCATTGAGGGAAATCGGATATTGACGAACGCCCACGTGGTGCGTTACGCGACTCAGATTTACGTTCAACCGGATCAGTCCGATCAGCGAATCGGTGCCACCGTCGAATCGATCGGCTACAACGTCGATCTGGCCGTTTTGAAGTTGGACGATGAATCGATCCTGGACGGACGGGCAGCGCTACCGCTCGATGAAGGTCTTCCCCGCGTGAGAACTGATGTCACGGTTTATGGATATCCCATCGGCGGGGATCAGCTTTCGGTGACCAAGGGAATCGTATCGCGAGTCGAATTCACGGCGAACGCATTGAGAACGCAGATCGATGCGGCCATCAATCCAGGGAATAGCGGCGGCCCGGCGATCACCGATGGCAAAGTCGTAGGGATCGCATTCGCAGGCCTACGACAAGCCGACAACATCGGTTACTTGATACCCATTTCGGAACTGCGGCTCTTCTTGGCAGACGTCGAGGATGGCAAGTTCGATGGCAAGGGGTCGTTGTGGGATACGTTCCAGACAGTCGAGAACCCGGCGATTCGCGACTGGCTGGGATTACCGAAATCCGCCGGCGGGCTAATGGTTTCCGCTTTGCAGACCATCGAGAAGGATTATCCGCTCGCTGTGGGTGATGTGATCACGAAAATCGGTGACACCCCGATCGATTCCAGGGGCTTCGTCAAAGTCGGAGACTCCCTGAATCTGTACTTCGGGTATCTCATTCCGAGTGCGGTCGTGGATGGCAAAGTTCCTTTGACCGTTTTGCGCCAAGGAGAGGAACGCGTTGTCCAAGTGCCAACAACAAGCATCAAAAAAACGCCCATGTTGTATCGGCCTCTTGATGGCGAATACCCTCGCTTCGCGATCTTCGGACCACTCACGTTCGAAGCGGCATCGGCCGAATTGGTCATGGGTATCATCCAATCCCCAGGAAATGCCGCGGCGTTATCCGCAAAAGCGAGCCCGCTTCTGAAGGGCATTGCCGCATGGCGTGATTTCGATGATCAAGAAATTGTGGTCGTGGCAGCGATGCCGTTCGCACACAAGCTGATGAAGGGGTACTCGCCCCCCGTGCTGTGCACGGTCAAAGAGATCAACGGGATTCCCGTCAAGAATCTCAAGCATTTGGTGGAGATCCTTCGCGACTCCGAAGAAGAGTTTCTTCGATTTCAATTCGTAGAACGGGCGACCGAATTGATGATCTTTCCTCGCAAGGAGTTTCTCGACGCCACCGATGAAATCCTGACCGACAACAATATTCGCAAACAGTTTTCCGACGACCTGGAAGAGGTGTGGAAAACGAAGTAAGGGCGGTCTTCGGATTTGTCCCAATCATTTCTACGTAATTGTTTCGGGCCCTCCAGCCAGACGTTTTCATTGCCCGTTAAAGCGACGTCGGGCTGGTGAAGCCTAACGTTTACACTCGAACCCTTTCAAAGCACGGTTGGGTCGCAAAGCAAAAAGGGGCCGTACCCGGGATTCGGGATTCGCGGTTTTGCACTTCGTCTTAGACGCGGGCTAAATCCGCTTGCTCATTTTCCGCCTGGCTCGCCCCCAGCGACCCCCTCAAACGCGAATGCCCTCATCGAATAAGCCGGAACGACCACATCGATTTCTAAAATCTCGTTGACGCCGATCGGCAACGTCTTCCGATCAAGCTCTCGACCGTACCCCGTTCGAGCATCGGACACGACTGCTTTCCCACTCAACCCGGTGTAATGCATCGACACCTTGAGCTTCTCGCTGAGCTGCTTGGACGTGGGATTGAAGACGACCAACATCCCGGCCGTTGCCAACTGCGGGTTCACATGCAACGACCAATCGAGACTCGTCGCATCAGGCCTTCGACCGTGAATGATATCGCTCTCCAGGATGTCGCGATACTTCTTAAACCAAGCCACCTCTTGGGCCACCATCTCCTTGACCCGATCGGTGTCATAGAGCCTTGGCCCGCGATAGCATGCCTGCACGCCGAAGGCCAAGTTGGACTGGATCATGTTGCGGTAATGCTCGATGTTTCGATCGAGGGGCTCGATCGTTGCCGCCGGGCCGCCGCCGTGGTATTCGGTCAACGGCACGAACATCCAACCCATGCTCGGCGCCTTTGCCAAGTCCCGTCGTAGATGTTTTGGCGGGTGTGGATGGTTTGCTGCTCTCTGGGCAACGACCAATTCACCTCCCGATACCCCATCCCCGTCTTGTTCGATCCGACCAAGAAGTAATGATCCGGCACATTGAGAAACAGCCCCTCGGCTCGGCACCAACGGTAAAACTCGGCGATCGATTCCCATTGGTTCCACCGAGAATCCTCATACCCGACGTGCCCGGGATGCTTGTCGCTATTGCACGGATCGCCAGGATACGAGCCGTCGTGTTCCAATAGCGTAAAACCGCTATTGCGATGAAACTCAAATAGCCTTGCGAAATACTCCTTACCCCATCGGCTCTCCAAACAGGGCGAGTTGCCGAATGCCGGCTTTTCGCCCTCTCGCATCACCACATCGTCGTTAGGTGAAATCGACCGAGACGCCAACAGGGAATAGCTTCCGATCTCGATCCCCTTGGCCTTCGCTGCCCGCGCGAATTGTCGCGCCTTCTCAAGCGTGGCCGGGTCCCGGCTCTCGAGATTAAAGCCGCTACCGAAACTCAGGATCAGCATCTCGAAGCCGACCTCATGGCATTGATCGATCGCTCGCATCACCGATGCGTCGTCAGACGCGACCAAATGCATCATCAAGGGATTTTCCGTTACCCAGGGCGCGATGCACCGCAACAGCTTCCGAACGGCCAACCCGCTGCGCTCTCGGTCGTACGAATCATGCGCCAACACCCATCCACGATACGAACTCCATCGCCCCCCGGGTGCGATCGTTTGAGCCGGCCCGATGTCCGGGCCGACCTCGAGCAGACAGGGCGTTTTTTTCTCGTAGTTGACCTGGGTGTGGTAGTCCGGGTCAGCCGTCCAGCGGTAAGAACGACGATTCGCACCTTGACTCGTCATTCCCCCAAAGGCCATCTCGGTTTCAACATGCAGGTTCGGAGGGGTAAGCCCGATCGTAAGCGCATCGACCTCCGACGTATGCTCGACGGCCGCCAGCACATCGCTGCAATACCGATCGATCTTGACCGACCGCCGGGTCGGGTTGCTGAGGGTGATCCATTTGGAATAAGCCGGCAGCCCGTCATAGAGCTCGTAATGCACCTCGATTCCGATCTGATCCTGATCCGTTCGATCGAGGCGTTTGGCATCCCAGCGACTATAAACTTTCAAATCATAAAACGCACATCGCGTGGACGGTGACTCGGTAGCGCCAGGCAATGCCCCCTGATCGCTATCGGTCGCATTCCCCTGGCGATCGGATTTACCGACCCTCAAAGCCGCAGGCTGTTTTCCGTCCCACGGCAGTTCGAATAGCTTTACATAGCGCCCCAAGGCCGACCGATCGGCCGCGGCGACTTGGGCCGCGTCCCATATCATGGCCCCATCTTGCCAACGAACCCGGAGCTGATAGCCCTTCGATCGGTCGAGGCCGTTATCCGATGACGCGAACTCGGGGATTTTCGCGAGTTGCTCACGCCCCCGCTGGCGCAGTTCAAAGTGCCCATGCTCACCGCGGTCCCCCGGGCGCAAATTCACTTCGACATTTCCGTCGGGACAAACCAACGTCAGCCCGGGCCCCCAACTCGTGTCCCGGTCGCTCATCGGATCAATCGTTACCTCGATGCATCCGGCGTGGGCCGCGAGCGGACGTTCCAGCAAGATCGCTTGGCCGGGCCTAGCGGTCAATTGCAACCCTTGCTGGGCCTGCACCCCCGGGGCCGTCAAACCCTCGGATTGACCTTTGGGTTCGGTCAGCTTTTTCCAATCGGAATCGATGCTTTCAAACCGATCTTCCAGGACAAGCTCGCGTCCCTCTTGGCTCGACGCGGATTGACTCCACCGCATCCCCGGCATCGCGAAGCTCAGGATCAGTTCGATCCCTTTCGGGGGCCAAGCCACATTGGGGGCATGGTGACGGGTTCGTTTCCATGCCATCCGTTCTTGGATCGAGTCGCGAATCTCGTAACCTTGGAATTGAAATGCACCCGGATCATTTTTCAGAGACTCAATCCATGACGGGTCGAGAAACGCGTAGTTGGGTTGTCCGGTCAGCCCGCCGACGGCATAGCTTTGGCCATCGAGCTCGATCGTCGCCTCAGGCTTGACCCCTCTTAAGATCGATTCGCCGGTGACGAGATTCCGAAAACCGATGGTGGCCGCGTTGGGGGCCAAAACGAATCGCCTCTCGATCAGCCCGTTGCTCAGAAGGATCTCCTTCCCTGCGGCCTGCACCTCGGCCCTGGCCCGGTAAAACGCAGGATCGACCAACCAGTCCTCGGCCTTGAGGGACGGCGAAAGCATCGCCAGGGTGCAGAACATTGCCGCGAGGCATCGGATGGACTTGCAGATCATAATTTTTGGGGTGGCAAGGACATCGCATGGCCAACTCCCCACAGGAGAAGTCCATGGCCGATTGATAATAAAATCGTCAGTCTTCCCATGTTCACATTTCCCCGGCAACAAACCGCTGCGAGTTCCTGTTCGTAATTCCGTTTCATCCGGGGCAATAAGGGACAGGGGCAATAAGGGACAGAGCAGTTAGCAGTGAGCCATCCGTGGTCTCCCTGTGTTAAATCCATTTTCCTGTGAACCCGAAGTCTATTTATGCCATGTCCCTGGGGTTAA
>JBEIRZ010000030.1:0-26449 GCA_040375695.1 Planctomycetaceae bacterium
ATGGCGGAATCCGCCAGCGGTTGATGGCGGATTGGCGGGATCGGATTCGACCCAGCGCGATCGGATTGACCCGCAACTTCGGAAAAAACCGCTCAAATTGCCACTTATCCGGGCGAGTTGGGGTGCGAAATCGTTGACGAATCGCGGAAAAAAAATGAAAATCCTTAAGGACTCTGTTTGCGGGGAGAACTGACGGACCGAAACGGGTTCACCCCACGGAGACGGACGGAGCCGGGTTGTACGGATCTTAGGACGCGGATCTTAGGATGCAGGGCGATAAGCTCGGCAAGGCTCCACCGCGAACAAAGGTTTTGACGGCGAGCTTCAGGGAAGTTTCGCAAGGGAAACGGTTCACCAGCGATTGCGGGTCGAGCGACCGAGACGGATCAGAAACAGCGACGGGATGGGTGAAAGCTTGTCGGATGAGCCGGATATGAGCGAAATGCAAATCGGCGTCGATGGCGTGGTGATGAACCAAGATGGCTCGGAATACGTCCCGCCGGTCCCGATCGAGACCCAACGCTCGTGGCTCTTTTTTTGGTTGGCCGCGCTGTTAGCGACGAGCCCGCTGCTGGTCCAATACCTGATCTGGTTGTGGCAGACCGACCATTACCAATACGTGCCGATCGCGATGGTGAGCGTCGCGATCCTGGCGTGGTCGCGAAGCGATGCCGTCGTCTATCCCCCCTCGGGTTGGTTCGCCTGGGGGCTGCTCGGCTTGGGCGCGGTATTGTCGCTCGTCGCGATCGGTTTTTTTTCGCCGTGGGCATCGGCCGCCGCTTTCGTGATGATCGCCGCGGCGTGGCTGTGGGTATCGCGCGAACCTGACGGGCGAAGGCTGTTCGGGTTGGCATTGCCGCTGGCGATGATGGTTCGCATCCCGCTGAACTTGGACGAGATCCTGGTTGTCAGCCTGCAGCGGTGGACGACCCGATTGGCAAGTTCGATGCTCGATTTGATCTGGATCCCCCACTTCGTTTCGGGGAACGTGATCGGTTTGAGCACCCGAGAGCTGTTTGTCGCCGAGGCCTGCAGCGGGATCCAATCGGTCTTCACGATCCTATTCATGGCCAGCCTCTTGATCGCGTTCTATCGCTACCCGCTCTGGTACGCGCCGATCTACTGGTTGGCGGCGATCATGATCGCGGTGTTAGGGAACGCCCTTCGCGTGGCGATCGTCGCCGTCGCGGACGCGGTCTTGGGTGTCGACTGGACCGCAGGCTGGAGCCATGAGGCGGTCGGGTACCTGACGCTGTTCATCTCGTTCGTTTTGTTGCTATCGTTCGACCAACTCTTCATCTTTTGGTTGCACCCGATCCAATCGGTCTTGGCCGACCTCAATTTGCGTGAAAACCCGTTCGTCCGGTTCTATGACAATTGGATC
This sequence comes from Planctomycetaceae bacterium, assembly GCA_040375695.1. Taxonomy (GTDB): domain Bacteria; phylum Planctomycetota; class Planctomycetia; order Pirellulales; family Pirellulaceae; genus UBA6163. The sequence continues at coordinate 1,385 of JBEIRZ010000030.1, forward strand.
GTCGGGCTGAGTCCCGAAGACATCCTGACGGATGACCAGATCGAAGATGAGCCTGACGACGAGGCCCGGCGTCAAGCGAATGGATTGGGCAACAATGCCGCAAATCGACCGATTTGGGCCTTTTCCGGGCGTTGGCGTTTTGTGCCGCTGTGGATCGGAGCGGCCCTATTCCTCGCATCGTTTTTTCCCATCGGCGGCTATTATTCTCGAAAGGCGACGGCGGAGAGCCGCGAGACGCAAGCGGCATCGTATGTACCTGCCGATGATTTGCTCGGCAACCAACTCGGTAAGCTCTCGGTCCTGGGCCACGAGATCGCCCGGGACAGCGGCGAGCAGCGGTTGGGGAAGGCGGCCGACATCTGGACGATCGGCAACGAGCGGGTGAAGGGGCAATTGGTTTTGAGCCAACCTTATTTCGGTTGGCATGAGCTCTGTTTCTGCTACCAGAACGTCGACTGGGAATTGGTCGACCGGGCGATCGTGACTTCCGAATCGACCCGCGCAAACGGCGGTGCGGCTGGTAGCCCCGAGTACGCGCTGGCCCGGTTCCGCGGCGCTGACAACCGCTACGGGTACCTCTGGTTCTCGGCGATCGACTACGCGGGGGTTGCGGTCGGGCCGCCTCCGGGCTTGGGGACGTTGTCTCGACTCAACCAATTCGCGATCCGGTTCGGCGAACAAGAGCAGGACCGAAAGGATCTGATGATGTTGCAGTTATGGCTGGAAAGCCCACGCAGGCTCGAACCGGAAGAGGTGCAGGTTTTTCGCCTGGGTTTCGAATTGGCAAGAGATCGGGTCAGCCGCGCGGTCGCGAACTCGAAGGGTGATGGGGTATCCACGGTGTCGACCGCGAAGCACCAGCTCTCTGTCACGGAGGTGTCGAAATGAAGCCGATCCCAAGCAGCATGCCCGGCGCCTTCACACCGGGTTGGTTGTTCTATCGCTTCTGGTGGGCGTGGCTGAGCAGTTTCCCATGGATACGACTCGTCGCCGCGGTCCCCTTCATCGCCTGCCTCTTCCTGTTCGGGCTCGTCTTCGCCCGCCGCGGTGACGACGTCCGTCGCCAGCAATTCCTGCAGACCCAGCTCAGCCGCGCGATGTCGAGCGAAGATTTCGACCGCGCCCGACTGGTCTTGCGGCGTCAATTGCAAATGAACCCGACCAACCCGGTCGCCCGTTTGCAGATGGGCAGCGTCCTCGAAGAGATGGGTCGCAAGGAAGAAGCGGTCCGCTGGATGCGCGCACTCGCTTTCCCTGACACCGAAACGGCACCACCGCCCGTCGAGGAAGAAGCGGTCGATCAAGCAGCAGGAGAAGACGCCGCGGCCGATTCACAAACGGAGCCGGCGTCACTCACAACGACACAGCAGCTCGCTGTCAAGGATCCCCGCCGGGGTGACGAGCGAGCCGCACGTTGGCTGATCACGAAGCACTACTACCCCCAAATCGAAGAACGTAAGACCCTCGGAAAGGAAGAGCAGGCCGAATTCATGGAGCTGCTCCGATGGCTTACCGAAGAAAACCCAGATGACGAAGAGATCGCGGCCCTTTACGTTTCGCAACTCCTCGCCCTGGGAAGAAGGGCCGAGGCACTTCCGATCTTGGTCTCGCTCATCCCCAAAGCCCCAGGCGTCGGGCTGCAAGCCGCTGTCGTCGCTCGTGACCTAGGGAATCGCACCCAAGCCATCGGGTACGCCCGGCATTCGCTCGTCGAATTCCAAAAGCTGCTCAAGAGCAAACCCGATGACCCCGAACTTTCGGTCGCCGCTGCCCAGTGCCACGTCTTCCTCGAACAACACAGTGAAGCGGTCCTGCTCCTGCAACAAGCCTTCTTGAAGTGCGAAAACCCAGACCATAAGGTCGAGCTTCAAAAAGTGATCAGCCGGTCGCTCGTCTCCTGGGCCTCCGAAATGACCCTCAAACCTTCCAAGACGCTAGACGACCGGCTAAGGATCCTACAAATCCTCCAGGGCGCGTTGCAAATGACCCCCAACGACCCCTTCGTCCTGCAGATGGTCAGCGACCAGATCCTCGAATCGCTCGGCGAAAATGACCCGAAATACGCCGCCCTCCGCGAATCGCTCATCCAAGGGACCTCCCCGGGCGTCTCCCATTTCATCCGCGGCACAGCACTGATGCTGAAAGGGGACGAAAATGGCGCCCAAACCCACTTGGAACTCGCCGCCGAGCAACTCCCTAACAGCCACGTGATCCTCAATAACCTCGCCTGCGTGATCGCCAAACGTCAGGACGGCGATTTGGAACGGGCACTCAAACTCTCCCAAGCCGCGATCGAAAAGTCGCCCATCTTTAACCCCTACTTCATCGACACCCGCGGGCAGATCCTCTGCAAACTCGGGCGGTTCAAAGAGGCGATCCCCGACCTCGAAAAGGCGATCCTCGTCCCCGAACTCGCCCAAGATGCCCACCTCGCGTTGGCCGAATGCTACCAAAAGCTGGGACTCGACGATCTCGGCAAACAACACTCCGAGGCGGCGAAGAATTCGCCACCCCCCAAACGCTGATCCGCCGGAAACGATCCGTATCCGGACAAACGTGCGATCCCGCGATTGCCCCACCCCAACGCCACCCCAACCGGCCAAAACCCGATGAAAAAGGGCCTTTGGCCAAGCTCGGGACGCATCGTCGGCGAGCCCCGCACTTCGCGGGCTGATTTCTGTGCTTTCTGGCGGCCCCGCAACGCGGCTTGACACGCGAGAAGCCCCTTTCCTAGCTTCCCCTTGGGCCCCCTCTCCCGAAGGAGGCCCATCCGGTCACTCGACCGATTACCAAGCCCACGCCAGGGGACGGTGACGCGTCGGCTCCCGCCTCCCAACTTTCGTTGACACCACCAGCACGGATGCTCGGCATGCTCAAGACCGCACGGATCGGATTGCTGACGGCCTTCGCGCTGTTCTGTCTCCCGGCCTTGCGCGCCGACGAAACTTCCGACCCAGATGCGTCGACTTCGGTCTCCTACACGCTGCGATTTCGACCCGCTTCAGATATCAGCAGGGCCTTCGCGCCGCTCGTCGAAGGGCATCCCGAAGTGACCTTCGTCGCCAATGCGACCGATGACCGCATCCGGCTCAGCGGCCCCCCTTGGGCGCATGAACTTTTCGAGAAGGTGCTCGAGCGGATGGACCGCCCCAACGACACCACCTCCTCAAAAGCGAACCCGTCGCAAGCCACCCGCACACCCGCCCCAACCCCGCCCACCCGATCGAGCGTTCAGCACGCTTCGGCACCCGACAACGCAAGTGGTGATGCCCAAACCACCCGCCCCGGCGTCAACCGCCCCGGTGCCAGCGATACGGCCGCCGGCGACCCGGCCGCTCAAGGACGATCAAGGCAAGTCATCCCGCTGCCGCGCGGCCGATTCCCCGCCGTCCGTGCGCAACTCGACGAACTCTTTGCTACCGTCGATCGGCAATCGCCCGAGACGACCGCATGGCTCCTATCCAGCCCCGCTGGCGAACTGCGTGTCGAGTGCGATCCCCAGCGACAAGACGTTTACATCGAAGGGACCGAACCCCACGTCGACCAGTGCCAACGGCTGGTCCGTGCCCTCATCCGCCCCCAATCGGCCGACCGACCCGGCGAGACACAAACCGTCCTACGGCTCGATCGCAAGGCACAGCCAGGGCTGCGGACGATGTTGAGCACCTCGCGGACGCTGCCGACCCAACGCCACCTGACCCAAAGCCAGTTCACCCAGGGCGGCGGAACAGACCGAGGCCTCGCGCCGCTACGGCTGGCCGCGGCCCAGCAAGACGAAACAGAAAGCGACGCGAACGACCCGAAGCGCGCGGTCCTCGAGCAAGACCCCACCGACACCTTGCCACCCCCATCGCGACGACGTGCGGTCCCACCCCCGCCCGAAGCCCGACCACCCGAAGCCTTTGCGCCCGGGCCTCTTCCACCGGGGCCTCTTCCGCCCGGGGCTCCGACAGCCGATGAGACGAGAGACCCCCGAGGGCCCAAGCCGGCCGATGGAGCGGGTGCCGCCTCCCCGCAACCGTTGCCTCCGGGTGACGTGATGCTGCCACAACTCGAAGGGATCGATATCGAAACGCTCCCCGATCTCGACGCGATCATCCTGCGCGGCCGCAACAAGGATATCGATCAACTCGCCGAGATCATCCGCCAACTCGAATTGCTCAGCCGCCAGACCCAACCGACGATCGAGATCGTCCCGCTCAGCCATTCCCCCTCGGCGGCGATCGCCGAAGTGATCGAAGAGACTCAGGAAAGCCTGATCGGTACGCGGCAAGGTCGGGCGCAGGTCATCCCACTCGCCAAGCCCAACGCGCTGCTGTTGATCGGCTGGGGCGAGGCGGTCAAGGCGCTCAAGGAGCTCGCCGAGAAGCTCGATCAGCCCGTCACCGCCGATACGCAATTCCTCGTCTTTCGTTTGAAACACGCCACCGCCACCGCCGTGCAGGAGGCGATCGAAACGTTCTTCGACGGCCGCGACGCACAGCTCGCCCCCCAAATCCAATCGACCGTCGATCAACGGACCAACTCGCTGATCGTTCACGCCGCACCTCGCGACCTCGACGAGATCTCGCAACTCGTCGAAAGCCTCGACGTGCCGCAGGGCGAAACCGTCCACCAGACGCGTGTCTTCGAGATCCGCAACAGCCTCGCCGACGACATCGCCGAAACGTTGCAAGACGCCATCACCGGGCCGATCGGCCAGCGTGGCAAGGCGATGGAATTGCTCGTCGAAGATGGCGAACGAACCGGCAAGGTCGTCTCCGGGATCCTCGAAGACATCAACGTTACGGTCAATGCCCGCAAGAACAGCCTCGTCGTCTCCGCCCCCGCCGACAGCTTTCCCCTGATCGAAGCGCTGATCCGACAACTCGATTCCGAAGGGACGGTCGCCAAGATCAAGATCTTCCCGATCCGCAACGGCGACGCCGCGAGCCTCGTCGAAACGCTCCGGTCGCTGATCCCCAGCCAAGGGGGACCCGCACAACCGACGATGCAATTGAGCAACGCCCCCGGCGGGACGGCACTGGTCCCCCTGCGGTTCACCGTCGACGTGCGGAGCAACAGCATCATCGCGACCGGCTCCGAGGCTGACCTCAAGATCGTCGATGCCGTCGTCGCGCGGCTGGACGAATCCGACGCGATGCAACGCAAAAACACCGTCTATCAGTTAAAGAACGCCCCGGCCGTCGACGTCGCCCTGGCGATCAACGAATTCCTCCGCAACACACGCCAGGTCGAAGAGGCCTCGCCAGGGGCGGTGAACCCCTACCAACAATTGGAAAAAGAAGTCGTCGTCGTCCCCGAACCGGTCTCGAACAAGCTCGTCCTCAGCGCCACCCCGAGATACTTTGAAGAGATCCGTTCGCTGATCGAAAAGCTCGACGAACAACCGCCGCAAGTGATGATCCAGGTCCTGATCGCCGAGGTCACCCTGGGCAACGCCGAAGAGTTCGGCGTCGAACTCGGCCTGCAAGATTCGGTCCTCTTCGATCGCAGCCTCCTGGGCGACCTCGCGACGCTCACCCAAACGACCCAGGTATCGACCCCGGCGGGGATCACGACGAACACCAACCAGCAGATCGTCGGGGCGACGAACACCCCAGGCTTCGATTGGAACAACACGCCGCTGGGGAACAGCGGTTCGGACAAGGCGCTGGCAGGGTCCCGTAACGTCGGCGGTCAAGGCCTTTCGAATTTCGACGTCGGCCGTACCAGCACCGAACTCGGCTTCGGCGGTCTCGTCCTCGCCGCGAGCAGCGCCAACGTCAGCTTCCTGTTGCGGGCGCTCGAAGAATCTCGCCGCCTGCAAGTCCTCAGTCGCCCTCAGGTGCTGACCCTCGACAACCAACCCGCCTTCATCCAAGTCGGCCAACGCGTCCCTCGGATCGTCGGCTCGACGCTGAACCAGATCGGCCAACAGAACCAAATCGAATTGGAAAACGTCGGCCTGATCCTGGGGGTCACACCGCGGATCAGCCCCGAAGGGAACGTCGTCATGGAGATCGATGCCGAAAAATCGGCGGTCGGCCCCGAAGACGAGGGGATCCCGGTCTCGGTCAGCGTCGATGGGACGATCATCCGCAGCCCCCGCGTCGACGTGACGAGCGCCCAAGCGACCGTCAGCGCCGCCGACGGCGAAACGATCATCCTCGGCGGGTTGATCACCGATGGCCAACGCGAAATCCATCGCAAGGTCCCCTGGCTCGGCGATATCCCGGTCCTCAAGTACCTCTTCCGGTATGATTCGTTCATCGCCAAACGGACCGAACTGCTGATCGTCCTGACCCCCAGGATCGTCCGTTCTCCCGAAGACATGGAACGGCTCAAACAGGTCGAACTCACCCGCATGAACTGGTGCGCCGCCGACGTCGTCGACCTGCACGGCGACGTCTTCAACGGCAGCAACTGGCGCTACGACAACTTCGACGAAGAGCCGATCGAAATCGTTTACCCCCACAACGACCCCCGCGGCGAACAAATCCTCCACGACGAAGCGGCCCTCTACGACGAATCGCTGATGCCGCCTGACGAAAGGATGCAGGGTGACGCGATCATGGGCGATGACACGTCGTTACCGCCCGAGCCACTGCCGCTGGACAACGCCCCACCGCAATCAGTCCCGAGGTCCGAACAAAGCCGCGTCTTAGGCAACCCGCGCGTCATCCGCGACGAACCGATCGGCGAGGCGACCATCATCGACGAGCGGGTCATCGGCAATGAACGCGTCCTCCGTGACGGGCCAATCGATGATGAGCCGATCGATGAAGGCCCCACCATCGAACGACGCGAAGCGATTGACGGACGGTCCGCACCCCCACGCGAAAACGCCCCAGGACCGATCCGGCCGTTCGCTTCGAACCGCCAACCGAGGGCCGACCAATCATCACCAGCGGCCGCCTACGACGATCCGGGATCGGACGTCGTGATCATCCCGCCCCCCAACGCCGAACCGATCCCCGACCGACGCGCGACCAACGGGACTTCGTCTCGTGGCCCCACCCGCAACCCGGCATCGCCCCGGACCGGCGACCCGGCCCCGGTCGGCGGCGGCTTGCGTGAACTGATCCGGCAGGAGGGGAACCGATGATCCCACAACACCCCACCCCATCGACTTGGGTCCGAATCGCCTTCTCGATGTCGCTGATCATGACGCTGCTGGGCGGTTGCCAATTCGCCCCGAGCAAACCGAACTGGCCGACGTCATGGTTCCAGAAGAAGGACGAACCGGGGACCCCCGACCGCATGCTGGCGATCTGGTCCGACACGATCCTTCACCAACACGGCAAGCCTGGGGTACGTGGCTTCGGCGGTCGGATCTATTTCTATGAAGGGAGCGATACCAAGGCGATCCTCATCGATGGAAAACTGAGCGTCTACGCTTACGACGGCGAAGACCTCGGCAGCTCCGCTAAGCCGCTGCGTAAATTCGTCTTCACGAAAGAGCAATTCTCGGAACACATGAGCTATACCGACATGGGGCCGTCCTACAGCGTCTGGCTCCCATGGGACAAGGTCGGTGGCGAATCGATGCAACTCAGCCTCGTCACCCGCTTCGAAGGGACCGCCGGCGGGGTCGTGATCTCCAAACCGACGACGAAACTCCTCCCAGGCGTCGCACGCAAACGTGACCTCGAACCCCAACCGGTGACCGATGAAACGACGTTGCAATTGGGGGACATCCGCTCCGAAAGCCACTCCGAAATCCGGCAGGCCTTCGGGATCGGCACCAACCCCCGCGACGCAAAGTCGATGGTCCGACAGGCATCTGCCATCGAAGAATCCCCGACCAGGCGGCCGAGCCGTTCGAGCGAGATCTCGACACGCGGCGTCGTGCCCCGCGCCGAATCGATGACGATCGACCTGCCTCCCAGCTTCCAGCGGCACCTGATCACCCCCGATGATCCGGCGACCGAAACTCCTCCCGCCCGTACCGCACCGACCCGCCGTGGCATCGATTCACGGTCCCCCAAACGTGCCGAAACCGACCCGCCCGCTCCCTACTCACGTGCAACTCGCGACGACAACCCGGACGCAACCACCGCCGTGGGATCGGACGCGTCACGAGAAGATGCCAGGAACGAAGCCGCGAACCGCCAAACGGCCGTTCCCGATGACGGGCAAGAATACGCCACAGATGCCGACCCCCAATCGCCCCAAGGGAATGCGGGCGATGCCCCGGGATTCACGACCACCGTGACCCATGGCACGCGGGGCTTTCGCAAATACGCCCACCCGAAAAAAACGCCCGCCGTCGCACCTCTCCCGTCGACGATCCCCGATCGCCGCGCCGGTTGGTTGGAGCCTCGGCCACGCACGCGGATCGGTGATTGATGCGATCGCCGCGGGTCGCCGGCAAGACATTTAATAATGCGGCGGCTTGTCTTCCGTAATGTCGCGCGGAGTCTCTTCGCGGTGATGCACGGAGAGTGTCAGCTCTTCCAATTGCTTGCAGACCTTTTCGACCGTGCGATGCATCCGAAGGATTTCGAGCGACTGCTGGGCGATCACCTCACCCAACCGATCGGTCGTTCGCTGCTGGTGAGCAAGCTCCATCTCTAAACGCTCGACCCGTTCCTCAAGGTTCATTCCGCACCCTCACGGCTCGAACCGAACCCTTGCACTTCATCGGCCACTTGACCCGACGCGGCAATCGGCCCCGAGGAAGGGTCAAGGAATTCGAGCGTGTAACATTCCTCGGGCTTCACCTTCCCGGGCTCGATCAGCTTCAGCGTCTCCATCTGCTCGATCAGCTTCTTCCAACGGGCCGGTTCCATCTTCCCCAAGTCCTTCGGCGTGATCGTCCCGGGGACCGCGAGCGGCCGTAGCGTCTTGACGCCGAAATCGAGCGCCTCAGCCGTCATCCCATGTTCGTTAGCCGCCAGGATCGCTTGGTTCCCCTTAGCAGGCTCTTCCAGATATTGCCGCCAACCTTCGATCGTCGCCGCGACGAAGGCCCGAACCATCTCCGGCTCCTTGCGGATCAGTTCCCCGCGTGTCACCAAGATGCTGCAATACGGGTTCCATCCCAGCTCGCTGATCATGAGCGGCAAGACCTCAACCCCTTGGCCTTGGGCAAGAAACGGTTCGGCGATCGAATAGGCCTGAATCGCCACCTTCGGGTCGCTCACCAATCCCGTCACCGACCCTTGATAGGGGACAAGCTGCACCCCATCGAGCTTCCCTTGAGAGCGTAGGATTTCCACGAATGGAAGCCCCTCCTGACACTGCAGCGTCAACCCGCGGAGCTGATCAAGGCTCGTGACCCCCGAATCCTTGCGGACGAGGATGCAGCGGGGATGGTCTTGCATCGCCGCCATCACCGCGACCAGGTCGGTGCCGGCGGCGCGATAGAGGATCATGTCATCGGCATTGGTGATCGCGAAATCGACGCGGCCGAGCTGCAGTTCTGTAGCGAGCGAAGTGGCCCGCCCCCCTGGCCGGATCTCGACGTCGATCCCCGCCGAATCATAAAGGCCATCCGCCTCCGCTTGATAGACTCCCCCATGCTCCGCTTCGGCATACCAATTCAATTGCACCGGCACCTTACGCGTCACAACCTCAGGCTTGGCAACAACCCCCTCTTCCCCGCGGCCGCAACCCGCGAGGATGACCGCCAACACGATCGCCCAAGAACGCCCGGATGAGCACCCAACCGCACGAGCCCCATCGGGATGAAAGCCACGACGGGTCAAGCGCCCATAAGCCATGAATGATGCCGCGAAGTTAAAAGTATTCAATCGTTTGCCATCCATCGCTTGAGGAGCGTATTCGAAACCCACTGCACGCCACAAAACATCATAATCCCTAGCAACGTCGAAACGCACAGGGCAGCCATCAAAGGGGCGGTCTTTCCGAGCGATTGCCATCCGGTCATCAAAGTCCCCAACCCGTTGTAGCTCGAACCGCCATTGCCGACGAAAAACTCCGCGACGATCGCACCGATCACGGCCAAGCCGCTGCTCGTTCTCGCCCCCAACATCAAGTGACTTACCGCGGCCGGGACCCGCAGCCGCCAAAGCGTCTCCCATCGGCTCGCGCCATAAAGCCTAAACAGGTCGAGCCGATCGGGCGAGATCGCGAGCAAACCCTCCGTCACGTTATTGATGATCGGAAACAGGCTGATGATCAAGGTCACCAAGACGACGGTCCGAAACTCGTACCCGCTCCAAATCACCAATAGCGGCGCGATCGCCACGATCGGGACCGTCTGCAACAGGATCACGTAGGGGAACAACGCCAGCCGCAACATCCGCGATTGGCTCATCAACGCCGCGAGCAACGTCCCCACAACAAGGCTCGCCGCGAAGCCGGCAAGCGCCGCCGCACCGGTCACGCATGCGCCCCGAAAGAGCGTCGTTCGCAATTCCCAACCCGACCGCAACACCGCCCACGGCGAAGGCAACAGGATCGGTGGGAGGTCGCCGATCCAAATCGCCGCCTGCCACGCGATCAATCCCACAGCGGCCAACACGACCGTGGGGACCAACGTGACCCAGGTGACCTTCTCGTTCATCGCCGCGGCCCCCCGACAGGCATCGCGACGTCGGCCACACCTTCCGCCGCGACCCTCCGCAGCTCCGCCGACACCCGGCCGTAAAGCTCGCCGAATCGTGACGACACACGGACCGACTCGTCACGGGGACGAGGCAACTCGTCGATGATCCCACCGCCGATCCGGCCGCGTCCCATCACGAAAATCCGATGCGACAACAGGACCGCTTCGGCGATGTTGTGCGTCACCAACACCGCGGTGAACGGCCGGGCATCCCACCGCCGAAGCAACAGATCGCCCAGCGCCCCGCGCGACATGTCGTCAAGCGCCGCGAAGGGCTCATCGAGCAGCAGCACGCTCGGGCGGGTGACCAGGGCGCGGGCAAGCGACACCCGCATCCGCATCCCCCCAGACAGCTCCCGAGGAAAACGGCCAAAGGCCTCCCGCGGCAACTCCATCGCCGACAACTCGTCCGCCGCCCGCGCGAGCGCCTCACGCTTCCCCACACCAAGGCCCGTCAATTGCAGCCCCGTTAACTGGATCGATAAGGCGACGTTCTCGACGGACGTCCGCCAAGGCAACAGCGTCGGCTGCTGAAAGACGAAGGCCAACTCCCCCCCGCGACCCCGCGCCGGCGGATCGATCGACAACTCCCCCGAAGCCGTCGGCACCAACCCGGCGATCGCTCGCAACAGCGTCGTCTTGCCGCAACCGCTCGAACCGATCAACGACACGATCTCGCCCGCCCGAAAGGTCGCGTCAATCCCGCGCAACACCTCGACCTCCCCAAAACGCACGACCACGTCGCGGCATCGTATTTCGGCAGGGGTACTAGGCAACGGCGTGGCCCCGAGGTGACAGGCGATAACAGGTTCAAACACGGCCCCGTCAAGAACCGCACGGGACTCGATCCCTCGGAACGACCCACCAACCTCGCCAGGAATCCGCAAGCGCACACTCGGCGCGGCGGTCGGTGTCAGACCGTTTAACCAGTGAGTATAACAGGGGGTGAAGCGATGGCCTCCCCACCGACCCCGTTGTTATCAACACGACGATCCGGCCCCCAAATCCTCAACCCCCACCCACCCCCCACCCACCGCACACCCAAGTCCCGCCCACCCCACAGCGAACCGACGACCCATGACCGACATCGCCCCCGTGATCGCAACGCTCGCGGACTTGGTCCGCATCAAAAGCGTCAATCCCGCCTATGAGGATGGCGTCTCGGAGAAAGCCGTAGCCGATTACGTCCGTCGCTTTTTCGAACCCCACGGCCTCGAGATGTGGGAACAAGAAGTCTTTCCCGGCCGGCCGAACCTGATCGTCCGTCTGCCAGGCCGCGACCGCTCGCGGCGGGTAATCCTCGAGGCACATACCGACACCGTCTCGGTCCGCGGGATGACGATCCCGCCGTTCGAACCGACAATCGCCGACGGCAAACTTTACGGCCGCGGTGCCTGCGATACCAAAGCCGGTCTGGCCGGGATGATGCACGCACTCGCGTCGCTGCACGAAGAAGGGATCGTCCCCCCCTGCGAAGTCTGGCTGGCCGCCGTCGTCGATGAGGAGTTTTCGGCCCGCGGCATCGCCAAGTTTTGCGAAGAACTGCAGGCCGAAGCGGCGATCGTCGCCGAACCGACGCTGCTGCGGGCCGTGATCGCCAGCAAAGGGGTCCTCCGCTGGAAGATCACCGTCCAAGGCCGCGCCGCCCACAGCTCCAAACCGCACCTCGGGATCAACGCCATCACCCACATGGCACGCCTCGTTTTGGAATTGCAACAATACCATCACGAACTCGCCGACCGCCCACACCCGCTCTTGGGACCGGCGACCAGCAACGTCGGTGTCATCCACGGAGGCGTCCAAGTCAATTTCGTCCCCGACACTTGCGAGATCGAGATCGATCGCAGGCTGTTGCCCGGCGAAACCGTCGAAGGGGTCCTCGCCCAATACCAACACATCATCGACCGCATGCACGCGACCCACCCCGATTTCGTCGCCCACATGCAGCCACCCATGCTCGCCGACATCCCGCTCAACACACAAGCCGACAGCCCCCCCGCGCGGCTCGCTGAAATCATCCTGCTGGAAATGGGCCTCGACCCGACACCCTGCGGCGTCCCCTTCGGCAGCGACGCCAGCAAACTGGCCAAACTCGGGATCCCGAGCCTGATTTACGGCCCCGGCAGCATCGATCGGGCCCACGGCGCCGTCGAATATGTCGAGCTCGATCAGGTCCTGCTCGCACACCGTTTCTACCGTGACTTCATCCGCCTCTATGGATCCGAGTGAGCCTCAACATGCAACCTCTCACACCGTCATCATCTCAAAACCCTACCCAATCTCGACGCCGTGACTTCCTTGCCCGATCCGCCGGGATGATCGCCGCGGGCGTGGGGCTGAGCCAACTCAGCCTCGATGAACCATCCGCCTTGGCACAATCGCCAGGCAAAGGTTTCATCGACGCCCACGTCCACGTCTGGACCCCCGACCTGACGAAGTACCCACTGGCGACCGGCTTCGCGAAGTCCGACATGCAGCCCCCCAGCTTCACCCCGGAAGAACTCTTCGCCCACAGCAAGCCGAATGGCGTCGATCGGATCGTCTTGATCCAGATGAGCTACTATCGCTTCGATAACCGCTACATGACCGACACGATGGCACGCTTCCCGGGCGTCTTCTCGGGGGTCGCCGTCGTCGATGAAAATGCCGCGGACCTGGCATCCACCCTGCGGCAATTGCATGGACAAGGCGTCCGCGGCTTGCGAATCCATCCCGCCGATACGCCCGTCGATCGCTGGGCCCAATCCCCAGGGATGGCTTCGCTTTGGCGCCTCGCCGCCGACGTCGGTTTGGCCGTCTGCCCGCTGATCAATCCCGAGGCCCTGCCCGAGATCGACAAGCTGTGCGTCAAGTTTCCCAAGACGACCGTCGTGATCGATCACTTCGCCCGCATCGGGATCGATGGCCAAACCCGTGACGCCCAGCTCGATGCGCTCTGCGCCCTGGCCAAACACCCCCAGGTCCACGTCAAGACCTCGGCCTTCTACGCGCTGGGCAAAAAACAGCCCCCCTACACCGACCTCGGCCCGATGATCCGCCGCGTCCGCGACGCCTTCGGCGCCGGTAGGCTGATGTGGGCCAGCGATTGCCCGTTCCAAGTCGACCCCGGGCACAATTACGCCGACTCCGTCGCGCTGATCCGCGACCGACTCGATTTCCTCTCCGCCGAGGAACGAATGCAAATGCTCCGCACCACCGCCGAAAAGGTCTACTTCAACTGATCCGGCAAATAACCCAACGACACCAAGAAGCGATCGAGCTTCATCTGGGTGTCGTGATGGTCCCCTTCCGAGCCTTTACGGAAATTAAAAAAGCCGTGACCCGCCTTAGGGTAACCGACCAACTCGCACCGGTTACCCGCAGCCGCATAAGCCTTCTCGAAGGCCTCGACCGTGGCGTAAGGGACCGTCGTGTCTTTCTTGCCATGAAAGATGATCGCCGGCGGTAACCCCGCACGGATGTGATGGATCGGCGACAGCTCGCGGGGCGAAACGCCCAGCCGTTTCGCCAAATTCGCCCCCGACTTGCCATCCTCCATCAACCCTTGATACGGGGCCAAAACGACCGCAGGGTTGAACAGGGCAAGCGCACTGGGGACCGACGAAACCTTCGCGTCTTCGGTCGGCTCGTCGAGCCCAACGATCGTCGCCGTGCAGGCGGCCAAGTGACCTCCCGCCGATCCCCCCGCCGCGACGATCCGATCAGGGTCAATCCCCAAGTCCGTGGCGTGCGACCGGACCCAACGGATCGCCGACTTCGCGTCAGCCACACATCGATCGGCCGTCACCCGGTGGCGACTCGCGACTCGATAATCGGCGACGATCGCGATCATCCCCCGCGAAGCCAAATGCTGACTCTGACGCTCGAACTGCACCGGGCTGCCGCTCTGCCACCCCCCGCCGAAAAAGAAGACGATCGCCGGCAACGCTTTATCTCGCTCATGACCTTTCGGCTCGAAGATCCAAAGCTTCAGCGTCACGCCATCAATCTCTTTGTAAGTCGCGACCCTCGCCCCTTCGATCTGCGGCGGGTAGCCGAACCCTTGCCCCATGGCCAACGGCGCAAACATCAACGAACCGAACACCAACATCGCGAAACGCCTGAACATCAATCTCTCATCGCTGGCTAGGGGAATCAGGGTTTATCAACACTTCTAACAACGACTCACAATCATCCGCATCGCATGCATCTGACATCAACGTCACTCCGCGGTAGCGGCCGACTTCCGCAGCGCCGCAACCAACATCATCGCGAGCTCTCCCAGGGTCGCCTCGTCGTAAACGGTCTGGCAAGCGAGCTCGCCGAGCCTCCCGGCGAGCGAAAAGCGACGCCCCGGTGGCAACGCTTCAAGCCCCAGCGCCGTCGCCGACGGGATCCCGAAAGTAAACCGATCGGCCTGGACGTGCAACACGCGGTCCTCGACCATCGGCACCTTCATGTACACACCCTCCTCGAGCGCCGGCATCCAGTGCTGCCGACTCCCATGCCGCATCACCCACAACGCATGGTGCAAACGCCCGCTGGAAGATTCGATCCACAACATCGAACGGACCGTCACCTCCTGGTTCTGACCCGCGATCTTCACCACCGCGGGCGAGTCATAGATCAATAGCGTCGTGCGACGGACGATGACCCGCATGTCCTCCAAGGACTCCGCCGCCGTTCTCAAGACCTGGCCGGCCACAAACCCGAGCTCAGGGACCGAACTGCGGGCACTCTCCGATCCCGCCGGGGCCGCCGTTCCCGTCACGACCTGCCACTGGCCCGAAACCTTCATCGCCAACCCGACACCGACATCTGCCAAGACCGCCCGACGCTGAGTGTTCGCACCAGACGCCGCCGAAGACGCCTCCTCGACCGGGCGGTCCTCCACCCGCGCCAAGACGACGAAGCTCAGCAGTTCGGCATTTTCCTTGACCAGTTTCGCGATCCCTTCGACGTCACCCGACCCGACCCGAGGAACCGCGATCAAAACAGGGTCGGTCCAACCCTCGATCCGCTCCCCGCCCAACCGCGTCCCCGATGCGATTAACGTCAACTTCCCTCCCGCCCCGTCTCCCCTCACCGGCCGGACAAGCAGACCGAGGTGAATCAGCCCCATCGCGCCGATCCACCAACATTGCAACATTAAAACCCGGCACTTCCGCGAACGAGATCGCTCGGCCCATGGGCATTTGTCCTTTCCCACTAGCGATTTTTCCCAAACGTTCACGATTCACCCCCGTCGACTTTTTGGATCCAGGAAAGGAATACCGAACTTGGTCGACCAGTATTTTTTTCTTATCCGCGCCATTCATACCATTCGGTAAACTCAACCCAAAGTTCTTAGATTACTCAAACAACCTGAAAGAACTCTCGGTCCGCAGGGCGTTTTCGGGACGATCGATAGGTTCGGGTCGTCGATTCGGTCCCTCCGCTAAATCTGCCGACCTACGCAAGTCATTGCCCCTGACCAGGGGCGGCCTCTCCGTCATCCGTCATGAACGTTAAGCATCCCCTCCCATCACTTTCCGTCGACCAACCCCCGCCGGCAAGGCTGGGGAGCTTCGTTGAAATCGCGCGATGGCAGGCGGAACGGATCGGGGACCAACCGGCCTACACCTTCTTAACGCCAGGCGAAGCGAAGGTCGAACCGATCAATTATCGCGAACTCGACGCGCGTCTTCGCGCGACCGCGGCAGCCCTACTCGAACAAGGGAAGCCAGGGGATCGGGTCCTGATCGTCCAACACCCCGGGCTCGATTATATCGCTTCGCTGCTCGGCTGCCTCTACGCGGGGATGGTTGCCGTTCCGGTCTATCCGATCGATGTGTTCCGGCTTCGGCACACCCTCCCGCGGCTCCAAGCGGTGACTCGGGACGCCGACGCGAGGCTGATCCTGACCAGCGGCGATGCCCTCGGTGCGTCCTCCGGCGAATCGGTCGAAAAGGGGGTCGTGAGCGCGCTCTGGGGGCTCGGCGTCGAAGGGGTGTTGAGGACCGACCAGATCGATCCGGCGATGCAAGACCGGTACGTCGATCGCAACCCTCGCGAGAACGACGTCGCGATCCTGCAGTACACCTCCGGGACGACGGGCAACCCACGCGGCGTGGTGCTGCGTCACCGCCACCTCCTGGCCAACGCGCAGCAGATCTACACCCGCTTCCACGCCCCCAACGCCGTCTGTGTCTTTTGGCTCCCTCCTTACCACGACATGGGATTGGTCGGTGGGCTGCTCCTGCCGCTCTACGCCGGTCGGATCAGCGTCTTGATGAGCCCGACGTCGTTCGTGCAAGACCCGATCTGCTGGCTTCGCGCGATCTCCGAATACCGCGGGACGACGACGGCGAGCCCGAATTTCGGCTATGAACTCTGTTGCCGAAAGATCCCCGAAGATGCGATCGGGTCGCTCGACCTCAGCAGCATGCGGGTCGCGATTTCCGGGGCCGAGCCGATCCGGGCTTCGACGCTGCGAGATTTCGCGGAACGTTTCGCCCCCTGCGGATTCCGTCACGCCGCCTTCACGCCCGCCTACGGGATGGCCGAAGCGACCCTGGCGATCACCGGCAAGACGCTCGATGACGAACCGGTATCGACGCTATTCGACGCCGCGACCCTGCAGCAATCCCGCATCGCATCCGCCGTCAGCCAAGACCTTGAACAGGGCTCGACGCCCAACACCAAGCCGCTCGAAATCGTCTCCTGCGGCGCGCCGGTCGACCAGACCGAAGTGCTCATCGTCGACCCCGAATCACGCATCCCCCTCCCGTCGGATCGGGTCGGTGAGATCTGGGTCCGCGGCATCGCCGTCGCCGGGGAGTACTGGCGCCGCGACGATTTGAACACCTCGACGTTCCACGCCCAGCCCCAGCGTCCCGATACCCCCGTCGTCGAAAGCCAACCCGGCAAGACGCCAAGCTTCGCGCGGATCGGCGAACCGGCACGCTCGATCCGCCCCGAATCCGGGTACCTGCGAACCGGCGACCTCGGCTTCATCCATCAAGGCGAGCTCTATGTCTCGGGCCGACTGAAGGACATGATCATCATCGCGGGACGGAATTTTTTCCCGCAAGATATCGAAGCCGCCGTCCAGTCCCTCGACCCGCTGCTGAAAATCGATGGCGGCGCCGCCTTCGGCCTAACCCCCGATGAACGGCCCATCGCTTCCGAATCGAACAACGGGAACGTCAACGCCGAAGGGGAACGGCTGGTGATCGTCCAAGAGGTCTTGCGCCCCAAAAAGTTCGACCCCCTCGCCATGGTCGATCGGATCCGCACGACCCTCGCACAGCAATTCGAACTCAACGTCGCGACGATCGTCTTCGTCGCCGCCGGAAGCCTCTCCAAAACCTCCAGCGGCAAACTCCAACGGTCACGCTGCAAGGCCGAATTCCTCGCGGGCGAACTGACCATCCTCCACCGTTGGGACGCGGCGGACCATCACGCCAGCGCCACGACCCCGACGCCAAACCGTTCCGCCAAGGCATCCCCATCCGACACACCCGACGACAACCCGCACGCGCGACGCGACGCGATCGCGATCAAGCTCGCACCCCTCTGGTGCGAGGCACTGCGTCTGGAGAACGCATCCGAAGACCAGCACTTCCTCGACCACGGCGGGCACTCGCTCGCCGCCCTGTCGCTCCTGTCGCGGGTCCGTGACACCTTCGGCGTGATCGTCGATTTCGATACCCTCTTCCGCGCACCACGCTTCGGCCAATTGGTCGATGAACTCGCCGGGATCATCGATGGGCCTGGTCGCGATAACGGTTCGCTCACCCTTACGCCTAACAACCCCGCCCTCGCCCCATCCCGGACCGCATCTCAGGCCGAAGACCGCCCGACCGAACTGACGCCGAGCCAACGCCGCTTCTGGCTCCTCGATTCGCTCGAACTGCGGCAGGCATTCCTCCATGTCGAATTGACGATTCGCCTCTGCGGTGACTTGGACATCGATCGACTGGCCCGCCGCGTCGAAGGGTTGCCGCTGCGGCATGCGGGCCTCAGGCTGCGTGTCCGGGTCGATGCGTCAGGAATCCCGCGACCCGATTACGACAACAATGCCCCTCTCCGACTCGATCGCTTCGACCTCCGCCAGGAACAGGCTGACGGTCTCGAAGAAACGCTCCGCAAACTCAGACTCGATTTCGTCAATCGGCTATTCGACCTGGCCGACGGCCCAACGATCCGGATCGCCTTGGCAACTCGTCCCGACGGCGACCATGACCTGATCCTGGCCGCCCACCACCTCGCCTGCGACGGCGCGTCGCTGCTGTTGCTCGTCGAAGACCTCGCCGGTGACGGCTCGGCTTCCCAAGCCCGCGGCGAAGCGAGCGACGACCTCGCGGCATTGGCCCGTGTCGTGTCCAGCACCCTTGCGATTGACGAATCGGCCTTGGACTACTGGCACGACCGGCTTCACGTCGTCCCGACCGATACTCGCTTGACGGTCGTCCCGACCGATACGCGCTTGGCAATCCCACCCCAGCCCCCCAGCGACGATTCGGTCGGTGACTACTCCCGCTATCGACGGACCGATCTGCCGGCGGCTTTGATCGAAAGGCTTCGCGAGCGCAGTCGCCAGTGGGGCGTCACCCCATTCGAAATCCTCCTCGCCGGCTGGCACCTGCTGCTGGGTCGTTACACCGAATCGGACGACATCGTGATCGGTGTCCCGACGGCTGGCCGCGATGTGCCAATGGCCGAAAGGGCGATCGGCTGTTTCATCAATACCCTCCCGGTCCGATTGGGGGGCGGGATCATCGAGGGGAACCGTCAAGACGAATCGTTCCGCGAGTGGGTGATGCGGGCGAGCCAACTCTGGCGAGGTGACCTCCGACACGCCGCCGTACCGATCGACGCGATCATCGATCGGCTCGCGCCCGAGCGGTCCGAGACGCGCCTTCCGCTGATCCAACACCTCCTGTTGCACCAACCCCCCGCGCCGAGCGGGTTAAAGATCGCCGACGCGACTTGCGTCGACTTCGGTTCGGACTACGCGACGCTCGCCGCCTACGACACCGCGCTCGTCTGCCAGTGGCGGTCAGGGGCCAGCGGCTCGCAACCCGTATCGTGCGAGCTCGGGATCGCCGTGAACCCGACCCAGGCCTCACCTGCGATCACGAAACAGTGGCTCGATGGGCTCGTCGCACTGCTCCAAGGGGGGCTCGCGCGTCCCGAAACGCCGCTAGCCAAACTCCCCTTCGCCGGAACCGACGAACTCCGCAAGCGTGATGCCGCGAACGTGGCGACGACGTTCCATCGGCCCATCGCCACCACCCTCGAACTCTTCCGCAATCGCCGCGTACTGACCCCCGATGCGACGGCCGTGATCGATCGCGACGGCGAACTTACCTTCGCCGATCTCGATCTCATTTCCGATCGACTGGCGCGGATCCTGATCGCCCACGGGGTGAGGCCCGGGTCGTTCGTCGCCCTGCGGTTGTCACGAGGCCGCTGCATCCCGATCGCCGCGATCGCTGTCTGGAAGGCCGGCGCCGCCTACCTGCCGCTCGACCCGACCTACCCAGAAGACCGGATCGCCGACGTCCTCGATGACGCCTCGCCCGCCTGGACGCTGACCGATTCCGACATCGAGGAAGCGACCCAAACGGCTTCCGATCAAGACCCGCTCAAACGGCTGACGATCCCCGGGACAAAACCCTCCGCACCCGCCTACCTGATCTACACCTCCGGTTCGACCGGCAAACCGAAGGGGGTCGTGATCGGACACGATAACCTCAGCAACGTCCTCCTCGCCTTCGCCAGGTCACCCGGCTTCGGAGCGGGGGATCGGATCCTCGCCGCGACGACGATGTCGTTCGACATCTCGATCCTCGAACTCTTCCTCCCTCTCACGACGGGCGGGACGAGCGTCATCGCACCCGCCAGCCTGTCGGAAGACCCCGACAGGGTCGTCCAGTGGCTCGATCGGCACCCCGTCGATGTGATCCAAGCGACACCTTCGTCTCTCCGGATGATGCTCGCCTCCGGTTGGACCCCGCGGAACAGCCAGACGATCTGGTGCGGCGGCGAACCGATGCACGCCGATATCGCGGAAGCGATCCTGGGCCAGGGCGCGCGGCTCTGGAACGTCTATGGCCCGACCGAGACGACGGTCTGGTCGTTGGCGGGCGAAGTGACTGCGCCGCTTTCGCTGCCGATCTCGATCGGCCGCCCCATCGATTCGACGACGATCCGGATCGTCGACCCGCATGGGCGTGACGTCGCCGAAGGTGTCCCGGGGGAACTCTGGATCGGCGGCTTGGGGGTCGGCCGCGGCTATTGGAATCGCCCCGAACTGACCGCCCAGCGCTTCGTCACACTCCCGATCGGCCGGCGTTTTTACCGTACCGGCGACCGCGTCCGCAGGCTCGACGACGGGACGCTCGAATTCCTCGGTCGCAATGACCGCCAGATCAAACTCCGCGGCCAACGTGTCGAATTGGGCGAGATCGAAGCGGCGATCCTTCGTCTAACCGATATCCGCGAAGCCGCCGTCGTCGCGGTCGACCATTCGCCGACCGACCGCCGACTGGTCGGCTATTACCGCTGCGGCACCCCCGCGATCGTCCCACCCGCCGAGCTCCGCCGATTCCTGCAACAGGTGCTCGCCCCCCACCAGATCCCCACGACCCTCGTCCCGCTCGGCGCCATCCCGCACACCCCCGCTGGCAAGGTCGATTACCGACAACTCCCGTCGATCGAATGCCTCGGCTTGGCCGATACCGATCACCCCGGCGACGAAACGGCACCACGAACCGATCGCCGGCCGACGTCGACGCCGACCGAAGAATCCCTCGCGAAGCTGTGGCGCGAAGTCCTCGGCGAAATCGACATCGCCCCCGATGACCACTTCTTCCGGCTCGGGGGCCATTCGCTGATGGCCGCGCAACTCTTCGCGCGGATCCGCGGCCACTGGCGGATCAACCTCCCACTCCGCGAAATCTATTCGCACCCCACGCTCGGCGGCTTGGCCACGCGGATCGACTCGGAAGTCGCTTCGGCCACAGCGATTTCAAACGATGCTGCCCCAGGACAAGATCCGGCAACTCCCGATCGCGATGACGATTCGCTGGCGGGCTACCTCCAGCGCCGCGGCTCCGGCCAGACACCGCCGCCCCAAGTCCCGCCGCTGTCCCCCGCCGAGCAACGCCTCTGGTTCATCGACCAACTCGATCCGACCCATCCGTTTTACAACCTGCCGCTCGCCGCCACGATCGACGGCCCCCTCGATGTCGCACTGTTGTGGCGCTGCGTCGACGCGATCGTCGATCGGCACGAAACGCTCCGTTCGACCTACTCGCTGACCGATGGCAAACCGGTCCGCAGGATCGCCCCCGCCGTACACGTCAACCGACATTCGATCGACCTGTCGCGCCACACCGATCCCGCCGCGGCGCTTCGCGATGGGATCGCCGCACAGTCACGACTCCCGTTCGACCTCGCCGCGGGCCCGCTGCTGCGGGTCATCCACTGGCAACTCGACACCGACCGACACGCGATCCTGCTGGTGATGCATCACATCGTCTCCGATGGCTGGTCGATGTCGGTGATGATGCGCGAACTGTCCGAACTTTATCGTCAGGGCTCGGCGAACCGGCCGCTCGCCCTTCCAAAGCTAAAAGTTCGCTACCAGGACTATGCCGCCTGGCAAGAGGATTTCTTGACCCCAGACCGGGTCGAACCGACGCTCGAGTACTGGGAGCAGGAACTCGATGGCGCTGTCGAAACGCTCGACCTGCCAGTCGATTTCCCAAGACCCGCCATCCAGGATTTCAGCGGCGCGACCCGCACACTCGAAATCCCCGAATCGGTCTCCGATCGTGTCCGACGGCTCGCCGAACAGCTCGAGGTGACCCCGTTCAGCGTCTTGGTTGCCGCTTACGGACTCGTCCTCTCCCGCTGGTCCAACCAACGTGACTTGACGATCGGGACCGCGGTCGCCAACCGGACCGAACCGCTGATCGAACCGCTGATCGGCTTCTTCGTGAATACCGTCATGCTCCGCCAACGGGCCAGCGGCACCGAGTCATTCGCCGAACTCGTCCGACAAACGCACACCCGCGCCACCGATGCGATCGGGCACCAGCACGTCCCGTTCGAACGCGTCGTCGGCCGCTTGGCCAAACGACGTGACCGCAGCCATTCGCCGCTCTTCCAAGCCGCTTTCGTTTTACAAAATGCCCCCGACGCGTTGGTCCCCGCCGATGGGCTGACGATCCGTCCCGTCCCGATCGATAACGGCACGGCGAAGTTCGACGTGACGATGTTGCTGGGCCAGTCCGAGCGGCGTTTCCATGGCCACATCGAATACCGCACCTCGCTCTTCCGCAACGTGACGATTCAACGGCTGGGCGATAGCTTCCTGACGCTCCTCGAAGCCGCCGTCAACGATGCCGATTCGCCGATCGATTCGCTTCCCATCGTCCCGGTCGCGCAGCGTTCCGCGATCCTCGGCCATTCGATCACCCCCGCCACGTCGCCAACATTCGGCACCGCGGAAGACGCAGCGCCCCCTCGGACATTGACCGAAGCGATCCGGCGATCGTGCACGCGACACCGCGACCTGGTCGCGATCCGACATGGCATGCGCTCGCTAAGTTACGCCGAACTCGACGACTTCGCGGATCGGATCGCGGGCGGTTTGCGATGCGAAGCGGGGATCGATCGCGGCCTCCGACACCAAAGCCCCCGCCGCTCACCCGACACGACCGACCGCGTCCTGGTCTACCTCCCCCGTTCGATCGACCAGATCGCCTCGTCGATCGCCGCGATGCGTCTGGGGGCCGCCTTCGTCCCCGTCGATACCCAAGTCCCGCTGGGGCGTCTGGTCGCGATCATCGATGACCTCCGCCCCTCGGCGATCGTCGCGCCCGCAGCGCGGACGACCGAAATCGAACAGGCGATCGCCGCCGGGTCGCTCCCTGCCGTCCCTTGCCTGGCCGCGAGCGATTGGGCGTCGCGCGACGACGGCTCCCGACCCGCCGTTCCGATCGAACCCGATGACCTCGCCTACCTGATCTTCACCAGCGGTTCGACCGGGACCCCCAAAGGGATCGCGATCCATCACGAAGCGATCACGAACTTCGTCAGCGGCTTCGTCGACCCGATGGGCATCCGCCCTGGGACGACGTACGGACACCTCTTTTCGACCAGCTTCGACGGCGCGTTGGGGGACATCTATCCGGTGCTCGCGGCAGGGGGATGCCTGGAAATCATCGATCAGGAAATCGTCCTCGACCCGCCTCGGCTGGCGACGGAATTGACCAAGCGGCAGGTCGATTCGCTGGCCTTGACCCCTGCGACCCTGGCGACGCTCAACCCGGCCCAACTCCCAACGGTGAAACGGATCCTGTCTGCCGGCGCTCCCCTTTCGGGCGAACTCGCGGCACGCTGGCTACCGACTCACCAACTCGTCAACGGTTACGGCCCGACCGAATGCGCCATCGGCGTTTCGATCCGGCACCTCGATCCTTCCGACGTCTCCTTCCCCGCCGTCGGCCGCCCGATGCCAGGGACGAGCATCTATGTCCTCGACCCGCTCGGCCGAATCGTCCCCGATGGGGTGATCGGCGAAGTCAACATCGGCGGACGAGGCGTCGGACTCGGCTATTGGCACCGACCCGAACTCACCGCAAACGCTTTCGTGCCCGACCCGTTCGCCGCGCAAGCCCACGACCCGAACCGGCCGGCTCGCATGTTTCGCACCGGTGACCTCGGCCGCTGGAACCACCAAGGCGAACTCGAAATCGTCGGGCGGCGCGACGAACAGATCAAACTCCGTGGCTTCCGCATCGAACCGAGCGAAATCGCGGCCGTGATCGAAAAGGTCCCCGGCATCGCCCACGCCGCGGTCGTCGCCGACGGTGATGACTCCGCCGACGAAGGACTCGGCCGACGCCTGATCGCCTACGTCGTCCCCGCCCAAGATGCCCCGATCACCGATCTCAAAGCGGACGCAGAGATCGGTTCCGGCCAGCAGACGCCCCATCGCGGTTCAGAGTCCGAACAAGTCGAAAATTGGAAACGACTCTTCGACGAATCCCAGCGTGCTTCGAGCGTCGTGCTCGACCCCGAAAACCATTTCGCTGGATGGTCGAGCGTCATCACGGGCCGGCCGATCCCCGTCGACCAGATGCGACGCTGGGCCGACTCGGCGGCGGGTCGGATCAAAGAGCTGCGACCCCGCCGCGTCCTGGAGATCGGCTGTGGCACCGGCTTGATCCTCCTGCGGGTCGCCGATGCCGTCGAACATTACACCGGCATCGACCTCCTCGAATCGGCCCTGAACCAACTCCGCCGAACGCTCGACTCACGCCCCGAACTCGCCGCCAAAGTATCCCTGCACTGCCGCCAGGCAGACGACCTGCAAGGACTCCCCACCGGCGGTTTCGACACGATCATCCTCAACTCCGTCGTCCAGTACTTCCCGTCGCCGGACTACCTGATCCGCGTCCTGCAAGGTGCCCAAAAACTCCTCGCCCCAGCCGGCCGGATCTTCTTGGGTGACCTTCGCAACGCGAGACTCC
>JBEIRZ010000238.1:0-6859 GCA_040375695.1 Planctomycetaceae bacterium
ACCGACGCGAAGGGGGTGACGTATGCACGCGTGGCGCCGACGCAATTTCCCGCCGACGCCAAAGGGGAATCGGCGCTGGTCCATCGGATCACGTCGTACAGCCGAAAAGCGTTGTGGGATCCGGTGCAGGCGTGGTTCGAAGGGGGGGCGGTCGCCAGCGGTGAGGTGAATGCGGACGGCGCGGTGCTGCACGCGTTCACCGGGCGCGGGGGTGCGACGTGGAAGATCTATCCCGATGGAACGGAGAGGGATGACAAGGTTGCGGTCGATTGGAAGTCGTTCGCCGCGCCGTTTGCCCCTGACAGTAGCACGTTTGGGTATCGGTGGGATTCGCGGTGGGTCAAAAGGGTCGACGGGGATGGGGGCGATTTGATTGTCCTACCGGAGTATTTTCGGCTCGGCGAGGACGAGAACAAGAAACCGGTTTGGACCCCGGTGGCAGAGGCCGAGGTACCGGCCGAAACGGGTTTGGCGGGGGTGACCTTCGAGCCGCAGCGACGTGACCGGCCGCAGAGTTACGTCACGCCGGAGGAGCCGGAAAGTTGTTGGAAGGAGCCGGGTCCGAAGGCCGGCCCGTTCCAGGCTTATCCGGGGGATGGGAGCGTGGTGACCTATTATTGGTATCGCTTCGCCGATCAGCCCGCGATGTTGAACGCCGACTTGAGCGACGAAGAGCGTGAAGCGGTCCAGCGGCGGGTCGAGATGTTGCACCGTCATTGGACGAAGGATCGCGAGTATTTGTCGCCGCCGGCGAGCGGGGAGCTCGCGGAGCTCGATCCGGCCATGATCGTCACGCCACCGGTGGGGCTGGAGATCGGTTACGTGCCGATCGTCACGAAGCAGGAACCGAGCCCGAACGCCCGCGAGGGAGAGGCCAAGCGAGGAACCGAATGAGCGAAGCGTCTATGTCGATGGTCGGTTGGGCATGCACGACTATTCGGCGAGTCGTGGTAGTGGTCGCGTCGATGTTTGTCGGGATATCGGCGTGCGCGGCGGATGACGCGAAGCGATGGAACCTGTTGATCATCACCGCCGACGACATGAATGCCGACTCGGCGGGGTGGGCCGGCAACGGGTTGGGGGTGACGCCGAATTTGGATGCCTTTGCCAGGGGTGCGTTTCGGTTTGTCAACAGTCACGTCAGCGTCCCGATCTGTCAGCCGGGGAGGTCGGCGTTGATGACGGGGCGGGTGCCGCACCGCAACGGGGCGCTCGGCTTTGGCCCGATCCGGCGGGACGTGCCAACGCTCGTCGAAGTCCTTCGGGGGGAGGGTTATTACACGGGGGTGATCGCGAAGGCGGTGCACATGGCGCCGGCTGACAAGTTCCCGTGGCACGCAATCGGCGAGCAGGGGCTTGGGAAGCAGCCGACGAAATTCGCGGAGAAGCTGGTCGAGATGATCACGGCGGCCAAGAACGAGGGTCGGCCGTTTTTTATCAACGCCAACATTTGCGACCCGCATCGGCCGTTTATCGGGGCCGCCGCGAAGAAAGGTGGCAAGCGGTCGGCGGAAGAGACGCCGGATGAGGTGCGTCTGTTCGAGCCGAAGGAGATCGCCGTGCCGGAGTTCCTTGAGGAGCTGGCACCGGTGCGACGGGAGGTCGCGCAGTACTACACCTCGGTCAGCCGTTTTGACGTCACGTTCGGGATGGTGATGCGCGAGCTCGCCATGTCCGGGTGTGGCGACAACACGGTCGTCGTCTTTATGTCTGATCACGGGATGTCGTTCCCTTTTTCGAAGGCGACGGTTTATCGCAACGGCACCTGGTCGCCGGTTGTGATCCGGGTCCCCGGGATGGATGGGGCGCGAACGCGGGAAGAGTTCGTCAGCAGCGTTGACGTGATGCCATCGGTGCTGGAATTGCTTGGGGTCATGCCGCCGCCGGGGATGGATGGCAGGTCGTGGTTACCGTTGCTTCGGGGCGAGTCGCAGGCCGATCGCGATCACGTGATCACGCACGTCAACACGGTGAGCAGTGGCAAGTCGTTGCCGCAGCGATGCATCCGGACGAAGGATCACGCGCTGATGTTCCACGGGTGGGTCGGGGGCGAGGTCCCGTTTCGGGTCGAGGCGATGAGTGGTCTGAGTTTCGCCGCGATGAATGCCGCTGATGACGCGAAGGTTCGGGCAAGGGTGAAGCAGCTTGTGGAGGGAGAGACGTTGATGTTCTTTGACCTTGCGGTTGACCCGAACGAGCGGGTCAATCGGATCGATGACCCGGAGTACGTCTCGGAGGTTACCGAGTTGTCGGCCGCGCTTTTGGAAGCGATGCGTCGGACCGAGGACCCGCAAACGGAATCGTTTGCCGCGGCGATCGGGCGTTGGGGCCAGCAGGGCGGGCGGTAGCGAACGGGATGGGGCGTGGCTTGGGCGGTCGAACGCGCTGTGATCAGGCGAGGATCTCTTTGACGATTCGGCCGGCGACATCGGTCAGCCGATAGTCGCGACCGGCGTGGCGATAGGTCAGTCGCTGGTGATCGAGCCCCAGGCAGTGGAGCATGGTGGCGTGGAGGTCGTGGGTATGGACCGCCCCTTCGGCGGGAAGGATGCCGTGTTCATCGGATCGGCCGTGGACGATGCCGCCGCGGACACCGCCGCCGGCCATCCACGACGAGAAGACGAGGTTGTGATGTTCGCGTCCGGGGTGGTCGGCCTTTTGGTGGAACGGGGTGCGGCCGAATTCGGTCGTCCAGACGACGAGGGTTCGATCGAGCATCCCGAGGCGTTTGAGGTCGGCGATGAGGCCGGCGATCGGGCGATCGATCATTTTGGCGAGCTTGAGGTGGTCCTGCATGTTGCCGTGCGAGTCCCAGTTCGCGCCGCTGTCGGAGCCGGTATCGATCAGTTCGATGAAGCGAACGCCCCGCTGGGCCAAGCGTCTGGCGACAAGGCATTGCCAGCCGAAGCTTTGGGTATCGCCGCGGCCCAGGCCATAGAGCGAGAGCGTTTCGTCGGTTTCGCCGGACAGGTCGAAGGCGTCGGGCGCTTCGCGCTGCATGCCGAAGGCGGTTTGGAACGATCGCATCCGGGCGGTGAGGGCCGCGTCGAGCGCCGGCGGCGGCAAGTGATCGCGGTTGAAATCGCCCAGGAGCGATAACTCGGCCTGTTGGCGCTCGATCGATCCGACGCGAGGCTTGAGGTGTGGGAGCGGTTCGGCGCCGGGGATGACGTGCGTCCCTTGGTGGCATCCGGGCAAGAAATCGCTCCCCCAGGTTTGTGCCCCGGCGTAAGGGGCATGCGGCGCGACGACCATGAACGAGGGGAGGTTTTGGTTGACGGTCCCCAGCCCGTAGCTGACCCAGGCCCCGTGGCTGGGGCGTGCGAATTGGGCCGAGCCGGTGTGGGCAGCGAGCGTCCCTTTGTCATGCCCGTCGCTGTCGCAGTGCATCGCGTTTAGGATGCAGAGGTCATCGACGACCGAGCCGAGTTCGGGGAAGAGGTCGCTGACCCAGATCCCGGCGGTCCCGTATTGGCGGAAGGGCCAATGGGGTTTGATCAGGAAGCGTTCGAACGCGCCCGGTTTGTTCAGCCAGCGCGACGCGGTGATTTTTTTGCCGTGATCGGCGATCAGTTGCGGCTTGTGGTCGAAGGTATCGACGTGGGAAACGCCACCGGTCGAGTAGAGGAAGATCACGCGATCGGCGGTGGCGGGGAAATGGCCCGGCCGTGCGGCCAGCGGGTCGGCCGTCGTTTCGGCCGATGACGATTCGGCGAGCATCACGGAGGCGGCGAGCGAACCGAGCCCCGTCATCGAGCGGGCGAGCCAATCCCGGCGGTGCATCATCATCGGATCATTCCACGTAGAGGAACGGGTTGGCCGTTAATAAGACCCTGGCAAACGCTTGCCAGCGGGCGGGGTCGTCGGGGTCGCTGGCGGGTGCAGGGTAGCGATCGAGGAACTCGGCGGCGCGTCGCAAATCGTGCGGCGACGGTTCGCGACCCCAGGCCCGCAGGAATGCGGCGCGGAGCCGGTTGTCGGAAGTGGTCGAGTCGCGGAGCAGTTCCGCCGCCAGACCTTCGGCGGCCTGATGGACCAAGGGCGAATTCATCAGGAAGAGGGCTTGGGTCGGCGTCACCGTTTCGACCCGCTGGGCGACGCTTTGGTTCGGGTCGGCGCCGTCGAAGAGCGACAAGAACGGGTGTCGACGGTTCCGCTGGGTCATCAGGTAGAGGCTGCGGTGGTCGGAATCATAGACGGCGTGGAACGGGCGATGGATCGTGAAGGCCCAGGTGTTGACGTCCGGGAACGGGTGAGGATTGGGGAGCGATCGGTCGAGCGTCCCGCCGACCATCAGCATCGAATCGCGAAGCGTTTCGGCATCGAGAGGGCGGCGGGAGAAACGCCACAGGAGTCGGTTGTCCGGGTCGACCTCCTCGGGGAGTTTGGCGAGTTGCGCGTCCGTCGCCGGGGATGTTTGGGGCTTGGTTGTTCCGGTATTTGTTGGTTCACCCGGGGGTTGGTCGGGGAACGGGTCGGCGGAGATGCGATAGCAGCGGGAGCGCATGATCAAGCGATGCAATTCTTTGACCTGCCATCCCGAATCGATGAAGCGGCGGGTGAGCCAATCGAGGAGTTCGGGGTGGGAGGGGAGTTCGCCCCGGGTCCCGAAGTCGCTCGTCGTCGCGACGAGGCCGCGGCCGAAGTGCCATTGCCAAACGCGATTCACCCAGACGCGGGCGGTCAGTGGGTTTTCGGGGCGCAGTAGCCATTCCGCAAGTTCGCGTCGGCCGCTGGAAGATTCGGGGTTGGGGAGCGGGTCGTGGCCTAGGATTTCGAGGAACCTGCGAGGGACTTCTTCGCCTAGCTTGTCAGGTTCGCCTCGCAGTTGGATCTTCGCGTTCGTCGGTTGCCCTTCGGAGACGCCGTAGGCCACCGGGTAGGGGATCGAATCGGCGACCGATTTGCGCTCTGCCGCTATCGTTTCGAGTTCGTGGTCGAGGCGGGCGATCTGTTGTTTCGTGTCGGGGGTCGGTTCACGGCGCGTCGCGGGTGGGGCATCGGGTGTCGGGAAGGGTTCGCATTGAAGGGCGACGTTATCGAGGTCGCGGACGGGGCTGGGGCCGGGCTGATGGCCATAGCCGTCGCAGATGAAGGTATCGATCGACCCGTCCCAAGCCTCGGGCAAGCGGAGGTGATCGAAATCGAGTTTGAAGCCATCGGCCGAGAGCGACCCGGCGAGGGTTTTGGTGGTTGGGCGGATGTCGAGCGTCAGGTGGTACCAGCGTCCCGGTTCGAGCTTAGAGATCACCTTCCAATCGGCACCATCCTTAATCGCGAATTCGGTCGTCGAGATGCCGCACTCGACCGCGATCGATTCGAGCACGCCGCGTCCCAAGTAGAAACGGCATGACCCTGGGGCGGGTGTTGGGGGGGCTGCGTTTGGGTCGTTGGGGGTGTCGGTTTTGTCGGCTTGGGCGAGGGTGCGAAAATCGATCGCGAAGCGGATCGCGGCGGGGTCTGGGTTGTTGGCATCGGGTTGGTCAGCGATCCGCAGGGGGCGCGAGAAGACGTAGCGGACGCCATCGGTAGGGAGGCCGCTACCCAGCCGCACGCCACGCGACCCGGCGGGGTGGATGTGGGCGAAGGGGCTTTGGGCTTCGGGGGTGACGTGGTTGGGGCCTTGAGAGAGCCAAGGTTTGTTCGGCGGTTCGTCGAGCGGTTGCGATTCCAGGTCGAGGTCAATGCCGCCGGCGTTGAACCTTGGATCGGAGGCGTCTTTTTGTCGTTGGAGCTCGGCGATTTGGGCATCGAGACGGGCGAGCGATTCGGCTTTGGCGGATTCGGCCCGCTTCGCCTCTTCGGGGGGGACGAGCGGCGGGAAGCTGGAAGGGCGTTTTTGTTCTTCGCCGCCCGGGAAGGCCCAGCGGGTGCTTTGCAGGATGCCGTAGAGGGCATAGTAGTCGCGCATCGACACCGGATCGTATTTGTGGTCGTGGCATCGGGCGCAGCCGATCGACAGGCCGAGCAAGGATCGGCCGACGGAATCGATGGCATCGGCGAAATCGAGGTGTTGGTAATCGGGAGCGGGGCTGTAGCCGTAACGTTTGCCGATCGCCAGGAAGCCGGTCGCCGTCACCAGCGGCGCGTAGTCCTCGGCGGGGGCGGTTTGGGCGAGGATGTCGCCGGCGATTTGGTGGCGAATGAAGTCGTCCCAGGGGAGGTCATCCTGGAAGGCGCGGACCACCCAATCGCGATAGAGCCGCGCTTCGCGAACGGGGTAGTCGGCGCCGTCGCCCGCGGTATCGGCGTACCTGGCGACATCGAGCCAATGGCGGCCGTACCGTTCGCCGTAGGCCGGGGAGGCGAGGAGTCGATCGATCAAGCGTTCGAAGGCGTCGGGGCGATTGTCGGCGAGGAAGTCATTGATCTCTGCTGGGGTCGGGGGGAGGCCCGTCAGGTCGAGCGTCGCGCGGCGGAGCCAAGTGCGTCGATCGGCGAGTGGTGCCTGGGTCAGCCCTTGGGATCGGAGGGCGGCGACGATGAACCGATCGATCTCGGTCTCGACCAGCGACGGGTCGTCGACATCGGGGGGTGTCGGGTCGGACAGCGGTTGGAACGACCACCATTTAGCCGCCTCATCGCGAGACATCCCGCCGAGCCTGTCGGCGGTGACGCGAGGATCGAAGGCCCCCTGCGAGACCCAGGTGACGAGGTCGGCGATCTGCTGGGGCGAGAGCGGTTTGCCGTCGTCTTGGGGGGGCATCGCCTCGACGCCATCTTCGTGGCGGATGGCGCGGATCAGAAGGCTTTCGTCGGGTTTGCCGGGGACGACCGCGGGGCCCTGGTCGCCCCCTTGGGCCCAGCCGCCGCGCGAATCGAGCGATAGGCCACCCCCCGTTTTGCCCGAGCTTTGCGA
>JBEIRZ010000410.1:0-3930 GCA_040375695.1 Planctomycetaceae bacterium
AAGGGATCCCTCGCCTGAAGGTGATCGAGATCATCGACAACCGTGGGCTCGGCCGATTCGCGCTCCAACCCAACCAAGTCGAACCGATGACGGTCTTTCTCGATCGCGAAATGGTCGCCGAGACGCTCGATCGTGAAGGGACCGCCAACGCGCTGCTGGTCACCGCGGCGGACGCCGCAAACAGCCCCACCGCGCAAGCCGACGACGCCTGGATCGACAAACTGCCGCTCTCCCTTTCCGACTTCGGGCTGCAACTCCGTCGCGTCACCCAGGCCTTCCCCCAAGACAACACGATCTTCGATTACTACTCACTCACCAGCGACCGACTGCTCCTCCCCCAAGCCACCGTCGAGGCCGTAACGTCAACCCTCCCCCAAACCAAAGTGACGCCGATCCTGACCTACCTCGCTAACGCCATCGAACGGCTCGATGACAAGGGCAACGTCCTCGCTTCGGTCCCCTACAGCACCATCACCGCGATCGACCCCAAGGGCCCGCTGCCTCTCGATTACGGGCCGATCGCCGGCGACTCCCCACCGACATCTGGCAATCCCGATCTCACGGGGACAGCCAACCCCGCCCCATCAACGAGCCGCATTCCGATCGTCCTCAACCGCTGGGCCGCTGACGCCTTGTCGGTGAAATCAGGCGACCCGCTCCGGATCGCTTATTACGAACCCGAAGTCGAAAACGGCAAAGAGATCGAACGCTATGTCGACGCCGTCGTGACCGGTGTCGTCCCCGTCACCCGCCCGTCGCAACCCTTCCGCCGCACCCGACCCGCCCTGTTCGACGCCGCACCGACGATTTACAACGACCCCGACCTGACCCCGACCGTCCCCGGCGTGACCGACCAAGACTCGATCTCTGACTGGGACCTCCCCTTCCAACTCGAACGCAAGATCAGCAAAGAGGATGACGTCTACTGGAACGAATACCGGCTCACCCCCAAGGCCTTCCTACCGCTACGCGACGGACAACGCCTCTTCGGCAGCCGCTTCGGTGACCTCACTTCGCTCCGCTTCGACGCGGCCTCGATCCCCGACCCAGTGACGCTCCAGTCCGATCTGGTCAAAGCGCTAATGACCAAACGGTCGGATCTCGGCTGGGGTGCCATCCCGCTCCGCGCCCAGCAATTGGCCGCGTCACGCGGCACGACCCCGTTCGATGCCCTCTTCCTGTCGCTGAGCCTCTTCGTGATCCTCGCCGCGCTGATGCTGATCGCGCTGCTCTTGCGGCTAGGGCTGATGCAACGGGCGAAGGAATACGGCGTCCTCCTAGCGACCGGCTTCCCCGGCCCCGCCGCGTCGAAGCTCGCGATCTTGGAAGGGGCCTGGACGGCGATCCCCGGCATCCTGCTGGGGCTGATCGGTGGCTTGGCCTATGCCGCGATCGTCTTGGCTGGCCTCAGGTCGTGGTGGGTCGGCGCCGTCACCGTCCCGTTCCTCGAATTTCACGCGACCCCACGCAGCCTCCTCCTGGGGGCACTGGCAGGGGCCGCCGCGGCACTATTGACCATCGGCATCACCGCCCGCCGCCTTCGCCGCACACCCGCCCGCGAATTGCTCGCCGGTCGCTTCGAGGACTACACCGGCGACGCCGCCGATGGGGCTCAATCGCGTCGCTGGCAATGGGACCGGATCATCCCCTGGACCCTCTTGGCCCTCGCCGCACTCACGGCGCTCATCGGGCTCCGCGTCAGCGGCCCTGCCCAAGCCGGCGCGTTCGTCGGCAGCGGCATGCTGCTGCTCTTCGCCGCCCTCCTGGCGATCTACGCCCGACTCGCGACAAAACCTCATGGCGACTCACAGCCCCGAAGCACCACCGCATCACCATCCCACAAATCACCATCCCATCAGGCCTACTCCCTCACTCGCCTCGCCTGGGGCAACGTCGGCCGAAACCCGCTTCGCAGCACCCTGTCGGTCGGGCTGATGGCCTCCGCCGCGTTCCTCATCGTGTCCATCAGCGCCTTCCAATTGAACCCGTCCGAATCGGGTGTCGGTGGCTTCGACCTGATCGGCCAATCGACCACCCCGATCTATCGCGACCTCAACGACCCGATCGTCCGCTCCGAATTGCTCGGCCCCGATGCCGACCGGCTCGCTTCGGCTCGCATCGTCGCGATGCGGCTCCAGCCCGGCCAAGACGCCAGCTGCAACAACCTCTATCAAGCCTCCCAACCCCAAGTCTTCGGGATCCCCACGACCATGGGTGATGCGAATCGCGACCGCCCCTTCGCCTGGGCCGCCACCTCCCCAAAGGGCGAAGGGGCAAAAACCGCGGAGGGGTCGACGAACAAGGGACCGACCGCCTCTCCCTGGGACGCGCTGAATGTCCTCGCTTCCGGCACCGCCGATGACCCGGTGCCGCTAATCCTCGACCAAAACACCGCGATGTGGAGCCTGCAAATGCGTGGCGGCGTGGGCGAACTCCGCTCGTTCTCCTGGCGCGAAGGGGAGACGTTGCACTTCCGCGTCGTCGGCCTCCTCGCCAATTCCGTCCTGCAAGGGAGCCTCCTGATCGGCGAAGATAACTTCCGCAAACTCTTCCCCCAAATCAACGGCTACCGCAACTTCCTGATCCGCACCGATGACCCCGCGACGGTCAGCCAATCGTTGGAAAACCGTCTCAGCGACGCCGGCATGGACATCACGCCCAGCCGCACGGTTCTCGCGCGATTGATGGCCGTCCAAAACACCTACCTCCGCACCTTCCAAAGCCTCGGCGCGCTGGGGCTCCTCCTCGGTACGATCGGCTTGGCGATCGCCCAACTCCGCGGCGCCCTCGAACGCCAAGGGGAACTCGCCGTGATGCGGGCGATCGGCTTCGCACGACGCCGCCTGGCAACGGCCGTGATGTGCGAAACCGGAATCGTCCTCGCCCTGGGGATCGGCAGCGGTGTCCTCTGCGCGATCCTCGCCGTCGCACCCTACCTGCTGACGGGCCAATCCGTCCCACCGATCATCGAACCCCTCCTGTGGGTGCTCCTGATCGCCACCTTCGGGCTCGCCGCCAGCTCACTCGCCGTCGCCAAAGTGATCCGCATGCCGCTGGTCGATTCGCTCCGCAAATGAACCGCGCCCAAAATCAGCCTCACAAGCCCAGCCCCCCAACCCATCGTGGCTGGCCCAACCCACCGGGACTGGGTTGCGTAACATTTGGTGCGAATACTATCCTTAAACGTTGGCACCTTGTACGACCGCTCCCCACTTAGGAACGACAGAAGTGATTCACGAAGTTGAAGGAGACATCCTCCTTACCAAAGCCCAAGCGATCGCGCACGGCGTCGCCCCCAACGACCATTTCGACCAAGGCTTGGCCCTCGCCCTCCGCGAAAATTGGCCCGCCCTGGCAAAAGATTTCCGCCACTACACCCACCAAACCCACCCCAAACCGGGCGAAATCTGGACCTGGGGCGGAGTCGGCGGCATCCGCATCTACAACCTGATGACCCAAGACGGCGCGATCGGCCACGGCACCAAACCGGGCAAGGCGAGCGACGCGACCGTCAACCACTGCCTACGACGCTTGCGACACGAACTCGAAAAGGGCGAAGTTAAAAGCCTCGCCATCCCCAAACTCGCCACCGGGGTAGGGGGGATGTCCTGGGATCATGTCAAACCGCTGATCCATCAACACCTCGGCGACCTCCCGATCCCGATCTATGTCTACACCACCTACCACAAAGGCCAAGCCGCGAACGAACCCGGGGTCTGATCCCCAACCGCCCAGGTCCTCGGCAGATGTAGCATAGGCTACAACCAATGTAGCTAGCGCTACGATTAATGTAGCCTATGCTACGAATTGTAGCCTCGGCTACAATCGCAATCATCTTCGCCCCTTTGTCGACCTCCCTTCGCGGCGGCCGGGCCCGCGGCCCGGCGCCCCGGTTGGGCGGGAGAAACGCCCCCGGCCCCACCGCCCACC
>JBEIRZ010000646.1:0-1620 GCA_040375695.1 Planctomycetaceae bacterium
CGCTTTCGGCTTCATCCAGCCCCGCCCGCCGAATTCCGACCGACGCGTCGACACGCCGAATCAGCTCCCGTGACGCGTCTTCGCGATCAAGCGGCAGCACCATCACCCCAGCGGTTATAATGCCCGCCGCCGACGTCCAACGCCGCCCGCCCCCTGCCATCGACGCCTCCGACAGGTTTTTCCAAATGCCCATCGTTGTCCCCTGCCGCTTTGTCCCCCTTGGGATTGCCCTGTCGCTGCTGACAACGGCTGACTTCGCCTCGGCCCAAATCGCCGATTGGGAGCGGATGCGATCGATCGTCCCCCGCACCTACGACGCGGCACGTGCCCCCAAGCCCCCCGTCATCGATGGCAAGCTCGATGATGCGGCCTGGGGCCAAGCCGCCTGGACCGACCCTTTCGTCGACATCGAAGGGAACGCCAAACCAAAACCGCGTCTGGTGACCCGGGCCAAGATGGCCTGGGATGACGATGCCTTTTACATCGCCGCAGAGCTCGAAGAGCCTCACGTTTGGGGAACGCTGACCGACCACGATGCCGTGATCTTTCAAGACAACGACTTCGAAGTCTTCGTCGATCCCGACGGCGACAATCACGCCTACGCCGAACTCGAATTGAACGTCCTCAACACCACCTGGGACCTCTTCCTCCCCACGCCCTACAAAGACGGCGGCAAGGCGGACAACGGCTACGAATTGGCCGGACTCAAAACCGCGACACACGTCGACGGGACGGCGAATGACCCCAGCGACACCGACCGCAGTTGGTCGGTCGAGATCGCCATCCCCTGGAAGGCCTTCGGCGCCGCCTTCCCATCCGCTTCCGCGCCCCGACCGAACGACCGCTGGCGGGTCAATTTTTCTCGTGTCCAGTGGCAACACGAAATCGTCGATGGGAAATACCGCAAAGTCGCCGGCACCAAAGAAGACAATTGGGTCTGGTCCCCCCAAGGGATCATCGACATGCATCGCCCCGAACGCTGGGGCATCGTCCGCTTCATCGCCGATGGCACGCCCCCCGCCGACAAGCTCGACCTGCCCAGCGACCCGATCTTCATCGCCCGCGAAACGCTGATGGAACTCTACCACCGCCAAAAAACTTTTCATGGCACGTACCAGCGCTGGGCCGCCGACCTGACGGAACTCGGGATGCCGATACCCGCCGATGTCCCCGACAGCGACCCCCGCAAAACGCTGACCTTGCGACGAACCGAATCGGGTTTTCGCGGTTCGGTGCTGGTCCCCGTCCCGGGCCAATCGCCCCAGCGGTGGTCCGTCGACGAGAAGTCGCATCTCGTTCGTTCTGCCACCGATGACGACGTCTCCAAGGCATTGGATCGCGCCGGCGACAACGCCCCCCGGCTCCGCGCCGCGCTCGATCAGGCCCCTCACGACCAACGCGAATCGATCGAATTCCTGATCGCGCACATGCCCGACCGCGACCTCCGCTCGCTCTCCGCCGAATTCCTCCTCGAAAACGTTCGGCTCGCCCAAGAAGCGTTCGAGCGGTCCCCTTGGCGACGCGATATCCCCTGGGAAATCTTCGCGAACAACGTCTTGCCCTACGCCAGCATCAACGAACGCCGCGACCCTTGGCGCAAGGAATTCATCGATCGCTTCA
>JBEIRZ010000626.1:0-1817 GCA_040375695.1 Planctomycetaceae bacterium
CGGGTCGCCTGTCGGTCGCTGTGGCAGGTGGTGGTCGCGGTAACGCTGTTGGTTGCCCCTGCCGGTTGGGTAGGAAATGCGGCGGCCGATGAGGCTTCGGAGGCCGAGCACGAGCAGCGGGTCTTCTTCGAATCGAAGGTCCGTCCGCTATTGATCGAGCATTGCTGGTCGTGCCATGGTGAGGAGAAGCAGAACGGATCGTTGAGGCTTGATTCGCTCGCGGCGATCGAGGCAGGGGGCGACTCGGGGGCTTCGATCGATCGGGCAAACCTTGACGCGAGCCTGCTGTTGCAAGCGGTGCGGTACGAATCGCTGGAAATGCCCCCTTCGGGACAATTGCCCGATGACGAAGTGGCGATCCTGGAGCGGTGGGTAAAGTCGGGGGCTTATTGGCCGGGCGGGTCGAAGGGTGACGCACCGATGGTCGCCCGCAAGCGGGGCGAGATCACGGATGCGGACCGCGACTGGTGGGCCTTCAAGCCGGTCCGCGACCCACAGGTCCCTTCGGCGAGCGACGCCCCGGCCGGTTGGGACGTGAACCCGATCGATGCCTTCTTGTGGCGATCGATGTCGGCGGCGGGTTTAAGCCCGGCGGGTCAGGCGGACCCGGTCGGCTTGGCGCGAAGGGTCGCGTTCGATTTGACAGGGCTGCCCCCGACGGACGAGCAGGTCAAGCGGTTTGTCGCCGATCCGTCGAGCGAGGGGTACGCGAGGCTGGTCGACGAATTGCTCGACAGCCATCGCTACGGCGAACGTTGGGCAAGGCATTGGCTCGATCTGGTCCGCTATGCCGATTCGGACGGATATCGTGCCGACGGTTATCGTCCCGACGCGTGGCGGTATCGCGATTACGTGATCAACGCGTTGAACGAAGACAAGCCTTATGACCGTTTCGTCCAAGAGCAGCTCGCAGGTGACGAATTGTTCCCTGGCGACCCGCAGGCCAAAGTGGCGACGGGTTACCTGCGGCATTGGATTTATGAATACAACAACCGCGACGCGCCGGGGCAATGGAAGACGATCGTCGAGGACGTGACCGATGTCACGGGGGATGTCTTCTTGGGATTCGGGATGCAATGTGCGAAGTGTCACGACCACAAGTTCGACCCGATCCCGCAGCGGGACTATTATCGGCTGCAGGCGTTCTTTGCCCCGATCATGCCGGTCGACGTGACGGTCGAATCGGCGGGTGAACGTTCGCAGCACGAATCGGATCTGGCGAAGTGGGAAGCGGCGACGGCGCAGAAGCGTCAGGAGTTGGAAGCGATCCTCGCGAAGTATCGCCCCAAGGCGGTGGTGACGGCGGTCGAAAAGTTCCCGCTCGACATCCAAGAGATCTATTACCGCGACGCATCGAAGCGAAGCCCGGGGGAAGAGCAGCTCGTTTACCTGCTGCAGCGTCAGGTCGAATTCGAATACGAGCGGCTCGACGCGAAATTCAGCGCCGAGGACAAGGAAAAAGTGCTGGCGCTGAGGCGAGAGATCGCTGAGCATGACGCGATCAAGCCGCCTGCCTTACCGGTCGCTCAGACCGTCCGCGATGTCGGGATGCACGCCCCCGAGACGTACATGCCCAAGGGGCCGAAAGAACCGGTCGCGCCCGGGTATTTGTCGGTGCTCGACCCGAGCGATGCGGCGATCGACCCGCTCCCGGATTTGCCGTCGACGGGGCGCAGGGCGGCGCTGGCGACGTGGTTGACCCGCAGCGACCATCCGTTGACCGCGAGGCTGATCGCGAATCGCGTTTGGCAACATCACTTCGGCCGCGGCATCGCGCTCAACCCGAGCGATTTGGGGCGAGTCGGTGGCGAACCGAC
>JBEIRZ010000382.1:0-4322 GCA_040375695.1 Planctomycetaceae bacterium
GGGACCCGCCAGGTGTGCTGATAGAGGTTCTGTTTCCCTTGCAACCCGTGACGCCCGATCGCCATCCCATGGTCGGCGGTGTAGAAGACGTACGTGTTTTCCAATTCCCCCATCGCGGCGAGCTTTTCCAGGACGCGGCCGATCTGGATGTCGATGTTTTCGGAACAGGCGAATTGGCGACCGATCTCATTGCGGATCGTCCGTTCGTCACGCCGCTCCCAAACGCCACTGACATCGACCTCGTCGCGCAGCCCCGGGTGGCCGTGATGGAACGGGTGGGCCGGGAGATAATTCGGGGGCAACTTCGGCTGCTTGGGGTCCGCCGGTGGCGGGTTGTCTTTATCGGTGTGGTTCGTCGCGCCGTACTTGGCGAGCAATTCTGGGGTCCCGTCCCGTTCGTCATGCGGGTGCGAAAAACCGAAATAGATCAAAAACGGCTTCGTGTCCTTTTCTGCTTCACGCGCCGCAAGATAGTCCATCACCCGATCGCCGTGCCAAGGGCTCCCCGTCTCCGGGGTCGGGCCACGTTTGGTCGCGTCATGACGGACGGTGAAGAGCTTGTTCGCCGCCTCGTAACTGTTCCCTTGCTTGCAGGTCCGCATCGTCGCGTAACCGCCACGATTAAAAACCGCCGGGATCGTTTGCTGCTCCAGGCTAGGGGGACAAAGCCCCTTCTGCATCGCCTGCGGCGCGATCGGCAAATGCCACACCGTCCGGCCGCTCATGATCATGTGCCGCGACGGCGTGCAAACCGCCCCCGAAAACGACCCCATGTGATACGCCCCGTCAAAGACCATCCCCTCGCGGGCCAAACGGTCGATGTTGGGTGACTGCAGCGCCGACTCCGGGTTGTAACACTTCAAATCCTCGGGCGATTGATCGTCGACGAGGATGAACAGGATGTTCGGCGGGCGATCGGCCGCCGAACCGACTTCGGCCCACCAAAACACCAGCGTCATCATCAGCATCAGCGTTTGCAACATTCGGTTCATACGGCTTCTCACTCTCACGACGAGTATCAACGACGGGTCAGGCTGCGAAGTGGGACAAAGGACGGATCGGCTTCACGCCGCGAGCAGCGGGTTGGCAATCGCCAGCGTAACCGCTTCGGCACCCCGCGTGGGCAACGCTGTGAAGCATTTTTGAATCGTAAACCACGAGCATTTTTGGCGGCTGGGCGCAAGCCCAATGGTTCAAGAGAATTTTAGCGGCTGGGCGCAAGCCCACCGGTTCAAGAGCGACCGGATGCTACCGGACGGCACCGGACGGCTCGCGCCGTTCCGCTAATGTGGGGGACGAGATGACGGCACCGGACTGCTCGCGCCGTGCCGCTAATGTGGGGGACGGGATGACGGCACCGGACGGCTCGCGCCGTGCCGCTATTGTGGGACGCGGTTAGCCGGGGTTTCGTTTGGCGGCACGGCCGTTCGGTTTATTGGCATCGTAATCCGGGTTGGGGATCGGCAACTTCGCACCGACCTCTTGTTGCCACGCCTCAAGCTCTTCACGTAGCCGCTTAACCTGCTGGGGCTCCTTCGCCGCGAGGTCGTTGGTTTCGCCCAAGTCGTCCGACAACCGAAAGAGCTCGTCGCGATCCTCTTCGTACCAATGGATCAATTTCCAATCGCCCCTGCGGATCGCCGCCGCCGGGGCCCCACCTTGGTTGCCGTAATGCGGGTAATGCCAAAAGAGCGGCCGCTCGGGGATCACGTCCCCTTTGAAAAGTGGCATCAGGCTGACGCCGTCGACCCTTTGCCCCGGCATCGGCTTCGCCCCGACCGCTTCCAGCAGCGTCGGAAAAAAGTCCGGGCTGCTGACAGGGGTATCGATCACCCGGCCAGCCTTGATCACCGCCGGCCAACGGACGATCAACGGCTCGCGGATCCCCCCTTCGTACATCCACCCTTTGCCCCCGCGCAGCGGCAGATTCGAAGTCGGCCACCCTTCGCTGGTCGACAACCCCCCGTTGTCGCTCGTAAAAATCACCAGCGTGTTGTCGGCCAACCCGAGCTCATCGAGCTTTGCCAGCACCTTGCCCACCGCCAAGTCCATCGCCTCGACCATCGCGGCATAGACGGCGTGCTCCTGAACGAGCCTCACGTCCCGTTCCGCCTCGCGCCCCCAGCTCGCTTTCAAACCGAGACGCTCGCGCTTCGCCTCGTACTTCTTTCGCAAATCTTCGCGGGCCATGAGCGGCGTGTGGACGTCATAGAACGAAAAGTAGGCGAAGAACGGGCGGTCCTTGTTCGCTTCGATGAAACGTGTCGCTTCGGTCGCCAAACGGTCGGGCAAATGTTCTCCGTCAGGCCCATCGGTCAGCCGCGGGTTGCCATAGGGCGAAAAGTACTTGCTCCCGCCATACGGCCCGCCCCGATCGATCCCGCCGAAATTGAAATCGAAACCCTGGTTCTCTGGCCACCAACCCTCCGGGCCCAAATGCCACTTGCCGGCAAAGAAGGTTGCGTAACCGGCCCCCTTGAGCGACTTGGCGAGCGTCGGGGCATCGAGCGCCAGCCGGTCGCTGTAAGGCGCCGGCAAAAGCTTCGTGTTCCGCTTCCAACCCTCCGGCCGCATCGGCGCCCCAATGTAATCGGTGATCCCCGTCCGCTGCGGCCAATGCCCCGACATGATGCTCGCCCGCGTCGGCGAACAGACCGGACACGCCGCATACCCGTCGGTGAAACGCGCGCCCCCTTGAGCCAACCGATCCAGGTTCGGCGTCTCGTAAAAGGTGCTGCCATAACACCCCAAATCCCGCTGCCCCAAATCATCGGTCAAAAAAAAGACGATGTTGGGCCGCGCCGATTCGGCCGCCGCCAACCCGCTCGTCGCCAACCTGCACGCCCCCAAACAGACGGCACACAGGAGTCGGACAACAGCGCTGACATGCCGGTTCGGCAACAAGACGTTCCACATGATCGGCCAGGGTGCGATAAGGGTTCGGATCGGAATTGACTACAATCGTAGTCATGATTTGACTACGTTTGTAGTCAGTGTGTTACTACATTTGTAATCATATCGTGACTACGTTTGTAGTCACTGCGACTGGGGCAAATGCGACTGGGGTAAATCGGGTTCATTTCTTTTCGCGGGACCAGACCGGTTGCCACTGGGCCGATTCGCTCCTGGCCCGCTTCAAGTAATCGCCGACCTTGGCGGCGATGTCGGGATGCTCGCCCGCCACGTCGACCTTCTCGGCGATGTCGGTTTGCAAATCGAAAATTTTTACCGGGGCATCCGGCCCACCGCTGCGGATCCCCTTCCACCTTCCTTGATAGAGCGCCGCTTGCTTGAACCCCCCTTCGTGAAATTCCCAATAGAGGAATTCGTGACGGGGCTGGTCGGCGGGGGATTTGCCAACAAGCGTCGGGAAGAAGCTGATCGAATCCCGCTGATCGGGCATCCTGGCCCCCGCCAATTCGGTCGCCGTCGCCATCCAGTCGCCGAAATAAGCGACATGATCGCTCGTCGTCGCTGTGGCCACCTTCCCCGGCCACCACGCGATCATCGGGACGCGAATCCCACCATCGGTCAAGCTCCGTTTGATCCCGTTCAACGGCCCCGAGGGGTTGAACCGCTTCAAGTCATGGTTGCTTTCGTTGTGCGGCCCGTTGTCACTGGTGAAAATGACGAGCGTCTTGTCGGCGAGCCCTTCCTGACGGAGCGTTTCCAACATCCGGCCGACATACCCGTCCAGCCGCGTGATCATCGCCGCCTGCCCCTTGTCTTGATCGGGCCAATCCTTGTCGGCATAGGGCCCGAAGTCGGGGACGTGGGCGCCGTTCTTCAATTCTCGCGTCCGCTCGTTATTGGCATGTGGCGTCACCATCGACCAGTAAAGGAAAAAGGGGCGGTCCTTGTTCCCTTTGACGAAACGCACCGCCTCGTCGGCGAACAGTTCATCGGCGAATTCGACCGCCGTCGTCGCGTACCCGGCCCCATCCCCGCCGACGGGTGTGACGACGTTGGCGAGCCTGACGCGCTCTTCGCCGCGCCACAAGAAATCGGGGAAATGGTTGTGTGCATGTCGCTGGTTCAAGTATCCGAAGAACTCGTCAAAACCTTGCTTGTGCGGCAACCCAATATCGGCACGGCCGAT
The DNA here is from genome assembly GCA_040375695.1 of Planctomycetaceae bacterium. GTDB lineage: Bacteria > Planctomycetota > Planctomycetia > Pirellulales > Pirellulaceae > UBA6163. The sequence goes on from JBEIRZ010000382.1 coordinate 4,100, forward strand.
GTCCCCCAACCCCCATTTGCCGACCAACGACGTGCGGTAACCGGATCCCTGCAACAGCTTCGCGACGGTGACGTCGTCGGGCCGCAAGGCCTGGGCTTGCGGGTTGTTCGCCCCGGCATTCCCCCGCACCCGCGTGTGGCCGTGGTGCTGGCCCGTCATCAGGACGCTCCGCGACGGGGCACAGACCGTCGCCCCCGCATAAAACTGCGTGAACCGCATCCCC
>JBEIRZ010000227.1:0-7097 GCA_040375695.1 Planctomycetaceae bacterium
ATTACCGCGACGCATCGAAGCGAAGCCCGGGGGAAGAGCAGCTCGTTTACCTGCTGCAGCGTCAGGTCGAATTCGAATACGAGCGGCTCGACGCGAAATTCAACGCCGAGGACAAGGAGAAGGTGCTGGCGCTGAGGCGAGAGATCGCGGAGCATGACGCGATCAAGCCGGCGGCTTTGCCAGTAGCCCAGACCGTCCGCGACGTCGGGATGCACGCCCCCGAGACGTACATGCCCAAGGGGCCGAAAGAACTGGTCGCGCCCGGGTATCTGTCGGTGCTCGACCCGAGCGATGCGGCGATCGATCCGCTCCCGGATTTGCCGTCGACGGGGCGCAGGGCGGCGCTGGCGAAATGGTTAACCCGCAGCGACCATCCGTTGACCGCGAGGCTGATCGCGAATCGCGTTTGGCAACATCACTTCGGCCGCGGCATCGCGCTCAACCCGAGCGATTTGGGGCGAGTCGGTGGCGAACCGACGCACCCGGAGCTGCTCGATTTTCTCGCGTCGCGGCTTGTCGAGCAGGGATGGAGCTTGAAGGGGCTCCACCGATTGATCTGCAATTCGGCGGCTTATCGGCAAGCCAGCTCCCATCCGCGGTTTGACGAATACCAAAAGAGCGATCCGACCAACCGGTATTACTGGCGATGGGGGAGCCGAAGGCTTGATGCCGAACAGATCCGCGACGCGATCCTGGCGGTTTCTGGCAAGATCGATTTGAAGGCGGGTGGCGAAGGGGCACCGACCGATTCGAGCCGCAGGACGATCTACACCCGGGTGATGCGAAACAGCCGCGACCCGCTGCTCGACGTGTTCGATCTGCCGGCCTTCTTCGCCAGCGAACCGTCGCGAAACACGACGACGACCCCGGTTCAATCGCTGATGCTGCTCAACAGCCCGCAATTGATCCAAGCCGCGGAAGCGTTCGCGAGTCGGTTGGGAGCGGTGGCGAGCGATCCTGCCGCGGCGATCGATCGGCTTTGGGAGCTCGCCTATTCGCGATTGCCGACTTCTGATGAACGGGATGCCGCGATCGGCTTTTTGCAAAGCCAGGCGGAGGTGATCCAAAGGTCGAAAGAAGAAGCGAAGACCGAAGATTTGACGCTCGGCAAGATGCGATATCGCGACGGCCAAGCGGTCTCGATCGCCCCGGCCGAAAAGCCGATGCGGATGTCGGTTGGCGATCGGCCCGAGCTCGACCTTGGCGAATTCACCATCGAGGCCTTCGTCGAACCACGCTCGGTCTATCCCAGCGGTGCGGTCAGGACCGTAGTTTCGAAACGGGAAGGGAAGTCGGGCGAGAAGGGGTGGGTCTTCGGCATCACGGGGAAAAGTTCGCGGCGCAAACCGCAAACGCTCGTCCTGCAAATGTGGGGCAAGAAGCTCGATGGTTCGACCGGCGAAGCGGCGGTTTTTTCGGACCATCACTTGGAGATGAACAAGCCGTATTACCTTAGCGCCGCGGTGACGATGGCACGGCCAGCGGCCGATGGTAATGCGGGAAGCCAAGGTGCAGCGGGTCAAGTCGCCAACGCGACAGGCGCCGACCAAAAAGCGGTTGGAACGCCGGGCGAAGTGCGGTTTTATGTGAAAGACCTGTCGAACGATGACGAGCCGTTGCTTGTCGCGACGGTTCCTCACGACATCGTCGGTGACCTCGAAAACGACGGCGATTTACGGATCGGCGGCCGGCAGGAAGGCGAGGGTGATTTCGATGGGCTGATCGATGGCGTCAGGCTCAGCCGCGGCGTGTTGGGTCAAGAGGAGCTGCTGTTCAGCAGCGAAAAGGTGACCCCAGCGACGGTCGGGTATTGGCGATTCGAGAGCGACCCGGGGGTACGTCGAGACAGTTCCCCCAACGGGCTCGACATCGCAGAGGTCGAACTCGACTCGCGGAACGATGACCCGATGGCGGCGGCGATGATCGATTTGTGTCACGCCATATTCAATTCGAACGAATTCCTCTACCTCCCTTAACACCATTCCTTCGCAGCGGGTCACCGTCAGATGCCAATATCGCGAGCCTTTCGGCATTTCGAGATCCCGACGAGCCGGCGGCAGTTCCTCAGCCGTAGCGGGGCGGGCTTTGGCGCGATCGCGCTGGCCGACCTGTTGGGCAAGCAGGGGGGATTGGCGGCGGGGGCCGAGGCGGATGGGATCGGCAATGTCGACCCGGCGTCGATCGGCAAGCCTCATTTTCGGCCGACCGCCAAGCGGGCGATATTTCTTTTTATGGAAGGGGGTCCCAGTCACATCGATTTGTTCGACCCGAAGCCGTTGCTAAACGAGATGGCCGGTCAGATCCTGCCAGAGAGTTTCGGTTCGGTCGTCACGGCGATGGGCGAATCGCGGTCGCCGCTGTTGGGTTGTCGCAGGAAATGGAAGCGGCACGGCGAGGCGGGGACATGGGTTTCGGATTGGTTGCCGCACACGGCGGAGATGGTCGATGACATCGCGGTGATCCGATCGTGTTGGCAGGACGGGATCAACCATTCGCCGGGTGTGTGTCAGATGAACACCGGCTCGATCCTTGGTGGGAGGCCGTCGCTGGGGGCGTGGGCCAATTACGGGTTGGGGACGGAAAACCAGGATTTGCCCGCCTTCATCGTGATGCAAGACAACAAGACATCGGTCGTCAACGGGCCAAGGAATTGGAGCGCCGGGTTCATGCCGGCGGCCTATCAGGGGATCCGATTGCAAGAGACGGGAGACCCGATCCCGAACCTCTTCCCGCCGGAAGGTTTCACGCAGGCACGGCAAGTCGCGAAGGTCGACTTTTTGAATCGGCTCAATCGCACCTACGCGGCCCAGCACCCGGAGCAATCAGAGCTCGAAGCGCGGATCGCCAGTTACGAGCTCGCCTTCCGCATGCAAGCCGAGGCGCCGCACACGATCGACCTTTCGGACGAGACGCAAGAGACGCTCGATCTCTACGGCATGAACCAAAAAGAGACGGCGGTGATGGGGCGGCTTTGTCTGTTGGCCCGTCGGCTCTCCGAGAGCGGCGTGAGGTTCGTCCAGATTTATCACGGGGCGGGGAGCAAGGGGGACGCGCATTCGGGGATCGAAAAGAACCACACCGACTTGTGCAAGCAATCCGACCAGCCCGTCGCGGCGCTGTTAAAAGATCTGAAACGCCGCGGGTTGCTCGACGAGACGCTCGTGATTTGGGGTGGGGAGTTCGGACGGACTCCGATGTCCGAGCAGGGGAATGGCCGCGACCACAACCCGACGGGATTCACGATGTGGATGGCGGGGGGTGGCGTGCGTGGTGGCCAGACGTTGGGTGCGACCGATGAGCTGGGCCTGCGAGCGGTCGAGGACCGGTTGCACGTCCATGACCTGCACGCGACGATCTTGCACCTGATGGGGATCGACGCGATGCGATTGACCTACATCCACAAGGGTCGGCCCGAGCGTCCGACGCTGAATGAAGGGAATTTCTTTGAGCCGCTCATAACGGGCTGAGCGTTTCGCGAAGCGGCTTCATCGGGTAGGCCTGAATTAAATTGGCCAGAGTCGATTCGAACCGAGACTCGTCGAACCGGTGCTTCAGGGTTTGAGAAAACCGGGGAGGTAATCGGCTTTGTTCGATTCGCCCTTGGGCCGTTTGGACTCTTGTTCGTGTTGCCGCAGTGCTTGATAGGAGCCGCTGCTAAGCCGGTCTTCTTTCCCTTCGCCCGCTCCGATGACGATCGCGGAACGATCGAGCAGACCCTTGGCTTTGACGTTGACCCCATAGCAGCGTGTTTGACAGAGCCCGCAACCGACGCAGGCATCCGCATTGACGACCGGGGCGTTCATCCCCGTCCCTTCGATGGGGTTTCCGTCGGGATCGAGTTCGGTGCCGACGCGGGTGAAGTCGATCGCGAAGTAGCCGGCGCTGACGCATTCGTCGACGCAGAGTTGGCATGCCTCGCGTCCGGCCAGGGGCAGGCATGTCGTAGGATCGATGACCGCTAGCCCCATCCTCGCGACGCGTTTTTCTTCCAGCGGCAAAGGGCGGATCGCGCCGGTGGGGCAGACCTGGCCACACGCGTTGCAGCTCGAAGCGCACCCCGCCCAATCGGCGACGACGTGCGGCGTCCAAAGCCCCTCCAAACCTTGGGCGAAGCCGAGCGGTTGCAAGACGTCGCTGGGACAGGCTTTAAAACATTCGCCGCAGCGGATGCAGAGTTGCAAGAACGAATCCTCGGGGACGCTGCCGGGGGGACGGACCGGTCGGTGCGACTTGGGATCATCGAGATTCGCGCCCCAGGCCTTTGTCGCCGCGGCGATCGTCACGCCTGCCGCCGTGCCGCCGAGGGTCCCCACCGAAGCGGCGATGAAGCCTCGTCGGCCGAGCGGGGTCTCGCCCGTCGGCGGGTCGCCAAAGGGCTTGAGCCGCTCGTCTTCGAATCGGCCGACGAACTTGATCGCGTGCGTGGGACAAACCCCCGCGCAGCTTTGACAGAGCGTGCAATCGGTGACCCGTGTCGTGAAGTCGGCTTTGATCGCGTCGAACGGACAGATCTCGACGCACTTGTTGCAATGGATGCAACTCGATTCGACCTTCCGCTCGCTGAAACGGAACAGATTCCCCAGGGAAAAAACGGCGCCGCTGGGACAGACATACTTGCACCAAAAACGTGGCTTCAAAAAGCCTAATCCCAAAACCGCCGCGAACAACGCCAGCGATAGGGCGTGACCGATGTGCAAAGCCGGGACCTGATGCCAACCGTTGGCCACCCCATTTTGCAGCGGGGCGATCGTGAAAAGCAACCCGCGGGTGATCACCGGGATCGCCGCGAAGATGCCGCTGATCAAGACGCCCAGCGCCGCCGCGATCAAGATCGTCAACAGCAAGTAGTACTTGATGTGGACCCACCACCCATCGTCGCCGACGCGAAAGCGGGTGACCCTTCGGCCGATCGCCCAATCGAAGAGATCGATCGTCGTCCCTAAGGGGCAGAGGTAACCGCAAAAGCCGCGCGGGATCAGGAGGCAGACGACAAGGATGATCGTGGCCGATACGAGCGACCAGACCCACGAGCGTGAGGCGATCGCCGTCGAGAGGCTAACGAGCGGGTCGATCGCGAGAAAGGTTTCTGCCGCGATCCGTTCCTTGGCAGCAAGGTTCTCGGCGTAATGACCCGGCCATTGGCCAGGAGGCCGCTCGTGCAACGACCAAGGCCCGACGCTGAGGACGAGCTTCTCGCGTGCCGATTCGTCGAGTGAGGCTATCGGGACGAGCGAAGCCGAATCGGCGGTCAGTGACTCGATTCGAAATCGTCCCAGGAGATTCGCTGGTGCATCCGAGCCGTTGGCCGCATCGGTGTTCGCATCGTTGATATTCGGGGCATTGGTAATCGACCCGCTCACGTCGGACGAGCCATCGGCAGTGCCCCCGTCATCGACAACCACAACGACCTGGCCGACTTCGAGTGGTGGCCCGAGCGGCTGATCCGACGCGATCAACGCATGACCCGTTTGGCCGTCGATTTCGACCGGGGTCCAGCCGTGCCAAATTCGTGCGGGGCGGGCGTCGTAGGGCCAACAGACCCAAAAGAAGAGGACGAGAAAAATCGCCATCGAAAGGGTTTGGACTCCCCGCCGGATCGGGGCCGCCAACCAGCTCGGGCCGAGCTTCCTGAGCCACCGCCGCGCCAGTCCCCGGCGTTTCGTTTCCCAATCGGAAAAGAACGGCGCGGGCAACAGCCGTTTGGCGATGCGGATCGGGAGCGAACGCGGGGTCGGGGGGACACCGGGTTTATCGCGGCGGATGACCGGGAGGTAAACGTCAAGTCGCATGGCGGGTTCAATCCTCGCTGGGGCGAGAACTTGCCCCTTCGGACAGGGCCTTCGCGGTGGCGTTGATGATCGCTTCGGAGGTGATCGTCGCGCCGCTCGTCGTGTCGACCCCAACGACCCCTTGGCGGGTGACGATGGCTTTCGGGGTATCGGTCAACGACGAGTAAAACTGTTTCTCGCGGTGCTTCGTAATTTTGACATCTTCGATCCGGCCGCCGCGAACGGTCACGGCGACTTCGACCTGATCTTCGTAGCCGAGGCTCGACGCGCGGTACGTCCCGTCGGCGACCTTATCGGGGGCGATCTGATAAAAGCGGATCGCCGCGATGCTCGCCTCGGCACGCTGGCGGTCGCGTCGCGAATGGTCGTTGTTGCGTTCGTCTTGCGACGCGGCCGCGAGGGCCTGGCGGTAATATTTCTCGGCCTGATCGAGCCGCGAGGCGACGCGACAAACATCCCCCGCATAGAGACACGCCTGGACCTTTTGGCCGAGCTGTGCCAACCGGTCGGCGAATCGAAGCGCATCATCGGTCTGGCCCATATCGCCCAAGACCTTGATAACGCTGGGGGGATAGTTCGACATCCGCTTGAGCACATCGAGCCCCATCTGTGAATTGCCGAGCTGGTGATAGCAGTGGGCGAGCTGCACAGCGGCGTTGCGTTCCTGTTCCGGGTTGGCATCGATCCCCGCCTGTTGCCACCAGAAGGCGGCCCGCGCGTAGTCTTCGTGGAGGTTGTGGTACATCGTCCCGAGGGCCCGCATCGCACGCTGTGTCACGCCACGGTCACCTTCCGATTGGCTCATGATGTGATGCATCAGCCGCACCCCTTCACGCCATTTGCCAGGGTTGGGGTTGCTCCGGTCGCAAATGTATTGGCCGACGTTCTTCGAAGCGTCCCACCCGCCGGGCGGTTTTTCGGGCCAGGCAAGATCGAGCGTCGGCGGGTAATCGAGTGGGGTCGATTCGTACCAATCGGGTGGCGTCTTGCCGACGGTTTGGATCAATTCCAAGACCTCCGCTTTGGACCGCTGGGGGATATCGCCACGACGCGCCGAAGAGGACCCGCGCGAACCCTGCGATCTGGCCAGCGGGTTCATCGGGGCGACGCCGTCCGCCGGATCATCATCGGCGACATTCGCTCTCGATGCGGCAGCCGCAGGCGACCCGTTACCGCTCGGCTTGTCGCTTGCGTCGTCACTCGTGATCGACAGGATCACGCCACGAGGAAACTTGCGTGTTACCTTCCGTTTGCCGACCTGCATCTCGAGCACAACGACGTTGTTGTCTTGCGAGACGATCCGTCCCG
>JBEIRZ010000157.1:0-9950 GCA_040375695.1 Planctomycetaceae bacterium
CCGGCTCGGTGCCGCTGCCGCGGTGATCGCGGAGGTGGACGTATTCGAGGTCGCGATCCGACTTCAGGACGATGCGGACGACGAGTTCGTCGCCGACGTTGGCCTGGGCCGGTGCACCTTCGCCGATCCGCTGGAGGACCGAGCCGGCATTGGTGAGGCGTTTGACGTAGAGCTCTTTGGTCAGCTTGAGCGGGGTCGAGGCGTCGGCGGTGATCTTGCCGATGTCCTCGAAGTACTGCCAATGGACGCTCCCCCAAGCGACACCGGGATCGGACTTCTTGGCGGTGACGCGGGCGAGGGCCGGCTTGATCTGATCGACGGGGATCCGCTGTTCGAAGAAGCCGGTGCCGGCTTCGACCTGTTCGGGTTTGACGGTCAGATCGCCGAGGGAGACTTCGACGAGTTGGTCGGAGACGAGCCGATCGGAGCCACGCAGCAGCAGTGCATAGACGGCGTCGGCGGTCGCTTTGGTCGTCTTCCAATCTTGGGTCTGTTTCTGTTTTAGCAACCAGACCTGGCAGGCTTCGACCATCGCGGGGTCGGCAGCGACTTCGTCAAAGGCCTCGATCAGCATCGCTTGCGTTTCGATCGGGGCGCGGTACCACCAATAGCCGTCTCGGGCGACCGGCCAGTAGGTCCCGAGTTCGTCGTTGGACAGCGATCGTTCCTTGAGCGAAACGAGGATCGCGCGGGCGGCGTCGGCTTCGCGGAGGCGATGCAGCGCGACGGCGAGCTGTGCCTGGCATTGGAGGCTATCGAGTTTCAGCCAGTGGCGTTTGGCCTGATCGACCCAGAAGCGGAGCGAGTCGGCATGCTCGGGGGCGACGGCGTGTTCATCGAGGAAGAAGCTGCGGCCGTAGAGGTACAGCGCGATGGTGTGGCCGAGGTAGACCGCATCCTTGGGGGGTTCGTCCTTACCATCCTTCTTGAGCTGTTCGAGGATGTCGCGATGTTGCTGGGCCATCCAGGCATCGAGCCGGGGGAGGGAGCGGATCGCGGGCTGGGCATCGACCGGGACGCCGAGGTGCCGCAGCCTGCCGAAGCCGGTGGTGATGTAGAGGGTGATGTAATCGTTGGCTGGCCCGCCGGGGAACCAAGGCCAACGGCCATCTTCGTTCTGTTGTGCGACGAGTTCGGACATGGCCCGCGAGGTCTCGTCGTTGAGCCGGTTGGTGTCGAAGAGGATCCCGACGTTGCGACGTGATTGGCTTTCGTCATCGGCTTGACGGACCCAAGGGGATTCTTGCAACAGGACCGCGCGGAGTTCTTCGTTTTTCTCGAGCGGGCTATCGAGCGCCTTGGTGCCGCGCCACTGGGCGAAGACCTTTTCGATCTTCGGGTCGCTCGTCGCGATCTTGCGGGCGAGCGCATTGGCGTAGAGGCGGTTGAAGATCTGTTCGCTGCATTGGTGCGGGTATTCCATCAGGTAAGGGAGCGACATCACGGCGTACCAAGCCGGGTTGGAAGCCATCTGCACCGTCAGCGATTGGTGGCGAAGGGTATCGGAATCGGTCGACTTGGCGAGCCGCGCGAAATCGAACGCTTTCGTCTGTGGCCCGCGGAGGGGTAGCGGGAGCGATTCGGTGACAAGGATGCGGCGGGAGAGGATTGGCAGGACCCCTTCTTCGCCGTCGGAGACGCGACCGGTCGAGGCGACGGCGCGGTAGGTCACCAAATTAATCCCGTCGGGGACACGGATCCGCCAAGCGAGTGACCGCGACTGGCCCGCGGGGATATCGAACGGCTGTTGGCCGGTGTCGTTGGCCAGCGCCGCATCGAGGGGATCATTGGTGCGGGGGTCAAAGAACTTGAGCGCCGCGGAGCCCGTTTGTTGGGTGGCCGAACGGTTGGTGATTTTGACGGTGAATTCGATCAGGTCCCCTTCGCGGAGGAAGCGTGGGGCGTTGGGTTGGACCATCAGATCCTTGCTCGTCACGATGCTGTCGGAGAGGAGCCCGGCGCGGAGGTTGGTATCGTGAGCGAAGCCGCGGAAGTTCCACCGGGTGAGGGCTTCGGGCATGGTGAATTCCAAGCGGACGACGCCATCATCCCCGGCGATGAGGTGGGGAAAAAAGAAGGCGGTTTCGTTCAGGTTGGTGCGGGCGGTGACCCCTTCGAGGTTGAAGTTGGGGGTTGGGGCTGCGCCTTCGCCCATGCCTGCGGCTTCCCCTTCAGCCATGGCATTCTTCGCCAGCATCGCGCCGCCACCCATGCCACCCATGCCACCCATCATCGGCGCGGCATCGGCCATCGCGGCGGGGGCGGGGGCGCCGGCGGCCATCGGCATCGCTTCCATGGCCATCGGCATGCCGCGGCCTAACATGTTGCGGCCGCGGCGATACATCATCTCGGGGTGGCCCTGGCCTGGGGGCCAATCGAGCCTGGGGTAATTGAGCGAATCGTCGCGGGATTCGATTCGCCACGAATGCCAGACCGGGTTGAGCCCTTTGAGGCGATTTTCGAAAGCCTGCGAGAGCATCGATTGGTCTTGGCGAAAGATCCCAAAGCCGCTTGACCAGGGGTGGGGGACAAAGGCATCGAGCGATGCGTCGTACAGCGTCGCGACCATTTCGGCGGCGGCCTTTTCGGCATCTTTGCCGCTGATCACCGCGGTCCACTTTTCGGAGGCGGCGGGTTCGAGTTTGGACGTGAAGCGTTCCCAGCGGATATCGAGCTCTTTGTTCGTCCAGGGGACATCGATGCGATGCGATTGGAGGTAGGCGCGGTTGTCGCGCACCATCAGCGTGTGGATCGTGAAGCCGCCCCGCATCGCTTCGGTGACCGGGAGTTCGAAGGTCGCTTGGGTCACGCCGGCGGGTGAGGTTTCGGAGCGAATGACCTTGCCCCGGTGTTCGGCTTCGAAGAGGACGCGGGCGGTGTCGTAGCCGCTCGACCAGACGACCCGCATCGTTTGGCCCGGTTGGACCGTCGACTTTTCGATCCGCAGCCGATGGGACAATTTCACAGGCCAGGACTTCGCGGCCGGGTCGAAGACTTCGAGCGGCAAGAGGGCCGAGACCTCTTTGCCGAAGCGGTCACGCGTCTTGAGGATCGCGCGATAGATCCCGGCGGGGAGATCAACCGACACTTTTTGGTTCCCCGAACCGTCGGTGCGGAAATCGGACGTGGCGACGACGTCGCCCAATTCCCAGCTATTGGGGTTGCTCGGGTCGGTCGAGGGTTGATCATCGATCGGCGGGATGCCAGGTCGGCCGGCGGCGGCGCCGCGGATTGGACGTGGCATAGGAGGCCGGGGCATCGGGACGTAACCGAAACCTTCCAGTTTGGGGCGAGCGACGGAATCGGGTTGGCGCAGGGCGTGGATGGTTAGCGTCCCTTCGGCGGCTTGGCCGTCGCTATCGAGCGTCGTGGTGCGGATCGTGAATTCGACCGGCTTGCCGGTGGGGAGCCATTCATCGGCGGTGATGCTGGCGGTGAGGGCCGCAAAGCCGGCGCTGACCGAGCGCGAACCGGAACGCGTTTCGCCCGCGCCGTCGGTCACATCGGCGTAGATCGTGTAATGGAAAGTCGGCTCGGATTGGGGATCGACCGCGCGGTCGGGCTTGGCGACGAAGCGGATCGGGAAGGTCCCGTCGGCCGCAGTTTTTGCGGTGCCATGGGCGATTTCTTGCGACTCGGTCGGCATCGGCGGCAGCCACCAGCAGCGCCAGAACCACCACGGGGGAAAGCGAACTTCGCGAACGACGCGCCAGCGGACATCGGCGTTATCGATGTTGGCCCCGGTGTAGGCTTTTGCGGAGCCGACGAGGTTGACTTCGGCATCGAGCTTGGGCGCCTCGGCCGGGGGTTCGATCGTGACCTCGAACTTCGGCCGTTTGTATTCCTCGACTCGGATGAAGCTTTGGCCGGGCGGGTCCCCTTCGACGTGGATCGACATCTGGCCGGCGAGTCGGTCGCGGGGGGCGGTGAAACTGCCGCTGAAGCTGCCGTAATCGTTGGTGGCGTGTTGTTGACGCTCGACCTCTTGCCCGTTGGCGTCGCGGAGGACGACGGTCACGGGGCGTTTGGGGATGACGCGGTAGTCATCCGATTTTTGATCGAACGCGTAACAGATCCCTTTGTAGCGGATCGTTTGGCCGGGGCGATAAATCGCGCGGTCGGTGAAAAAATTCGTCTGTTCGCCACGGGGCGGTTCGAAGTTATTGAGGTAGCTGCCGAGGTAATTCGCCGAGGAGAGTTGTTGGTCTTGGTGGGAAGCCAAGAGCCACAAGCGGTCGCGTTGTTGCGACGGGAATTGGAAGCGTCCTTGGGGGTCGGTCTTGACCGAGGGGATTTCGGTCATCGTGCCGTTTCGCGGGTCGGCTTGCCAACCGCGGATGGTGGCGCCCGCGATCGGGGTCCCCGCTTTGGCATCCAGAACAAAACCGCCGATCGTCCCGCGGCCCTGTTCGGTGCGGGTGATGATCGCCAGCTTGCTGACCCAAACCTCCGCGACGCTCAGTTGGTTATCCGCTTCGGAGAAGGCCTCGTTGTGGCTAGTGAAGAGGAGGTAAGCCCCAGGTTTGAGGTCTTTGGGGACGGGGAGCGACTCGACGCGGGTTTGATAATCGGGGGTCGCGGGGAGGTCAGCCGACCATGATTTGGCGGGCGAACCGGCGAGGATGTTTTGGAACGATTTTTGGTCGAGGTGTTCCGCTTCCCAGCGACCCGAGCGTGGGAATTGGGTGGGGTCGGTGCGAAAGAGTTTGAAGTGGATGCGATTGACGTTGCGATAGCGGACATCGATCGTTGGCCAGGGGTCGTTCCAGACTCGCTCGGTCGAGGCCGAGGCTTCGCGGGCTTCGATCTGTTTGATCAGGTTGAAGCAACGATTGGCACCGACGCTTTCGGGGAACCTCGCCAAGGCTTGGCTGGCGACGCGATGGGCTTCGACCCAGTCGCCCTCTTGGTGCCGGAGCATCGCCAATTGGTGGGTCGCGCGGGTCGAGATCGGGTGATCGGCGTGGGCCTGATCGAACCGCTGGAGCGAGGCTTGGAAGCGGGCCGATTTTTCTTCGCCGACGGCGTGGTTGTTACCGAATTCCAAGCGCGCTAGGTCGGCATCGAGCCTGGCGGTGGGGTCTTGGTCGGCGGCGTGAAAGCGAAGGAGCTCCTGGTAGAGCGACACGGCGACACGATGGGGCGGGCGGGGCGATTCGGCCGCCGCCCCCTTGGCCGGTTCCCAGGCGAGGAATTCTTCGGTCGTGGCGAAAATCGGCGAATCGGCCGAGAGCTCGAAGGCATCGATCCCCTTGGAACCCGCCTGTTCCCCTGCGGAATAAAATTCGAGCGCCTGGTGGACGAGGACGTCGTACATCGTCGGTCGGTATTCGTCGCCGACGTTCGATTCGGAAAGGAGGATTTTGTAATCGCGGGCGGGGACCTGCTGGAGCGTCTTGGCGGCGCGAAGGGCGCGGGCGAATTGGCCATCGATCATCTGAAGGATGCGGGCGAGGTCCCACGTCATCGGGTCGTCGTCGGGGCCCGGGAGGGGCGGTGCGGGTTCCTCTTGGGACACTTGGTCATTTGCCGGTAGCGAAGCCGGGGCAGCGACAGCGGTCCGCTGGGCGAATTGCCAGCGATGCTGTTGGAAGAAATCCCACATCCATTTCGCTTGGATCGCCTCCATCACTGGCCGCAGCGGTTCGGGGGCGGCGTCGATGGCGGCCCGCATCTTTTTCAATTTGTCGGCCGGGGCATCGGGTTGGCTGGCGGCTTCGAGTTCGAGTTTCAGCGTCAGGGCCCGGATCGATTCGGGAAAGTTTTTTGCTTCGGCGGCGCGGCGGATGATCGGTTCGAGCCGCTCGATCGCGGTTTGGGGCCGGCCTTCGTTCATCGCCCCCTTAACGGCTTCCCAAAGGGGGTCGTTACCCAGCGCGATATCGGCGGCGGAATCGGCGGCGGAAAGCCTCGGCATGATCGGTTGCCAACAGAGAAAGAGCAGGGAAGAGAAAAAACCGCCCCGGAGGATGGCGGCAAAGGGAAACGCGGCGGTGAAGCGTCGAATCATGACGAAACCCGAGACGGGAAAAGAGAGGGCGGCGACGTTGCCCTTGTATTGTCACCGCGCGGCGTCTCGGAGGGTATCCCGCAAAGGACGCTGGAAGCAAAAACGGGGCGCGATCCGAGTCGGGGATCGGGGGCGATCTGCAGGGACGATCGAAGCGAAGATCGGGCGTCGTTGGCGAAGCCGGAATCGCACGCGGTGGAATCAGCGCTGGTAGATCGGCAGGTAACCGCGATCGAGTTGCAACATCGTCAGGTTGCAAGCGGTGATGTAGACCGGATGGATTTGCCCTTCCCAATAACCTTCGCCGCGTTGGTCGGTGACGATCCGTTCGTAGAGCTTGTCACGGAACGGCAACCAGAGTTCGTCGCCCTGTCGATAGACGACTTGGCTGTAGTAGAGGTAGGTGTAGTGCCAATGCCCGAAGGCGCGGGTCCCGTCGCTGATGTCGTGAAGGTTATCCTTGGAATACTTCAGCATTTCGGGGATGTGGGTGCTGGAGTAATCGCCGGCGTCATAGAGAGCGGCGAGGGCGGCGGCGGTGATCGCGGGGCGGCTGCTGCCACGCTGCTTGCTGCTGTAACTGATCCCGCCGTCGGCGTTCTTGCAGCCGTAGATGTATTCTTTTGCCTTTTCGATCACGTCGGCGGAGACGGGGATACCGGCGTTGCGGCAACCGCGGAGCCCCTGGACCTGGGTGATGGTCGTCGAACCTTCATCGAAATCGTTCCCTTCGCGGGCAGAGACATAGCCCCAACCGCCGGCGGCGGTTTGGGCGCTGCCGCTGAATTCGACCGAGCGGGTCAGGACATCGACCAATTCTTGTCGGCGATCGATCAACCCTTCTTCGCCGAGGACCTGTGACAAAAAGAGCATCGAGAAGCCATGGCCGTAGGTGTAACGGGCATCGCTTTGGGGGTCGCCGATCAGGCCATTCTCGCGACTTTTGCTGATCACGAAATCGGTCGCGCGGGCGACCTGTTTGGCGAAGGGCCCTTGCGAGGTGGTGGAACCGCTACCGATCAGGGCGGTCCCGGCGAGCGCGGCCATGGCGGTTGGATAGACCTGGGTATTCCAATGGCCGCGGGAAGATTGGTTGCGGCGGAGCCAATCGAGCCCCTTTTCGATCGCCTCTTCCCAGCGGGGATTGCGGGCCGCATGGGCGTTGCGGGGGGCTGGCAATTGGGACACCAAGCCCGCGGTCGTTGCCGCCGCGAACTTTAACCATTGCCGACGGGACACCAGAGCGGTCATCAATACCTCACCAGGCGTTTGAAGTTACGTTCTGATTATATCCCATCGGCCAGCCGATCGCAGCAAAGATTCCGAAGGAGAATCGGGTCGGAGGGGCCAAGGGGGTCAGTCCCACTCGTCTTCTTCCTCTTCCTCTTCGCCCTCTTCGTCGTCCTCGTCCCAATCTTCGTCGTCGTCATCCCACTCTTCGTCTTCTTCGTCGGACTCTTCTTCGTCCTCGAGTTCTTCGTCGGCTTCGAGCTCGTCCTCGGCTTCTTCGTCCTCAACGATTTCGCCTTCTTCCTCGTCGCCTACCTCTTCCCACTCGTCTTCTTCTTCGTCGTCTTCGAGGTCCTCGTCGTCCTCGTCGTCCCAATCGTCGTCGTCATCATCCGCTTCTTCGTCGTCGTCCCAATCTTCGTCTTCGTCCTCGTCGGACGCGACGACCTGGGGTGGCAAACCCGCGTCGGCGGGGAGGACCGCAACAGCGGTATCGGTATCAAATAAATCAGCAACTTCGTCGAAAACGACGGGGCCGCGCACGATGCTCACGTCAGACTCCTTGGCGGTGACCAGGGCAGGGGGGGATGAATCGTTACAGTGAAAGTTTAACACGCTGGGAGGATCGATCGGCGTGGGACCTTGGGTACCTTGAAGCAGATCTTCCGGGTTTGCCAAAGTGTCGTCGGAATTCTCCCGGATGCTAGCCCCTGTGAGTTCCGGCAAAGCGGCCAGGGACTTCAGTCCGAAAAGTTGTAAAAACTGAGGTGTGGTCCCGTAAAGGTAGGGGCGCCCCAGATCCTCGCTCCTTCCGCAGATTCGAACCAAATTTCGTTCGATCAAATGGCGTACCAATTCGCCGCACGCGACGCCGCGGATCGCTTCGATATCGGCACGCGGGACGGGTTGGCGATAGGCAATGATCGCGAGAGTTTCCATGGCAGCCGCTCCCAATCGTACCGGATCGGGGACACTCTTGAGCCTGCGCACCCAGGGTGCGACCGAGGGTCGCGTGAACAATTGGTGCCCCCCGCCGACCTCTTCGATCCGCAGCGAACTGCGATTGTCGTCGTAAAGCTGGTTCAATTCGCGAACCCGAGTACGGGCTTCGGTAGCGTCGGCCAAAGCGGCGAGGCTGGCGAGTTTCCTCAGCGGGATCGGTCCGCGGTGCAGGAAGAGGACCGCTTCGGTCCGTTTGCGTCGCTGTGCGGGGGTTTCGTCTTCGCCGTCGGTGACGCCAGCGGCCTGCTCAGGGAGGGACGTTTCGCCACCCTGCGGGCTTGAAGCGTGCTGGCCGGGAGTTGGCTGCGGACTGGGCCGGCCCCAATAAATCGCCCCGCGATGGGGGGAATCCCAGCGGCGATCCGATTGCCACGGCGCGCCGCAACCGCGGCCGGCGACGGAAGATCGCGGCCAGGGCGAAACGTGCTGGGAATTCGAAATCTGTTGCCGCATCGCGAGGGTCGCAGGGTGAAGTTGGCATCCGAAGGCTAGGCTTGAGAAAGCCGGGACTCCTTCCGACCCGTTATACTCCAATAGGGAGCGAACCGGCCCAGAGCAAGCCCGAGTTTTGCCCCAGAAGTTTTTCGTCAGTGGGAACGATGTCAGAAAACGCCCCCCTATCGACCGTCGATCCGCCGCCATCCGAGACGATCGGTGATCGGCGCAGCCGCCGATATCGTGCCGGCACGTCGGGAAAAATCGTCGCGATCTCGGCCGCCATCTTGTTGGGCTTCCTCGCAATATCGGTCCTCATTTTCGGCTATGTCGAAGGCCGCGAATTCGCCCCGACACATTTCAAGACAAGGAAATTTTGGTACCTCGAAATCCCGATCTTGGGCGTTCAGGTCTGGCCGATCGTCCGGACCGAGGCGAACTCATCGCTGCAGCAATACCTCGTTTCGAATTCGCTTGTCGCAAACCCGCCCGACGACGTGGACACTTGGCATTTGATCGAGGTCAGACGATGGTTTTTGGAGGAGGTCGAGGGGGACGCGAAACTGCTCGACCGGTACCTCACCTATTTTTCGCCTGACAACGAGGTCGAGCCATTCTGGAAGGGCTGGACCACCCGTGAATCGGGGCTGGCTAAGGCTTTATGGCCGCGGGTGCAAGGGGCGGCGTGCGGCGGCCGATACACGCAAATCCCGACGATGTTTCGGATCGCCGCGAGCGGAAGAGATGTCGCTCAGGTCGAACGCGAGCTCGACCAGTACCTTGCCCGACCGCGCGGCGGGGTGGGGGGATGATCTACCTCGACAACAACGCGACAACGGCGATCGACCCGCGGGTCGCCGAGGGGATGCTCAAGGCATGGCAACACGGCCCGCTCAACGCGTCGAGCCAACACGCGGCGGGCCGGTTGGCACGGTCGATCCTCGATGACGCGATCTCTCGCTTAGGGAGCGTTTTGGGGGCCGATGTCGATTCGCCAGGCGGGGACGCGCTCGTCATCACCAGCGGCGGGACGGAATCGAATCATTTAGCGATCTTCGGGATCGGTGACCCGGCCGGGCCGCTGGTGATCAGCGCGATCGAACACCCCAGCATCCTGGAGCCGGCCCGGGCGATGGCGGCCGCGGGGCGTGAAGTACGCGTGATCCCCGTCCTGAAGGATGGCACGATCGACCTGCAAGCGGCCGATCGGTTGATCGGCGAAACATCGCCGACCCCCGCGCTGGTCAGCGTCATGTCGGCGAACAACGAGACG
>JBEIRZ010000329.1:0-5163 GCA_040375695.1 Planctomycetaceae bacterium
CCCGCTGAAGCCGGCGACGTTTCCGGCCACCGCGATGCTCGCCGCGCTGAAGCTCGAACCCGACGCGATCTTCCTCCTCTCCGACGGCGAACTCCAGGACGACACCCTCTTCATGCTCCGGCGGATGAACGGGCGACGGGCGAACCGTGGCAAAATCCCGATCCACACGATCAACCTGATGTCGCTCCTGGGCCAGCAAACGCTCCGCGCGATCGCGAGCGAGAGCTCGGGTAGCTACAACTCGATCATGCAGTGATGATGCAACCCTGCCGCCGGTGCGACTAACCGATCGCGGGGTCGGCGATGGCGTGCACCCAACCCGGCTGGCCCTCGGGCAAGGGATCCCCCAACCACATCCGATCGAGCTCACGAAAGGGGACAAACCCGAGCGACCTCGCAATCCCGATCGCCTCGGGGTGATTCCCCGGGACGTCCCAAATCACACTACCCGGCCTCATCGACCCCACCCCGATCCGATCGATCAGCTCCCTCGCCGCGGTCGCTGTCTTCGCGACAACGGGGCCGAGCTGCGACGCGACGCGTCCTGGCCGAAGCATCGCGAACCCTTCGTCCGAAATGACCACAGACGACGCCCGGGCCAAGCTCCGTAAAATCTCCCCGCGATCGAAACCGACGGCCGATCGATCGATGGCCAACAGCGCATCGGACAGACCCGTACCTAGCCCAACAGTGGGTGCCTCCGATAAGCCCGCACCCGCGATTGACGGCAGCTCGCTTCGCCAACGCGACCAGCCCCAGGCCGATCGAAAACCGAGCTGTTCGTAGAGCGGTTTGCCAAGCGGGGTCGCGTCGAGCCCGATCGTGGCGAAGCCTTGGTTTCGCAGCAGCTCGATCGCCCGGAGCATCAATCCCCTCGCGATCCCGCGGCGTCTGAAATCGGGGTGGACCAACATCATCCCGATCCAAGCGACCCGATGCCCCAGCGGCGTCGTGGTGACGCTGCCAACGATCCGCCCGGCTTGGACCGCCTTGAAGCAACCCTCGGGCGACAGCTCGATCAGCCGCCGCCAATCGTCAGGGGTCTGGTTCCATCCCGCGAGCGATGACAGCTCGAACGCCCCGGTTTCGAACGCCCCGGTTGCGAACGCCCCGGTTTCGAACGCCCCGGATTTGTGTGGACCGGATTTGTGTGGACCGGGTTCGATCTCGTGAGGCTCCAGACGTTCGATCACCAGCGACATCATTTCGACCAGGGGAGGGGATTTCCGAAGGGGGGACGGGGCCGGTATCCTTGCCGAGCATACACGCCGCATCGACCTGCGTCTTCGGAGGCAGAGTCGACGTTCGCAGGCAGCCAGAAACACACCCCCAAGATTCGCCATGCCACATTTCACCCTCCAGGGGCTCGGATCGATCGTCCAGCGGCAATTACCGACCGAACTTACGGGGCTGATCGAGCAGGCGGCGATGCCGTCACTGGTCGCCGGGCCAAACGACCCAAGGCTGACAAAATGGCTACGCGACCCCGCCAACCGAAAGATGCTGTCACCCCAGTCGCTCGCCGCGATCTGGCTGGTCGCCGGGGATCTCGATGCGTCGCACGACATCAGCCAATCGATCGATGACGCCGACGGCAGCTTTTGGCACGGGATCATGCACCGCCGCGAAGGGGATTACGGGAACGCGAAGTATTGGATCCGCCGCGTCGGCAAACACCCCGTCCTCGATCAGCTTGCCCAAGGGGCCTACGGTGATCCCTACGCCTTTGTCGACGCCGTCCAGCGCTCGGTCAATCGCAAAGAAACCGCCGGTAACCTGTCGGCCTTGCAATGGGACGAATGGCAATCGCTTTTCCTGCATTGCCTCGATGCCAGCGACTTGGACCCCACCAACGTCGATGCCACACCTTAAGCATCCTTGAATCCGAATGAGAATTTGCAAAATCAAAGTCTGCATACCCAAAGGATAAAAGCCATGGATCGCTCATCAAAATCCGTCCGCCCGCTCGCCTGGGGTCGCTACCTTGTCTCGATCGCCGCGATGCTATTCGGGCTCTTGCCGCACCACTCGCGGTCGCAGGTGCACGCACAATCGGCTTCGCAACCAGGCGAGCTTCGGGTGATGAGTTTCAACATCCGGTACGGCACGGCCCAGGACGGCGTCAACCATTGGGACAAGCGTCAGGGGTGGGTCGTCGAGACGATTCGTGCCTTCGCCCCTGATCTGTTGGGGACGCAAGAGACGCTCGGGTTCCAGCGTGATTTTTTGGCCATGTCGCTGGCCGATTACGAAGGTTTGGGTGTCGGGCGTGACGACGGCGCGGAGAAGGGTGAAATGATGGCACTCTTTTATCGCCGCGACCGCTTCGTGAAACTCGACGGGGGACATTTCTGGTTGAGCGAATCGCCCGCGGAGGTGGGGAGCAAAAGTTGGGACAGCTCCCTTCCGCGGATGGTCACGTGGGTCAAGCTTCGCCAGCGCGACCGCGAATCGGCCAAGCCGATCCTGTTTCTAAATACCCATTACGACCACCGGGGCGAGACGGCGCGGGCCGAATCATCGAAGCTGATCAGGCGCAAAATCGCCGAACTGGGCGCAGGTTGCGACGTCGTCGTGACGGGTGATTTCAACGCGCCCGAAGCGAGCCAACCCTATGCCGCGCTCTTCGGCCCCGACGGCGCCGAACCGTCGCCGCTGGTCGACACCTATCGCGTCGCCAACCCGAACCGCGGCCTCGACGAAGGGACATTCAGCGGCTTTCGTGCCGACGCGACCGCGGGTCCTCGGATCGATTGGATCGCCGCATCGCGTGGTTGGAAGGTCCTCCGTGGCGAGATCGATCGCACGGCCAAAGACGGCCGAACCCCTTCGGACCATTTTCCCGTCATCGCGATCCTGGCCCGCGACTGAACGTCCATTAAATCAGACGATCGCCCATTAAATCAGGCAATTGCCCATTAAATCAGGCGATCGCCCATTAAATCAGGCGATTGCCTTGTGGATCAGCTTGGCCTCGTGTTCGATCCCGGTCAGCCGTTGGTCGAGCCCTTGGTGAAAATAGGTCAGCAGTCGATGGTCGAGCCCCATCAGGTGGAGGATCGTCGCGTGGAGGTCGCGGACATGGTAGGGCTCTTCGACGGCGGCGAAACCGATCTCGTCGGTCGCCCCGATCGCTTGGCCGCCGCGGACCCCGCCGCCGGCGAGCCACATCGTGAAGCCATGCCAATTGTGGTCGCGGCCCGGCTTGTCGACCCCTTCGCTCGTCGGCGTTCGGCCGAACTCGCCACCCCAAACGAGCAGCGTATCGTCCCAGAGCCCGGTTCGCTTCAGGTCCGCGATCAGCGCCGCGATCGGTTGGTCGGTCTCACCGGCGTGGGTACGGTGGTTGGTGATGCAATCGTTGTGGCCATCCCATGTGTCTTCGATGTGGCCGCCGCCGGAGTAGAGCTGGATGAAGCGGACGCCCCGTTCGATCAGCCTGCGGGTGATGAGGCACTTGCGACCGAAATCGGCCGTTTGGGGTTGGTCGATGCCATACATCGCGCGGGTCGCTTCGGTTTCCTTGTCGAGCGCTACGGCATCGGCGGCGGCGGTTTGCATGCGAAACGCCAATTCGTACGCCTCGATCCGCGCCGCCAGTTCGGACTCGCCCGGCCTCGACGCGAGGTGTGATTCGTTGAGCGTCTTGAGGAGATCGAGTCCCCGCCGCTGCGTCACGTCGTCGGTCCCCGCGGGTGTGGCAAGGTCCAGCAGCGGACTGCCGCCGCTTCGAAAGAGCGTCCCCTGGAACTGGGCGGGCATGAAGCCGCTCGACCAATTCGAAGCGCTCCCGATCGGGCCGCCTCGCGGGTCGGTCATGACGACATAGCTCGGCAAGTCCTCGTTCAATGTCCCCAACCCGTAGCTCAGCCACGACCCGACCGAGGGTTTGCCGATGGTGACACTGCCGGTATTCATCTGCAGGCACCCCGACGCGTGGGCCGCGGTGTCCGAATGCATCGACCGAACGACGCAGAGCTCATCGGCATGTTTGGCGAGCTGTGGGTAGAGGCTGCTGATCGGCAACCCGCTCTCGCCATGTTTGGAGAACGGGAAACTGCTCTTGGTCAGGTGCCCCACCGCGCGGCCGTTCGACCCGACGGCCAGCGGCCCCGAATAGCTCTTGCCGTGCATCCGATCGAGCTCCGGTTTCGGGTCGAACGTGTCGACTTGGCTCGGCCCGCCGTTCATGAAGAGGAAAACGACATGCTTGGCACGTGGCCGAAAATGAGCCGCCGGTAAGGAGACATCACCCCCAACGGCTTGGTCGCGCGACAGCAGATCGACGAGGGCCAAGCCGGCGAAACCGCACCCCGCCTCCCACAAGAATTGTCGCCGCGATCGGCCACAGGGGGTCGGGTTCGGGATGAATCGGCGGATCGATGCTTGGTTGATCGGCATTGGGTTGCTCGGCATTGGGTTGCTCGGCATTGGGTTGCTCGGCATTGGGTTGATTCGCCTCGGGGTCATCGATCGCGCCTGGGTCGCTTTGCCAGTGGCATGTTGCTCGATCAGTCGGGGTAGACGAATTCGTTCAGATTAAAAATCACCCGGCAAAGCTGCGTACCGACGGCGAAAGCGAGCTCCGAAGGGGTCGCCTGCGGGTGAAGCTTTTGTTGGTGCGCGAACTCCGTTTCGACAAAGCCGAGCATCGCGTCGATTTCGTGAGCGGTCGCTTCCCGGGACAACGCCAATTGCCAAGCGAGCCCGATCTGGGCCCGCCAATCCTCACCCGCCTCTTCGCGAAGGCGACGGGCGAAATGCCCCGCCTGCTCGATCGTGAAGCCGCCGTTGAACAGAACCAGCGATTGCGTGGGGACCGTCGTCACCGATCGCTGTGCCGTGGGGCGGGTCGTGTCGCAAAGGTCGAGCACTTCGAGCATCGGGACGACGAGCGACCGCTTGGTGAAGGCATAGACGGTTCGCCTCGCGGCGGCAGCGGCATCGTACTTGGGCCAGATCGAAAGCTTGTCGGCGTGGCTTTCGAGCGCCTCAGGCGGCACGAGCGGATAGATCGGCGGGCCGTACATTCGCCGATCGAGTTGGCCGCTGACCGACAGCATCGCGTCGCGGATCGGTTCGACCTCCAACCGCCGCGCGGGGCGATGCCACAACAGCAGATTCTCGGGGTCCTCCGCCGCGTAATCGGCATGTCGCTGGCCG
>JBEIRZ010000073.1:0-17025 GCA_040375695.1 Planctomycetaceae bacterium
AGGATCTCGCCCGTCTCGCCCGATCAACCGATCCAGGTCGACGATATTCTCTGCTTCTCCGGGGTAGTAAGTACCATTCTCGATGCCCAACGGATCCGAGGCTTGGAACCGGTCGAACACCATCCCATGGTCGATAAGTATCTGGCCGAACCGGAATCCGACTCCCGTGATTCTTTGGAGGGCCTGCCGCCTCGACCTGCGCCTCGGTCAGGATCGATACTCTGTGAGGCGGTGATTTCGCCGACCTCCCCCCTCATCGGGACGACAGTCAAGGCGACAGATTTCCGATCACGCTACAACGCTTCGATCGTCGCGGTTCACCGTAGTGGCGAAAAGCTGCAACAAAAAATCGGGCAAATCCTTCTAACGGCGGGGGATACATTGCTGATCGATGCCCCTGACGACTTCACGAAAAGGTGGCGTAATTCACGCGACTTCATCCTCGTGTCAGGGCTGGAGGACTCGGCGCCCGTGGCCCACCGCCAGGCATGGGTGTCGCTGATCATCTTTTTAGGCGTGGTGATCGGGATGACGTGCTTCACCGAACAGGCGACTCTAGTTGCACTAAGCGGCGCGACGCTTACGATCTTGCTTGGTTGCATCTCCGCTCGGGAAGCACAGAGGGCAATCGACCTCCCGGTTCTACTCTTGATCGCGACGGCCTTGGGTGTCAGCAAGGCTTTAGATTCCAGCGGGGCTGCCGAATGGCTCGCTATGCACCTGCTAGCCTGGGCACAGCCTTTTGGCAAGGTCGCTGTTTTGGCGGTGATCGTCTTGATCACGGGATTGCTGACCGAATTGCTGAGCAATAACGCTTGCGCCGCGCTGATGGGTGTGCTCGGCATGGCGACCGCACAGCAATTGGGTATGGATCCCAGACCGGTTTTGATCGCCGTTGCCGCAACATCCAGTTACGGTTTCGCCACCCCGATCGGCTACCAAACAAACCTGATGGTACTTGGACCAGGCGGCTATCGAATGTCGGATTATCTCAAGGTCGGAATCCCGCTCGACATCATCTGCTGGACACTGACGGTCTTGGTCGTGGCGTCCGTGTGGGAACTGTAACACAAGCCCCCGACTAGCGATCGCTTCATCCGGACCTTCTGCCGAGCGTCGCGGAAGGCAACTCGCCAAAGCGGTCCGCGTAGGACTTCGCGAAAGCCCCAAGCCGAGTGAATCCGTAGGATCGAGCGATCGAGGCAACCGTTTCCGATCCTGAAGCCTCACGCAAGTGACGCTGCACTGAATCCAACCGGCGGTCGCGGAGCCACCGCATTGGCGAGCAGCCAAATCGCTTCTGAAATGCGACTTGCAAACCACGAGCGCTCAACCCGCTGACACGCTCAAGGGTCGCAAGGGTGATCGGACGCTGCAGGTTGTTTTCCATGTACTGACAGACGGCATCAACCGGTCGGCGGGTGCGTCCCCCTGCTGGCTCGGCGACACAACGTCGAAGGAGGCCCTCCGGTTGAAGCATCAGCGCCAAGTTTCGATAGAGCAGTTGGTCAAGTCCGAGGGCTTCCAAACCCACAGACTGGCCCGAGTAGCTGTCGATCAAGGCGCAGATCCGATGCAACACCGTCTCAAACGAAAAACCGCCGAATCGAAGGTTCAACACACGATCCTCAGCCAGATCGAAGTCGACCATGAATTCCCCCCCCGTACCGAACATCATTGATGCCGCCACCGACAACTCCTGGGGGCGAAGTCGAATCGCCAAGAAGGCCCCTTCGGAATGAGAAACCGTGCGGACGGCCGACGGGACCGCGAGTAACGCTTGCCCTGGAAGACACCGGGACAGCCCCGTTGCCGAGCGGAAATGAATCTCACCAACAAAAGGAATAAAAATCCACAAATGACTCGATCGAGGGACGTTAAAACAAGCCGCTTGTGCCGCTAACGATAGCAGCGAAAGGGTATTCAGGGCGAATCCAGAGCACTTGTGTCGGAAAGCCGAGGGAAAGACAGGAGTGTATTCCGAGACTTCCGGTAGGAGGGTCAGAAGTTGCTCCCTAAGCGAATCAAGATCAGATCGAAGGGGTGATGATCCGTCGCTGAAGGCAAGAGTCAGAAGCGGACGACCCGAAACATCTTTGCAAAAAATATCAGCCTCATTAGGGCCTCCACTGCCATTGGATGAGTCCACGCGAAGATCCACAGTCGCCAATTCCTGCATTCCCATAGGATCTTTGCGTCGCGCAGTGACTTTTGAGGGGCCCGGCCTAACCACGTAACAGTCTGAGACTGCGGCGGAATGGACGAATGGAACGTACTGCTCCATAAATGCGAATTGGGGCACCATTTCTTACACCTGTTTGCAAAAAAAGTGGACAATCTACGCGGCTACCCGCGGGGATAATCCGCTCACTCGACCGCCACTGACGATCACAGCTTGGAAGCCATACCAAAGCCATGGCTCGCGTACGGACCGAGTCAACCAACCCTGCATCCGGTTCTTGGGGTGGCAATCGGCCTCGCATCTCGGCCAATTGAGGGGTTGACTTGCCGCGATCGCCAGCCCCACTAATGGAGCTTTTTCTAATGTTAGAACCAGTATTCTCCACCAAACAGGGAACTTCGACACCATTGCACTCGACCACAAAACTGCCGACCCCGCTTTCAAAATCGTCATCCGCTTCCCAGACGATCGAATCGCCATGCACCCGTACATTGGCCGGCGAGCTAGGAGGCGTCAGATCCTCGACACCCTCTTTGACTAAGTATTGGAGGTAGGTCTTGGCTACGGCCTGCTTTGGAAGCCCCCCGGCGAGTGCACCCTGGGCACGTGGGGCTTCAAAGAAACTCCGATCCTTCTCCCAAACACCCACAAAACGTCCTTCTTTAAGCGTCACTCCGCGAGTCAATCGACGGAAAATGCCGACCTGTCGTTAAAGGCCTAGCGATACCCGAAGCCTGAGCGCGATGGGACCGTATCAGTTAAAACAACGGTCTGATAGGAAATGGACGATGATCGAATTAAGGAGGACTGGGATCCCGCTGGCGGTCGAGAAAGGAATCTTTCCGGGCGACGCGGAACCCGCCCACCCGCTTCAGATGCTGACGTAACCTCCGCCGGCAGCGGTTCGCGAAGTCGATCACCTCCGGGGTGCGGTAATCGGGGTACGTCCAGCGGTGATCGATCCAGCGTTTGCCCGTGTACGTTAGTGTCACTTCACCAAAAATGCCTTTTCCTAGGTAAAGTCGATGGTCACGATCCTTGACCGTGGCCAGCACCAACTTAGCCTGGGTGATATAACCCGGATCAAGATTTAACGGACGGGCAACCCCCCCACGAAACTCTCTTGCGGCCTCCCATTCCCAGGCATTCGTCTGGACTTTCCAGTCAGCCAACCCACCCGGGTCACAGGGTTCACCGAGGGCGACCAGCGTTTTCCTTAAATCAGGGCCCATTTCGGCGGTGTAATACCCGCCAGCAATAAATGGGAAGGGCTCCGTCTTATCGACCGATTCGCCCCACTGATGACAAATCTGGCGGATCGCCCATCCCTCTATGTCCGGGGCCCCGGCGATGATCGCGATAAAACGGATGACCGGTTCGATGGGACGGGTTTTCGCCAACGGTTTACTCCACGACAATGGGGATCGTTTTTAATCACCACCTATGCATCAGCAGACCAACATGTCCGAGAGCTGGCTAGCAGAACGAACTCACGCCTTCGAATCGAGCGGGATTCGCAAGGTCTTTGATCTTGCCGCTTCAATGAAGGATCCGATCAATTTATCGATCGGACAACCCCATTTCGATGTGCCGGATGAGATCCAGAACGCCTGCATCGAAGCGATCCGATCGCGCAAAAACGCGTATTCGCAAACCCAAGGGATCGGGCCCCTCCGGCAAAAGCTGGCTGAGCGGATTCGGTCGGACTTCCCAAACCAAGACCGGGACGTCCTGATTACCAGCGGCACCAGTGGCGGGTTGGTGCTGGCGATGCTTGCCATGGTCAACCCGGGCGATGAAGTGATCTTCTTTGACCCCTATTTCGTCATGTACCCCGCCTTGGTGAAGCTCGCGGGAGGTGTACCGGTGATTATCGATACGTATCCCGATTTCCGAATCGATATCCAGCGAGTCGCCGACACGATCGGGCCACGCACCAAGGCAATACTCCTGAACAGCCCGGCGAACCCCACCGGCACGACCGCCAGCGACAACGAACTGAGGGAATTGGCGGAATTGTGTAACCGTCGACGGGTAGCGCTGGTCTCCGACGAAATATACAGTCGGTTTCAATATGACGAACCCTTCGTTTCACCCGCGAAGTATAACGAACAAACGATCGTGATCGACGGCTTCAGCAAGAGCCATGCGATGACGGGATGGCGGGTGGGCTTTGTCCATGGCCCCCCGGAGCTGATCGCTGCCATGACGAAAATGCAACAGTTCACATTCGTCTGCGCCCCGCAACCCGCACAATGGGGAGCACTCGCCGCGATGGATGTCGACTTGGGCCATCTGATCGACGAATACAGGCAGAAGCGAGATAGGGTCGTCGAAGGACTCAAGAACCACTACGAATTAGTGCGACCCCGAGGGGCTTTTTATGCATTCCCCAAAGTCCCTCATGGGACCGCCGATAGCTTCGTCCGCAAGGCGATCGAAAATCAATTGCTGATCATCCCTGGCAACATCTTCAGCGCCCGCGATTCCCATTTCCGCATAAGCTATGCCGCGGAAGACCAGACTCTGGAGCGAGGGCTCGAAGTGCTCCGTCGGTTGGCCCACTAAACCGAACAGGCCTTGCTGTCCCTGTCTCTCGCACCCACCAAGGTTTTCTTCCTAGTCCAGAACAGGGATTCGAGACGATGTTCCAAAGATCAGGTTTGACCATCGCCGCAGTCGCTGCGGCGTTGCTGCTGGCAGGGATGACTTTCGGGGCCTCCTTGTGGCTGCTCGCAGCTTACTCGGGACTCCTGACTTTGGCGGTCTGTTTTTGGCTTTCTTCGCACTGGGATAGGTCCGCCGTAGCTGTCAGGCACCAGCTACCGGAAGGGCTAGAGATCAACGAATCTTTCGAGGTGCTGGTCGATATCACCAACCGATCGCGGTTACCGATCGGTTGGGTTCTGGCGGAAGACCTTTTGCCAAGGTCGGCCACTCACCTTCGGCCTCCGGGATTGGAGGTCCTCGGCCCCCGACTGGCGGTCTTTTTCCTTGGCTCGGGCCAAACCCATCAATTGCGGTATCAGGTGACATGTCGACGCCGAGGCTACTATCAAATCGGCCCAACGGTGCTTGAAACCGGCGACTGGATGGGCCTGACCCGGCGTTTCCGGGTCGTGGCACCACCCCAAGCAGTACTCGTTTACCCTCGCCAGATCCCCTTAGCCGGATACGAGATCGGATCACCTCGGCCGATCGGAGAGATCCGGATCCGGGAGCTGACGCTCCGCGACCCGACGCGGATCCGGGGAATCCGCAAATGGGAAGTCGGTGATCCGCTGAGGAGCGTCCATTGGGCAGCCACTGCTCGAACGGGAACCTTACACAGCAAGGTTTATGAACCGAGTTCGATCGCCGGAGCGACGGTCGTTCTCGACTTACATAAGCTAACCAATCCCCTCCACCACGAGCCTGTCCGAAGCGACTTGGCGGTGTCGCTAGCCTGTTCGATTGCCGCAGCTTTGTACGAGTTGCAACAACCGTTCGGCTTTCTGAGCAACGGCAGAGACGCCGCGGACAGGATTCGACTGACAGGATTGGAAAGCAGTTTCCAAAACCGTGATGAAGCATGGTCCGGGGCATCGATGCGAGATTCAGATGACCGTCTACACGCCGTTAGTGTACCTGCCGGACGAGGACCTGCCCACTTCGAAGAGGTCCGTCGTACACTGGCCCGTGTCGAATTATCCGATGGCCTGCCGATCAGAGATACGATCCTCGAAAACCAGCAGCGAATGGCCCGCAACACCACACTGATCGTGATCCTTCCGAATTGTGATCCCCAGACCGCGAGCTTGCTTATCGACATGCGCCGCCGCGGCTGGGTGATCTCTACGGTTATCAATACCGCCGATATGAACGTTTATCTGGACAGTGCCGGACCGCTGATCGAGGCCGGCATCGACACCATCCAGCTAACCGACGAAGCCACCTTACCCATGGCAACCCGCCGAGTTGCGACCCGAGGTTCGAACTCATGAAACTCTCGTTTGGGCCTTCTCGCAGCCGAAACCCGGAGTTCGGTAATTCTTTTCGATCAGGAGCGGGCCTCCGGGGAATGGCATCAAGTGATGACGGACGCCAAAATACTATTCAGCAGTTTCAGTTCCCCGGATTACGCAGGCTAACTCTACCGGACCGATCGATGACACGGACATCCAGCAGCATTTCCGATCAACGACCTGAAATCTTCTATCCCGTCGTTGGCGCGGCGTCCTGGTCGTTTCGGATCTTTTTTATCCTGGCAATCTTCCTGTCCATCAGCGTGACATCGCACTGCGCTGCTCAAGAAGAATTGACGAAACGGCCAAGCCTCGCGACAGAAACTGGCGATCAACGGGCAACCGAACCGATCTCGCTGGGCGGGGGCGGGAAGTTTGCGATCCCTTCCCCTGGCGGATCCGGCCATAGGACTTCCATCGGGGAAGGTGATCACCGCTTTCCGGTCATGGTCGTTCGCGGCACTCCCTATCAAATGGGCTGGCAACTAGGCCGACTTATCCGCGAAGAAATGCAAAGCTTTATCCCCGCCGCCGTGGATGGCTTGGCCAAACAGACCGGAATGACCGAGGACGTCCTGGTAGAGGCCTGGACCCGCTCCTCGGCTTACGCCGATGATCGCCTGGAGCAAGAATTGCTGGGGCTCGCGGACTCCTCTGGCGTGCCGCTTAGAAGCCTTCAGGCGATGCACGCATTACCCCTACTCATGCCCTACTCTTGCAGCAGCATCGCGGTCTGGGGCGACGCCACCAAAGACGGCCATCTCTATCAGACTCGAAACCTTGATTGGAGCCTCGAAGTAGGCGCGCATAATTTTCCGGTGATCGTGGTGTACATCCCCGACCAGGGCCAGCCCCATGTGATCCCGACGTTTGCCGGAATGATCGGTGCCCACACCGGAATGAACGCCCGCGGGATCGCCCTGGCCGAAATGGGCGACGCTTCCGGAAAAGAGGCCCCGTACCAGGTGCATGCACCCCACTTCACAACTTTTTTTAGGACGATGCTTTACGACGCCGAATCCCTGACGACAGCACTGGACATCTTTCAAGCCCAGATACCGACCAAACGCTATCACTACGTCTTCGGTGACGGCGGCAATGAAATGCGGGCGGTGAAGATTTTGGCCCACTCCCCAGAACCTGAGGATCGCAGGATCAGGATTTGGAAGGATAACGACCCGACGGATGAATTCGCCCCGAACGTTTTACGCTGTACGGTTTACAACGACGAAGGACGCGGGGCCTTCCCCTCTCTCAAAAAAGATCACGGCCAATTCGACGCGAACCGACTCATCGACTTGGCGAATCGAATTCCCATCCGCGGCGGTAATGTCGAAAATGTCGTTTACGATGCGACCGGCCTTAAACTCTGGGTCTCTTACGCCAAAGGGGAAGTCGAAGCCTATCGTCGGCCTTACGCCATGTTGGATCTCAAAACACTCGATGCAGATGCCGATGGCCAAGCTGACCTACGATAGCAATGCCAAAGCTTTTACCAACAGATCTTTAATCACCTCCACACCAACATCCATTCGATGCTTACACTATCGATCGCGGTCGCTTTTCGGGCTTTTTTTGTCGCCCTCAGCGACAAGCGACGTGCGGCAGCCATCCGACAAGCCCTCGAAACCCCGACCGAGGTGCGATCTCAATCCGACAGGATCGATGCGCAGATCGCCGCAGAGCCTGCCAGAATAGAGGCCCCCAAAGGGGATGTTTCGACTAGTCGCAGTGAGGCTTTAACGCTTCTATCGATGCTGCAAAGGGAGGCGAGGTTAGTGGACCTGATTCAAGAACCCTTGGACCAGTATTCGGATTCGCAAGTGGGTGCAGCAGCCCGCCCTTGCCTGATCCAGTGTCGCACTACGCTCGAAAGGGCATTTGATCTGACGCCAATCATCGACGAACAGGAAGGGGCAATCGTAACGGTTCCGGATTCGGCATCTCCGCTGAGCTATCAATGGATCGGGAGTGGCCAAAATGGATCGGCAGGCGGAAGGTTGGTCCACCCAGGGTGGCAAGCGAAACGTTGCGAAGTGGCAAAGTGGACGGGCAAGCCGGAGGACTCCCTGGTGATTTCCCCCGCCCAGTTGGAAAACTGAGTGTTCATCTCACGCATAAACTCGCCCCTCAAGCGGGTATCTGCCGTGGCGAGCAATCGCATCGTGTTCATCGGTGACGATCGAATTCCAGACGCCAACCGCGGCCAGCACGGCATCAAGCGCATCCCCGCCCGGGTTCGCGAGGATGGTCCTTCGATGTCGAGGGGAAATTTCGACAAAACGATTCAGGCCGGCAAGGATTTTCCGACGCACCTCACGATGGGATTCGGTGGGAGGCTTCCCTCCAGATTGCTTGTAAAGCCGGTGGGGAAGGCTAAGTCGCTTCAAGGTAGAAGACGGACAAGCCTCGACAACCAACGATCGGGGTGAGGCCTTACTCGACGTGATGCGAGCGAATTGAAACGGGAGGACGCATACTCCGACGTCGCGTGAGAGCGGACACAGGATGTCCCTCATGCCATGAAACGTCTGATGAATGATTCGGTAATGGTAACAATCAAAAGGGGTTTTGGCTTCGCGATCCGTTAAACGTCGGATATGCAATGATCCGTCAACTTCTCGCGAGCGGCGAACTAGTAACCTGCCGTAGTCTTGGGCCTGGCCGACGAACTCGGCCACATGGGCGAGTTGCTCTTTCCAGCGACCAATGCCCAGTTCGACGGGTAATCCGAATGGAAAATCGAAACCCCACAGTGCCCGTTCGCATCCACGAACGCTAGCGACCAAATAGCGATTTACGGCATCGCGGTCGTCGTTACCCGCGAGCGTGCCAAGGGGATCGAGTTCGAGCAATCGTAGACGCGGCAAGATCGGAGCATCACCGTCCGCAGGTTGATCTACCTGCGTTACGGCTAGCCAAGCCGTCAGTCCGCTGAGACGCGCGCCGCTGAAATCGACGCCGTAAACTTGGTGAATTTCGGGTATTCTTGCTCTCATCGGTTAATCTCAGGCCCTTTGGACGGTCTCCAACAATAGCCGAATCGACAAGCATTTATTCGACCAAGCAGAAAAAAATGGCCTCAGCCAGGAAAAAGGGATCAAGTTGACCCATTTCGGATCCCTAGCGACAATAGGAGATCCGCCGGATGATTTGACATCGCGGCCGCATTCACCCGTTACCCCGTAATGACTCCTATGAGCACCGTATCGGCCCCTCCGTTTGCCTCGGCCTCGGTTCCTGATTCGAATGGCCGATTCGGGGACTTTGGGGGCAGGTTCGTCCCCGAGACGCTGACTCATGCCCTCGACCAATTGGCGGAGGAGTATGACCGCGCCCGTCGTGACCCCGAATTCCGTCGGGAACTTGACGAATTATTGAAAACCTTCGTTGGCCGACCAAGTCCGCTGTACCATGCGAAGCGGCTCAGCGACTTGGCCGGGGGTGCGCGGATTTGGCTCAAGCGTGAGGACCTGAACCACACCGGTGCCCACAAAATCAACAACACCGTCGGCCAGGCCCTGCTCACCCTTCGCATGGGCAAAACGCGGGTCATCGCGGAAACGGGCGCCGGACAACACGGCGTCGCTACCGCTACCGCCTGCGCCCACTTCGGACTTCCCTGCACCGTTTATATGGGCGCCGAGGACATTCGACGACAGAAGCCGAACGTCTTCAGTATGAGGCTACTCGGCGCCAAGATCGAGCCAGTCGAGAGCGGTTCAAAAACGCTCCGAGATGCGGTTAACGAGGCGATGAGAGATTGGATGTCGTCCGTAGAAACGACCCATTACATCATCGGCAGCGTCATTGGTCCTCACCCCTTCCCGATGATGGTGCGTGACTTTCAGTCGGTTATCGGCCGAGAGACCCGGGCCCAGTGCATTGATGCCTTCGGCAAACTCCCCGACTGTGTGATGGCCTGCGTAGGAGGAGGCAGCAACGCCGCGGGGATGTTCTATCCGTTCGTGGAAGACGATAAGGTTCGGCTGGTTGGAGTTGAGGCGGGAGGCAGAGGTAATAACCCTGGCGATCATGCCTCACCTCTATCTTTCGGATCCCCTGGGGTACTGCACGGCAGTTACAGCTACGTCATGCAGGATGAGGATGGTCAGACATGTGACGTCCATTCGATGAGCGCCGGACTGGACTACCCAGGGGTAGGCCCCGAACACAGCTACTGGAAGGACACCTGTCGAGTCGATTACCTTGACTGCAAGGATGGTGACGCGTTAGCAGCTTTCGACACATTGGCGCGAAACGAAGGGATCCTAGCCGCCCTGGAGACGTCTCACGCGATCGCGAAAGCAATCCCTCTCGCCTCCGAAATGCGTCGTGATCAAAACCTTGTCGTTTGTTTGTCTGGCCGGGGCGATAAGGACGCCATGGAACTGGCCCGACTGCGAGGCCAATCGTGGGAGTAAGTTACCGATGGCGATTCGTTTAACTTGGCTCGGTCATGCGTCCTGGCTAATCGAAGCCGCGTCCGATCGCATCATTCTCGACCCGTTCCTAACCGGAAACCCTGCGGCAAAGTGTCGACCGAGCGACTTGGGCAAAGTGACCCACGTTTTGGTTTCACACGCCCATCACGATCATGTCGCGGATGTTCATAACTTCACCGCTTCTGGAGAAGCGACGCTAATAGCCAACTTCGAGATAACGCAGTGGTTCGAAAGGCACCACGGCGTCAAACGCTCCGTCGGAATGAACACAGGCGGTAAGGTCGCCATCGCATCGGGCGAGATCCTGATGACGCCGGCTTTCCATAGCAGCAGTTTTTCCGACGGCAGTTATGGTGGCTGCCCAGGCGGATTCGTTCTGAAGGCGTGCGGCAAGCGGATTTACTTTGCTTGTGACACGGGTTTCTTCAGCGATATGGCCCATTACGCACTGGGCGCAGATCTCGCCGTGCTGCCGATAGGCGATTTGTTCACCATGGGGATCGATGAGTCGATCCGAGCTATCAGGACGATACGACCTGCAAAGGCACTACCAACCCATTACGGGACTTGGCCACCCATCGACCAGGACCCGCACGCCTGGGCCGATAGGGTGCGCGCGGAGTCAGACGCCGAGCCGATCGTCTTGAAGGTTGGTGAATCGATATCGCTTTGACGCACTTCGCGGAGATCGCTGGGGACGCATTTCTCGCCGGTGACGGGACGAAAACGAGCCGGCCGATCGTTTAACCAACCGCGGGCTTGACTCGTTGAACAATCAAGCCGCGGTTGCATAGACATGGGTGCACTGTTGGCGATCAGCCTCTTGGGCCGATCGCACCATCGGCGAGCGCTTCATCTGCCGTGACATCACGATCGATGCCAGCACCTTCGCGATGGGAAGGGTGGGTCTCATCCCCCGCGGCGGTTAAGTGGACCGCGGTGTATCCGCCTTGCGACCTGAAGTAGGCAATCAGCCCCAAATAACACAACAGCATGAACGCCGGAAAGACGACCACTTTGGCCAAGGCACCTTGCTTGGCAGCCTTGATGATCTCACCCGCTTGCTTACCCTGCTCACCCTCAAGGCCGGCCAATTTCTCCTCATCCACCGCTGTGTAGTCGCCGAGGAAATAAGTGCTGGCCCGCTGGATCTGCTCGTAAACACCGGGCATCTTCGCCGTGACAGCGTCCTTCGCCGAGTCCTCCTGCATTTTTCCGATCAGCGGCCCTCCGACGATCCCAACGGTGAGCATCCCGATGCCGGCAATTGCGTTGAGCGTCACGGCCCCACCCTTGGGGAATTGTTCGGAAACGACACCTAACATCGTCGGCCAAAAGTAAGTCTTAGCAACCCCATAAAGGGTCGCGGCCATGAAGATGCTCGCGAAGGTGGTCACCCAGCTGAGGCAATACAGCCCGCCGATCGCCAAAGCGGCACAACAGGCCAAAAGGCCCAACGGGGAAATTCGATGCACTATCGGGCCGGCAAAAAAGCGAAGAACCATCATGATCGCGGAGGTGTAAATCAACACCCACAGCGGGTTGAAGCCAGCTGCCTTCATCGGCTCTTCCATGATCCCGGTGATCGCCCCGTCGGTTCCCAATTCGGTGATCGCTAAAGGCATCATGATGAGACATAGGAAAATCATCATCGGTCGACCTAACGATTGACAATACAGGCCGTAAGCGGCCACGGCCGCCACGATCAAGACCCAGACCAGCCACGCGGGCATAGAAAAGACATCCCCCAACTGCCGGAAAATGAGATAAGACGCGATCGCCGCCCCGACCACCCCGAATTCGGCGAGCATCTCTTTGTATGTCGCCCCAGTGCTTACCCGTTCGGATACGGGAAACTCAAGAAAAAATAAGATCCCGACATAAATCAATGCCGGTATCGCGATGATGTAAATCAACAGCCGCCAATCGTCAGTTGCGGCACTTCCCAATCCCAACGTGATCAGCCCGCCGAGCACTAACCCGCCCGGCCAACCCGCGTGGAGGATATTCAACCACTGCGTCTTATTACGACTGAACATCGTCGCCACGACAGGGTTGATGAAGGCCTCGACCGTCCCGTTACCCAAACCCAGGATGATCGAGCCCACCTTCAATAGCCAAAACCCTTTGGCCTGGGCGGCGACCAAGGAATCACCGGCCAACCCGTCAGCCTTCACAGTCGAGTAGGCAAGGAGGGCTAGCGCGGCATAAACCGCATAACATAAAAAGCTAAAAATCATCGCGACCCGGTAGCCAACCTTATCGATCACTAGGCTGAACAAGATAATGCTGATAGCGAACGGCCAGATGCCGGCACCGAATAATTCCTGGGCCTGAACCTTGTCCAATCCGAAATCCCGAGGCCACATGGATGCGTTGTTGATCATGAAGGTCCGCGTGACGAACGCGAACGCGGTCGTGATGAGCGCGATGAAGCAACCCCAAAACATCAATTGCGCGGACTTCTGTGTCGAATCGTTCATGAGCCGGGTCGATTTGTAGGAGGGAATGGGGCACGCCAGGACGCGCCGTGGGATGAGTGACACGTGTTGCCGATTTACCACCAATGCAGGGGCATCGGCCCGTAATCATGCGCAAAACGTCTGGCCGAATGCTGGCATCTAGCGGAGGCCGCGTCAAGCAGATCAGCATAATCAACGGACACTTTTCCGCGGTCCTTCGCCCCCAGAAAGTCCCCACCATGGTGGAAAATCGTGATTCCCGTCTGGCTTCAGTGGCAAAGCATCCGTCGAAACGACACATCTTAACGAAAGTGGGCTGAAAAGGTGGGGGAACAGAAGGCCTCCCCGGGACGGCTCCCAGTGCAAGCTTTCCCCAAGGCAAGCGGCATCGACACCAATCAGCAGCAAGTCTGATTGGCCCACGAAATGCAACCGCAAGGTCCCCTCTACCTGATCCTGTGCCGACAGATGAATGAACCCATCTCGCTCGTCGACTGGCGAACCATGGAACTCCCCCCGCACGACGGCAAGCTCCCACAGATTTCGCGGAACGATCTTGTAAATCCGCATGACAAAGCCCCTGTGCCGTAAACACGAAAAACCGGCTGAACGGGGGGTCACCAAGGATCTTCACGCCAAGACCGGACTTCGATACCCGACTCGCCAAGACGCACCCGGATCGCGCCATCCCGAGCAGTCACTCGAACCCCGCTTCCCCTCACGCCTAAGGCGTCTAAAACCTCTGGCCTCCGAGCCCGCGATCCGCCGCTGACGATCACTTCCCGGGGCCGAGACCAGTCTAAAATCATTCGATTGTCGACCGTCAAACTACCATGATGTGGGGCCATCAGCACTCCCCCTGGGGATGGTCTTGGTTGCTCCAAAACGTGTGCGAGCCCCGGCGGTTCCAAGTCTCCTGGGAGCAATAAGCTCCTTCCTAAATGATCAAAACGAATCACAAGGCTGTTCGCGTTATCGTTCCCGGCGATTCGCCACGGCGGTGGATGCATGATCTCGATCGATTCACCGAATGCGTGCCGATCGCCCTCCCAACGAGAGACTTCGCGGACCTTGATATCGTTCTTCTCGACGACATCTCGAATCGGAATCAGGCCAGGTTTCTCCGAATCGAACATCCCTTTCGGAACGACCAACTCGTCGACCCGAAACCTACGTAACAACCCTGGCAAGGCGTTGTAATGATCCGCGTCGGCATGTGACAGAAAAACCGTGTTCAACCGGGTAAGCCCCATCGCCCATAACGGCTCCTGGATTCCCCGCGCCGAACCTTGCTGATTCCCCAAAGAACCGCAGTCATAGAGCATCGTCCGTGAATCGGGAAGTTGCAGGATAACGCTGGTCCCATGTCCGACATCTAAAAAAATGCCAGTCAGGTGGCGGTCGTCCGAACGGGAACGACCAATGGCCAACAACAGCCCTACAAGGAACCAAAGGCACGAACAGGCGATGAAACCAAACTTACCAATCGGAACCCCGCCGCCTCGCAGGATCAGGCCAACCGACAGGGCCAGATAATACCCAACCACCCAAATAGCCGGCGGCGATGGCAACCAGAAGTGCCCCCAGGGGACATCCGCCGCAACCCCCACAAACCATTGAATGATGGAGAGAGACCCGAAGCATAGCCATACGGCGGGTGCCGCCAACCAGGGACTGATCCAGCCGATGCAAACAGCCACCAGACCGCTTATCAGACCGACCGTTAGGGGAAGACTCAGCAGGACATTCGCCACGACAGCGATCGGGGAAACGATATTAAAGTGCAACCATACCAGTGGGGTTGTTGTAAGCGTCACACAAAGGCTGAACCAAAGGGCGTCCCGCAATCGGTCCGCAGCTAAACCGATACGTCTACGCCAGGGGCCATAGGTCGATCGGAGCATACGGTTGACTTCTTCTTCGACACGCAATTCATTCCGAATCGGATCTGACCTTTGCCCGGCCACGAAAAGTGTTGCGACGGCCAGAAATGACAACTGAACCCCCACTTGGAATAAATTGGTCGGGTTGATGATCATCAGCAAAAAAGCGGCCGCCGACAGTGAATTCAGAGGCGAATCGACACGATTCGAAGCGTATGCGAGAAGCATCACACCAACGAGCGTCGCGGCCCTAATCACAGGCGGCTGTGCCCCGGTCACGGCCGCAAAAACGACGCAGGAAATCGCTACGAAACCCCATTGCCAGTGCCGTCGAAGCCGCAGCATGATCGCTAGGTACCTCAGCGATAAGGCCAGAATCCCCAAATGAAGACCGCTGACCGAAAGCATGTGGACCGTTCCGGTTTCGAGAAGCTGATCTTGCAGTTCGACATCGAGCGAATACCGTCGGCCAACAACCAAGGCGGATGCCAGCGCGCCGGTATTCGCCCCCAAACACGCATTCAGCGTCTGTTCGCCACTACGCGAGAGACGGTCAGCGATCGCCAACAGCGACCATCTGGGGCGGTCCAACATCTCAACTTGTGTTCGCGAACGCACCAGGAGGCGAGCGTGTTGATGCCGATTACGGTCGGCCAAAGACCGGTCGCTGACACCAGGGTTGGAGGGCATCCTGAATTCATCTAGCCGCCCTGCAATCCGCAAGCGGTCGCCCCCCCTTATCTCAGGAATGTCTTCGTCAATGCTTACCGCCAGTCCGCCGGCACATTGGATCCAGCGATCTCGATGGCGGGCCTGGTCGACTTGCAAAGTGAATCGCGTTTGCCACGCGTCCGCCCCAGACCTACCATCCATCCCTGGCTTTGGATACCGGTAGACCAAGCCCGAAACTCGGCCAACAACCAGCGCCGGCCAGGCTTCATCGCCGACTTGCCAGAAAACGCTTGACGAACGGTAACGGGTTTCGTCCGCCTGCCAACGGATCGCCATCGCTGCCATGACTAGTCCGAGAATGCACCCCCACCGAAGTAGTCCCGATGTCAGCGCGGATGCGATCAACATGAACCCTACAAACCCGACCCAAAGCCAAATCGAAGTTCCGGCATACCTTTGCAGCACGAGCCCCATACCCGAAGCAATCGCAACCGTTATCATCGGTTGATGCCTCAGGCTAAGCGGTCTCATCCGTGATCGATACCACCTCGCCTCGCTCGGATTCGACTTCGAAACGGATGTCATGTTGAGAGGTGGGAATGAAGAATATCGGCCTCAATCGTCTACGTCGCCGCCAGTTTAAGTGTACATCCGATGCTATTTCAACAGCCCGCCGAATCACCGTACGACCTGCGATTCGAATGCTTCGGATTCCCCACCCGGATCGCATGGAGTTTCTGGCTGATCGCGGTCGTCCTCGGCTATGACCAATCCCGCTGGTTGGACCAGCAATTCGGGGTAGCAAGCCCGGGTTCGATCCCGCTACTCATGATCTGGGGCGGTTGCATTTTGGTGTCAATCCTGATCCATGAGTTAGGTCATGCTTTTGCATTTCGTCGCTTCGGGATCGAATCCTCGATCTTGCTCTATCATTTCGGCGGACTAGCGATCCCGTCGAGCCTTCGTCGCGGCGGACGAGGGATCGGGTTTGCGGGACGGTTGACCCCGAGCCAAGAACTTATCATCGCCCTGGCCGGCCCAGCCCTACAAATCGGAGTGGCTATTTTAGTTTGCGTGCTGGTGCGACAACTCGGCTATCGGGTCGAGATGATGGGTTTTTTGCCGACCCCACTGGGACAACTTTCGGGCGAAGGGGATGGAGAACCCTTGGAGAGCGCCGCGCTCTTTGCCGGTGTCAATTTCTTCGTGCTGCCAAGCATCATGTGGGGCTTGATGAATCTCGTCCCCGTCTTACCGCTTGACGGCGGCAAGATCGCCCAATCGGC
Organism: Planctomycetaceae bacterium; assembly: GCA_040375695.1. Lineage (GTDB taxonomy): Bacteria > Planctomycetota > Planctomycetia > Pirellulales > Pirellulaceae > UBA6163. The sequence continues at coordinate 16,935 of JBEIRZ010000073.1, forward strand.
GATCGCGATTTTCGGTGGTATATCGCATCAGGAATATTGGCTAAGAGTAATAACCGCAGAAATCATAGCTCTCTACGACTTAAAAACATTA
>JBEIRZ010000011.1:0-34998 GCA_040375695.1 Planctomycetaceae bacterium
GCATTCTCGAATGGCGGTTGTGGCGGGGTGGGCCTGCGTTTTGATCGGATTGGGGCTCGACCCGGTGCTGCGAATGAGCCGGGCCGACGGGACGGCAGCGAAACCGGACGCCGCGGCGGTTGCGAATGACGAGGCGCCGCTGGAAGGTAAGGATGGCCCTGACGCGGATGGCCCTGATGCGGATGGCACTGAGGCGGATGGCAACAAGACGGCGTCTGCGGTGAAGACGGTGATGATCCGTTTTCATCAGCAGATCGATCCGCTCAGCGGTGCGCTGCTTCGTCGGCGGTACGAGACGGCGGTCCGGGAAGGTGCGAAGCGGATCGTCTTGGACATCGACAGTCCTGGGGGGTACCTCAGCACGACGCTCGATCTGGTCCGGATGATCGAAGAGGCGCGGGACGGGGAAGGGATCGAGACGATCGCTTACATCGGGCGGGAAGCGATCAGTGGCGCGGCGATCTTGGCGTTGGCCGCCGATCGGATCTTGATCGCTTCGCGGGGGCGGATCGGCGATGCGGGGATGATCGTCATGGGAGAGGACTCGGCATTTCGGTACGCGCCCGAGAAAGCCCGCAGCTTGCTCGCACAGCAGATCCGTGACCTCGCGTCGCGGCATGGCCGCCCTGAGGCGTTGGCCGAGACGATGGTCGACAAGGACCGCGTCGTGACGAAGTGTCTCCGCAAATCGGATGGCGAAGTGCGGTACATGACCGATCGCGAGTGGGCGGCGCTCGAATCGCCCGACGCGTGGGACACGGGGGCGGTGATCCGCGAGGCATCGGGGGGGATGTTTTTTACCGCCAACGGCCAGCGTGCGGTGGAGCTCGGGATGGCCGATCTTGTCGTCGATGACCTCGAAGCGTTGCCCGCGGCGATCGGGGTCGAGGGGCCGGTGCCGTTGATCCTCCCCAGCGGCGTCGACACGCTGATCCTGATCTTGAATTCGGCCCCGGTGACGTGGCTGTTGCTCGTGATCGGTTTGATCGCGCTAGTCATCGAGCTTGGGGCACCCGGCGTGGGGCTGGGGGGTTTGATTTCGATCCTCTGTTTCGGGCTCTTCTTTTGGAGCCGGTTTTTGGGGGGGACGTCGGGTTGGTTCGAGGTGATCCTGTTTCTGATCGGGTTGGTCTTCATCGGGTTGGAGCTGGTCGTGATCCCGGGGACGGGAGTGGCGGGGATCGCGGGGGTGGGGATGGCCTTTGCGGCGCTGGTGCTGGCATCGCGGCGGGTGATGATGCCCGAAAGCGCGCGTGATTTGACGAGCCTGATGAGCGACGTGGGGGTGGTGATCGCGGCGCTGGTCGGGTTTGTGCTGGGGATGATGTTGCTGGGGAAATACCTCGGCGAATTGCCGCTGCTGAGCCGTTTGGCGCTCGCCCCGACGGCGGCCGACAGCGTCCCTTCGGTCGCGACGTTGACGGCAGGGGAACGTGCCATTGCGGTCGACCGCGAAACGCTCGCCGCGGGGACGGTCGGGGTGACGCTGGGGCCGCTGCGTCCCAGCGGCAAGCTGCGGGTGGGGGACGCGATCTTCGAGGTCGTCACGGAAGGGGACTTCGTCGGTGACGGTGTCGAAGTGACGATCGTCGCGGCGAAAGGGAACCGTTACGTCGTCAGGCCGGTACGTCGTCAGGACGGTGTGATCGGCTAACCGATCGCGGGGGCGCAAGGGGGCGGCAGCAGGAGCATCGGTCTGGCCTTGGGGTGGGCCCAAGACATAGACTAAGAAACATGGCGAGTCCCCCGAACCTGACCGAAATCCCCGACCTGACGTGGACGCTCGACCTGAGCCAGGTCGGCAACCGCGAGCATTTGCTGTTGGCAAGCTACGCGATGCACAGCCGCGACACCGCGGGGAGGCGACACCCCGAGGCGGAGCATGCCTATCGCGGCCCTTACGCCCGCGACCGCGACCGGGTGTTGCACTGCAGCGCGTTCCGCAGGCTATCGGGGAAGATGCAGGTCTTTACCGGCGAGATGGGGGAATACCATCGGACGCGTTTGACGCACACGTTCGAGGTCGCGTCGGTGGCACGCACGATCGCGCGGACGCTGCGGTTGAACGAGGATTTGACGGAGACGTTGGCGCTGGTGCATGACATCGGGCATCCCCCGTTCGGCCATTGCGGCGAGGACATCTTGGCCGAAGCGATGCGGGGCGAGGGCGGTTTTTCGCACAACCAATTCGCGCTGACGATCGTGACGGAGCTCGAACAGCGGTTCACCGATTTTCCCGGTTTGAATTTGTCGCAAGAAGTGCTCGGCGGCCAGGACACGCGGGCGCACAAGGCGGAGGCGGCCGTGGGGGTCGCGCCGCTGTTGGAGGTCCAGGTCGTCGACCTCGCCGATTCGATCGCCTACAACTCGCACGACGTCGACGACGCGTTGCAGATGGGGTTGATCGATCAATCGGAGCTCCGCAAGTTGGCCCTTGTCCGCAGGGCGATCGACTTGGTGCACCACCGGTCGGGAGAGATGCCCCCCAGCCGCCAGCGGCAGGCGCTTGTCCACGCGCTGCTGGACCTACAGGTCGGCGACCTGCTTGGCGAATCGGCCGAACGGTTGCGAGAATGTCAGGGGCGGACGGCCGACGAGGTGCGGGCCGATGGGGTGAGGCTGGGGCATTCGACCGAAATCACCATCGAGCGGGTGGAGCTGCAAAGGTTCCTGTTCGATGCCGTCTATCGCCACCCCAGGCTGATGCAGGTCCGGCAGGCGGCGAGCGATCGGCTGATGGAGCTGTTTCATGGGTTGGTCGCCGACCCCGACCGGCTGCCGCTACGGTTCAGGACACGGGCGACGGAGGTGGGGGTGAAGCGGGCGGTGAGCGATTACCTGGCCGGGATGACCGACCGGTTTTGCGACGCGCAGCACCAGCTCTTCAAGGCCCAAGCGACCGGGCCGCTGACCGATTGGTAAGCGGCGAGCCGTTCGAGCGACAAGATCGCCGGCGATGCGGCGAGCGGGGCCGCGATCACAAACCCAAGACGTAAGCGAAGACCAGCGGGGCACAGATCGTCGCGTCGCTTTGGATCATGAAGCGTGGGGCTTCGGGGTGAAGCTTGTACCAGGTGATCTTTTCGTTGGGCGGGGCGCCGCTGTAACCGCCGTAGCTCGTCACCGCATCGCTGATCTGGCAGAAATACGACCAGAGGGCCGTCTCGATCTGCAGGTCTTGGATCAACAGCGGGACGGCGCAGATCGGGAAATCGCCCGCGATCCCACCGCCGATCTGGAAGAAACCGACGGGGCTTTTGGCCGAAACGGACTGGTACCATTTCAGCAAGTGAATCATTTGCGCGACGCCTGACGCGACGACGCGGTCGGTCGACAGCGTCCCGTCATAGACGCGTGCGGCGAAGATGTTCCCCATCGTCGAGTCCTCGAAGCCGGGGACGATCACCGGGATCCCGGCGTCCTTGGCGGCCGCGAGCCAACTGTGTTCGCGAGGGACGTGGTAATACTTCTTGAGGCTTTGGTCATCGAGCAGTTCGAAGAAGTATTCGGCGGGGAGTTTCGTTTCCCCTTTCTTGGCGGCATTTTGCCAGAGCTTCACCATGCGGTGTTCGATGTGCTGGACGATCGTTTCGGGAATGCAGGTGTCGGTGACGCGGTTGAAGCCCGAATCGCGGAGCTCGAGTTCGTCGGCGACCGAGAGGGCACGCCAATCCTGGATGACGCGGTAATCGTTGTGGGCGACGAGGTTGAAGACGTCTTCTTCGAGGTTCGCCGCGGTGCAGGTGATGGCGTGGACCTTCCCTTGGCGGATCATTTCGGCCAACGAGACTCCGATCACGGCGGTGGACATCGCCCCCGCGAGGGTGACCATCATCTTGCCACCGTTTTTAGGGGCGACGAAATCGAGGTACCCCTGGGCGGCGGCGGTCAATTCGCGGGCGTTGAAATGGCGGTAATGGGTCCGCATGAACGACCGGACGGGCGAGTTCGGGTCGTCGGCATATTGGACCGCCTTCTTGGTCTGGACCCCTTTCTTCAAGGCGGCCGTTTTTCGAGGGGCCGCCGCGCTTTTTGCCGGGGCCGTCTTCTTGCTCGGTTTCACTCCAAACACCTTCGCGACGGGCAGGGTTCATGTTAAGACAACGAGTCAACGTCGCCGTGACTGTAGTCGATCCCGAGCAGATATCCCAGTGCCGCAGGAGCCGAGCCATGAACTTTCCGATCCGCGTCGGGTTGGGTTTTGACACGCACCGGTTAGGGAACGGGGGGCCGCTACGGATCGGCGGCGTCGACGTCCCGGGCGAAGTCCATGCGATCGGCCACAGCGACGCCGATGTGCTGCTGCACGCGATCACCGACGCGCTGTTGGGGTCCGTCGCCGAACCCGATATCGGGCGGCTCTTTCCCGACAACGACGACCGAAACCACCGCCGCGACAGCGCCGATTTTCTGGTCGAAGCCTTAGCCCGCGTCCGCGGACACGGGATGCAGATCGGTAACGTCGATTGCGTCATCCTCGCCCAGCAGCCGAAATTCGCCCCCCACACCGAGACGATCCGCCAACGGATCGCCGACATCCTCGAAATCCCGATCGGTGCGGTGGGGTTGAAATCGAAGACCGGCGAGGGGATCGGGCCGATCGGCCATGGCGAAGCGATCGCGGCCCGGGTCGTCGTCTTGGTCCATTCTGCCCAGAGCGCCCCATTGGCTTGAACGGGTGGCTTGAACGGGTGGCTTGAACGGGTGGCTTGAACGGGTGGCTTGAACGGGTGGCTTGAACGGGTGGCTTGAACGGGCGATTTTTGCCGGACAATCGATCTGGATTCGCCCCTCGCGCATCGGTTACAAGGCCGGCGTGAGGTGTTGGCGCGGCTTGCTCTGCGCCCGCCGATGGAACGGCGTCATTCATTCGGGAGGAACCGACGAGTGCAAACGATCAAAACGGCCTTTGTGGTCTTGTTGCTGATGACAGTCGCTTATGGCTGCTACGTCTCGCTGACCGCCCAGCCCGAGCCATTGCCCGCGGAGGTCGCCAACTTGATGGTGGAGGGCGATTTCGGTGACATGTCGATCGAAGACGGGTTGCCCGAAGCGATCGTCGACCCGAATGCCAAACCGAGCGACGACTTGGGACCCTCGTTCAGCTTCTCGGACTCGTCGCAGGACCCGAGCACCCCTGCAGCCGCTTCGGACCCCAAATTGTTGACCGGCGGACCCGCCGAAGCGATCACCACACCCCAAGCCAAGGACGGCGGCGGGCAATCGCTTTTGAGCGACGCCGGATCCGCATCGTCGACCCCGATCGCTTCTTCAACCCCGATCGGTGCAACGACCCCGATCGGCGTCCCGGCCTCAACCCCGATCGCTTCGTCGACCCCGATCCCCGGATCGACCCCGAACGCATCAGCCACTAGCGGCTTGGGCGCGGGGCTGGCGTTCCCCGACCCGCAAGGGGCGATGGCACCCTCGGCAATTGCGACCGCTGATCCGGCAATTCCCGCGTCGACACCGATCGGCGAGACGATCGCCGGCTCGGCCGAACCATTGGCGGGGATCCAATTGCCCAAATCGCTCGATGCCGCAGCGGCCGGCGCGTCGGAAGCTGGCGCACCGCAAGCTAACCAAGGCTACCCGAGCACCCAAACCGCCTCGTTGACTCTCCCAGACCCGCAATCGCTGGCCAACTTGGCCCCCGGCGCTGAGCCTTCGGCGAACCAAGCGGCGAGCTGGAATTCGGACGTATCGAAACAAGCCGCCGCCAACCGCGGTGACGCTGGCGGCTTCGCATTGCCGCCGCTGCCGGGCGGGTCGCAAGCAGATCCGTCGTCGATGGCCGCCGGTGACGTGGCGGCCGGCGCAGTGGCGGCCGGTGCGGTGGCGGCAGGCGCGAGGGCCGCGGGTGCACTGGCATCAAATGCGGCGCAAGGCACATCAGGCCAGCCGACGCAGTCGGGGCTGGTCAACGCGGTCCAACAAGCGGACCGCCAATTCGCCGCCGACCAACCGGCCCAGGCGCTCGCGACCTTAAGCCTCTTCTATCATACCCCCGGGATCACCGAATCGGATCGGGCCGCGCTCCTCAGCCGCCTCGACCCGCTCGCCGGGATCGTGATCTATTCCCGCCGTCACATGTTGGAACAGCCCCACCGCGTCGGCCAATCCGAGACGTTGATGGAAGTCGCGGCGAGGTACGAGATCCCCTGGCAATTGCTCGCGAACATCAACGCGATCGAAGACCCGGTCACCGTCCTTCCGGGAACGGAGCTGAAGGTCGTTCGCGGCCCGTTCCGAGGCGAGGTCGATTTGACCCGTAGCGAATTGACGATTTTCCTCGGCGACCTGTATGCGGGACGATTCCCGATCAAGGTCAATAACGAGGCCGCTCCCGCCGAAGGGACCTACACCGTGCTCGACAAACAGAACTCGCAAACCTTCTACGACAAAGACGGTTCGCCGATCGCCCCTGACGATCCCCGCAACCCGTACGGCAACCTGTGGATCGACCTCGGCCAAAAGCTCTGCATCCACGGCAGCCCCAACCCGGGGGACTTTAGCCCGGCGGGTTGCATCAGCCTTCGGGGCCGCGACGCCGGCGACCTGATGGGGATCCTCACCCAAGGTTCGGCGATCACAGTTAGGCGTTAGCCGATGAAATGACCAGTTCGGCGTTAGCCGATGAAACGACCCGTTCGGCGTTAGCCGATGAAACGACCAGTTCGACGTTAGCCGATGAAGGATAACGGGGGCGATCAGCCAGGCCGAGGGTTGAAGCGACGTGAGTCAAACACGGCTGACCAAGGCCTTCGTCGGCAACGTTTTGTTCTGGCTCTTCTTCGTGCTCGTACTCAGTGAAACGGTGCTCGTGCTCGTAATCGACCCCCAGAGCATATTCGATCTCCTGTTCGGCAACACCATCGAAGCCCATTGCCATCCGCGTGAGCATCAAGAAACCGTATAGCAATCTTGGTTTGCGCTCGTGATCGGTTTCTCGAGGTGAAGCAAATCGTGGTCGAAGAAGTGTTCTGTCATGACTGCCTCGATTCGAGCACGAGCACGAGCACGAGCACCGTTTCACTGAGCACGAGCACGAGCACGAGCACGAGCACGATTTCACTGTGCACGAGCACGAATTCGCACGTCTTTTCCAGAACTTCGCTTTGCGGTTAGACCGCTGGGCTCATGCCGCTAACCGATCGCGTCCGGCTCCGCTAAGATGAATCTAGCGAGAGGCCATGGCGGACCTTCCGCCGTTTCAAGGACCCGTTTCCCAGGCGAGTGGCGATGAAGATCGGAGTTCCCGCAGAAGTCAAAGCGGACGAGTACCGCGTGGCGATGTTGCCCGTGGGGGTCGAGATGTTGGTCCAGGCGGGGCATCGCGTGATGATCCAGGCCGGCGCGGGGCTCGGTTCGGGGATCGCCGACCACAGTTACCTCGAAGCCGGCGCGGAGCTGGGGACGGCCGAAGATGTCTTTGCGACATCGGACTTGATCGTGAAGGTCAAAGAGCCCCAGCCTGCCGAGTGGCCGATGATCCGCAGCGGCCAGGGGCTGTTCACCTATTTCCACTTCGCCGCCGACAAGGGATTGACCGAAGCGATGATCGCCAGCGGTGCGACGTGCTTCGCCTACGAAACGCTCCGTGACCCGCAAGGGCGGTTGCCACTCTTGACGCCGATGAGCGAAGTGGCGGGTCGGATGAGCATCCAGGAGGGGGCGAAGTATCTGGAGAAGCCTCAGATGGGACGCGGGATTTTGCTGGGGGGCGTCCCCGGGGTGATGCCGGCCCACATCACGATCCTCGGCGGGGGCGTTGTCGGCGCCAACGCCGCGAAGATCGCCGCGGGCTTCGGCGCCAGCGTCTCGATCCTCGACGTGAACCTCGATCGGCTCCGGTACCTCGATGACACGATGCCGCCCAACGTGAACGTCCTCTTCAGCGACCGGCATGTGATCCTCGAACAGCTCGCGCTATCCGATCTGGTGATCGGGTCGGTGCTGATCCCCGGCGCGAAGGCGCCCAAGCTCGTTACCGCCGCCGATCTGAAACGGCTCAAGCCCGGCGCCGTGCTGATCGACGTCGCGATCGACCAAGGGGGATGTTTCGAAACGAGCAAGCCGACGACGCACCGAAACCCGACCTACCTGGTGGACGACATCGTCCATTACTGCGTCACGAACATGCCCGGCGCGGTCGGTCGCACCAGCACCTACGCGCTGTGCAACGCCACGTTGCCATGGGTCAAGAAACTGGCCTCGATCGGGATCAAAGGGTCGGCCGAAAACTCCGGCCCGCTGCAGGACGCCGCAAACATCCATCGCGGCCGGGTCGTCAACGAGGCGGTCGCGCAGGCTTGGGACCTGTGAACCGGGCGCCGGTCAAAACCTGCAAAAGTGCAGGCAATTATTCACGCAAAATTGCATGCATTTTTGCAACATCGAACATGCCGCCTGGGGATCGGTCCCGCGGGCCAACCCACCAGCGGATTCACCAGCGGATCAACACACGGATTCACCACCAGGCCAACGCATGTCGGACGCGCTGACTTTTTTTCGGACCTTCCTCCGTCGCCCGATCCAGGTCGGGGCGGTCCTCCCCAGCAGCAACCGCTTGGCCGAGATGATGGTCCAGGGGGTCGATTGGGACGCCGCGAAAGCTGTGATCGAATACGGGCCGGGGACGGGGGTCTTTACCGAGCGGATCGTGCGATCGCTTCGCCCCGGGACGAAATTTTTTGCGATCGAACGGTCGCCCGAATTCGCGGCGCTCACCCGTAGCCGCTGCCCGGGCGTTTCGGTCCACGAAGGGAGCGTCGCCAATGTCGAAGCGTTCTGTCGGCAAGAAGGTGTCGACAAGGTCGACGCGATCCTCTGCGGGCTCCCTTGGGCGGCCTTCCCCGATTCGCTCCAGGACGAATGTTTCGGCGCGATGCTGAACGTCCTGCGGCCCGGCGGCCATTTCTCGACCTTCGCCTATTGGCAGGGGGTGATCCTCCCTGCCGGAAGACGCTTCGCCAATCGGTTGCGATCGACCTTCGGCGAGGTCAAACGGAGCCCTACCGTTTGGGCCAACGTCCCTCCCGCGTTCGTTTATCGCTGCCGCTTGTGATCGCTAACACGACCGCTCAGCGTAACGAGATCGCCTGTTGCAGCGGCACGAGGACGGAGTTCACGAGGTAATCGTCCGCGATCTCGCGGCAGAGTTTCGTCAGCCTGCGGAACTCGTCGACGTAATTTTCGCCCGGGGCGAGGCTTTCGAAGCGACGGAGCATCAGGTAGACGCTCAATTGCTCTTCGGGGAATTCGCCCGAGCGGACGTGGAAGGCCGTCGTCCGCGATTCGAAGCTGACCCGCACCTGCGTCTTGCAATCGTCATCCAACGCGAATTGGATCGCGGGGTCGATCGACAGCAAGCGGCTGCCGGGGATCGTGAAGAATTTTTCCAGGGCCGGGGTGACCCCGAGCGCCTCGGCGAGAACTTCGCTATGGTTGCCGCGGCAGGTGAAGTCAAACCCCAACACCACGCCGAGCGATTCGCAGTCCAACGGGCTCAGCGACAGCTCGTACGGGACAAGCTCCAGCACCAACTCGTGCTGCTCCATCGCCTCTTCGAGCGTCGGCGGGTTGAGGTAACCGCTGCTCACCCGACGGGGCTCGATCGAGACCCAGCGGTACGGACCCTGCCCTTTCTCTTCTTCGAGCACGAATTCGTTCTTCTCGCGCCCGTAAAAACGCTCGAGCGATGGAAACTTCCGACGAATCTGCTCGAAGAAATGCAGCAACGATTCACGACTCTGAGGGAGATCCATCTCGGTGCCCAGGTTGAGGTTGAGGTAATAGTCCTCGCAATAGGTCCCGTAACCACTCATGGTCCGCTCCTCAGGGTGTGGATAAAAGTCTACCCCCAGTTTACTCCGACCGGCTAGGGAAGGCACGACTCCCCAAAAACGGTATGCTGGCAAACGGGGCTCAAGGCGGCGTTAAAGCCAGTAAAACCGGTCACAAGGATTGAAAAATTTCCGGTACCGGTTTGTCTCCCAATTCGTCAATGATCCCCTGACTTCGCTCTTGGGCGTTCAGTACCTCCATTTTGCCAACGAACAGCATCACCTTGCCGCCGTCGGGGATCGCCTCTTTGATCAGTTGTCCGGCGGCCCGCCCCGCCATGTAGTTGCTCGTCCCGAGGTAGAAGCGTCGTTTCGAAGCCGGGGCGTCGCTGTCGTGGCAGATGATCGGCATCACTTCGGCGGCGGCGTCGATCATCCCGACCTGGTTGGCAGGATCGATCGGGCTGATGGCGGTCCCATCGAGTTTCGCGGCGACGTTCGTTTCGAGGAAGCGTTTCTGTTCTTCGACCGAGCCCGAGGAGGGCATCTGGACTTCGACCGTGGTGCCGAATTGTTCGGCGGCCCGCTTGCAGCCGTACTCGGCCCACACCCAGAACGGGTCGACGCTGTTGGTGATGTAGGCGACGCGGAGCCCTTTGCCGTCAAGCTTCAGATCGCCGGCCAAGAGCGGCCCCTGCCCCGCTTGGATCGCTTCGAGGTCGGCTTGGAATTGCTTGACGTTATCCCCGCGGATCGCCTTGTGCGGGATGAAGATCAGCCCCGTCGGCGGGACATCGACCTGTTCGCCGCGAGCGATTTGCGTCAACCACTGCACGCTGCGATAACCGAATTCGTAAGGCTGTTGGATGATCGTCCCGTGGACATGCCCTTCGGCGATCCCACGCAGCGTCGCCTCGTGTTCGTCAAAGCCGACGACCTTGATCTTGCCGATGTTCCCGGTGCTTTGGAGCGCCGCCAAGATCATCGGCGTGTTCTGGCTCCAAAGGCCGACCAGCGCCGCGACGTCGGGGTGACGCAGGATCGTCGTCTCGACGTTCTCTTTCGACTTCGCGTTGTCCTGGTTGTCGGTCAGGATCCCCAACACCGTGTACTTCCCTGCCGTCAGCGGGAATCGGCTGCTGTCCGAACCGCCCGTCGAGCCGTCGGCGGATGTCGACGCATCATCTCCCGAGCCCTTCGCCCCGCCCGTTTCCTGCGACCCGCGATCGCACCCCACGAAGCTGGCCGCGATCAACACGGCGGTCGCCACGCCGCGGATCGATGCACCAAAAGAAGAAAACCGGTTGGCATGACGGCCACCAACTGGGGCACCAACAAGGGCATCGCCCGCGAAAGGTGAGTGATTCATCGAAAAAGGGGCCAAATGGAGGGAAAGGGGTGTGCCGATTCGCCGTCAAAGCGAAACGACTTGGTAAGACAAGCTGACTTTAGCGACGGCATTGCCGCCGATTGGCTAAGCGTCGTCCCGATCGACGATCTAATCGGAGTCACCTCGTCGCGAGCGGATCGCGTCCGGGTGACTTCGACGACACCGCGACACGCATCACGAATTCTTAAACAGGCGAAACGTTCCGTGAACTTGGGACCGAACGAGCTTTCCAGCGACCCGCTCGATGATACCGCGAAACCCTCGCTGAAGTTAGTGGCATGGGGTTCGACCGAACCGTCACCGGTGGCCGGCGAGGAATCGGCACAGGACGCCCCGTACACGCTGTCCGCGCTGTCCACGCTGTCCGCGCTGTCCACGCTGTCCGCGCTGTCCACGCTGTCCACGCATTCTGCACCTCCCGCACCGTCAGGGGGACTGGTCGGGATCTGGCGGCTCGGTCGGCTTTGGTACCGCGGTGACGATTCGTTGATTTGGCTCGCCCAACCCGCCGACGCCCCGGGGAACACCCGGTGGGAATACCTGGTTCGGACCGTCTCGAAAACCGCCCCGCGGCGTGACGTGGCGATCGACCGTTTGGCCCGTTTCGTTGACGCCGCCGCATCGGCCAGCGACCCGCATTTGATCTCGGTCGTCGACGCGAACACCGACGGCGCGGAGCCGTTTTTTGTGATGGCACGGCTGGCGGGCGAGACGCTCCGACAACGCCTAAGCGGGGTCGCCAACTTAGGCCAAGTCGCGAACCGGCCGCTGACCGCTCCCTTGTGGTGGACGCGTCAGGCCGCACTCGCCGCCGCGGCGCTCCATCGGGGAGGCTACGCCCATGGCGACATCCGCGCGGAGAATCTGCTCCTGTCGCCCCGCGGTGACGTGACGCTGATCGACCTAGGCAGCGCCATTCCGTTGGCATCGGCCCCAACCGCATCGACCCGCTCGGAAGTGACCACCCGCGAAGGCGACGATGCCGAAGACGTCGCGGCACTGGGGCGGCTGTTGCTGGAAACGCTCGCCTGGATCGCCCCTGCGGAATCGCAGGCCGCTTCGATCGAACCGATCGCCGAATTAATCGCCCAAACGCTCGACCCTCTCCCGTCGGCCCGACCGACCGCGGCGGCCTTGGCACAGCGCCTCGCCGAGCTCGAATTCGGCACGCTCGAACGTGAGATCCGCCCCGATCAACCGGCTACAATCGAGCCACTGGCGAACGAATCGCCCCGCCGCAGGGCAGCCTGATCGGCTGAACCCATTGAGCACTTCAATCCCCTGTCCAACCGGCGTGTCAAAGCGGTGCCTTGTCGCCTCGGGACTTTCGGTTCCCGGCGGTCGACATCGTGCAATGCGGGGCTGGGCGGTGTAATCTGTTGGGGGTGTACCTGTTAGCGGTGTACCTGTTGTTGGGGCAGACGATCGATCGGCCTTGAAAATTGCTGTGGCGATCCCGTGTCGCTGGCGAGGGGGATGGCGATGAGTGGCGATATCGAAGATTTTTTGCGACGTGCGGCACAGCGTCGTCAGACGCGACAAGGTGCGCAAAGTAATCCGCCCCAACCCGCGGGTCAGAAGGCACGGGCCTTTGCCCCGATGGAGCGTGCGGTCGCCGCCGTGCCGCTAGAAGAAGAGATCGAACCGGCGCTTTTGACCGAACCGCTCGCCCGCCGATTAGAAGAGCTCAAACGGCGCAATGAGCTGGCCAACCAGGCCGAAGATGCCCAGCGGCAAGGGACGCAGCAGCGCCGCCAAAAGGCCCAAGCCGACAAGGCGAAGCGCACCCAAGGTCCCAAGTCCGGCGGACCGAAATCGGGGCCGAACATCGAGCTCGTCTCCAAAAGCACCTCGCCCAAGGGGGCTTCTTCGGGCCCAGGGGCCCCGATGACCCAAGAGACGGTCGCGCCGGCTGACGCCGCACAAATCTCGCGAGAGATCCAAGAGTTGCTCCAGATGATGCGTTCGCCCCAGGGGCTGCGCAGCGCGATTTTGATGCGTGAAATTTTCGACCGACCCGAACATCGCTGGTGACCCTGAACCGATGTCTGAAACGAAAGCACCTTTGCCGGAATCGTTGACGCGTAACCTGACGATCGGTTGGATCGGGACCGGGGTCATGGGGCGGAGCATGGCGGGGCATCTGCTCGATGCCGGTTGCCAGGTCGTCGTTTTTAATCGCAGCCCCGATAAGACCCGCGAGCTCGCCGCACGCGGGGCGAAGACGGCCGCATCACCGGCCGAGGTGGCGCGACTGTCCGATATCGTCTTCACGATGGTCGGTTACCCCAGCGACGTTCGCGAAGTGGTGCTGGGCGAAGGTAGCGGCAGCGGCCTGCTGGCGAACCTTCGGCAAGGGGCGGTGCTGGTCGACATGACGACGAGCGAGCCGTCGTTGGCAATCGAGATCGCCCAGGCGGCACGGGCCAAGGGGCTCGGCGCGCTCGACGCCCCCGTCAGCGGTGGCGATATCGGCGCCCGCAACGCCACCCTGTCGATCATGGTCGGCGGCGACACGGAGGCCTTCCAGCGAGTGTTGCCGCTATTCCAAAGGCTCGGCAAGACGATCGTCCATCAAGGGGGACCGGGGTCGGGCCAACACACCAAGATGGTCAACCAGATCCTGATCGCTTCGGGGATGATCGGAGTTTGTGAGGCGTTGCTCTATGCCGAAAAGGCCGGGCTGGATGTCACTTCGGTGCTGCAATCGGTCTCGTCCGGGGCGGCGGGAAGCTGGTCGCTGAGCAACCTCGCCCCGCGGATCGTGGGCGGCGATTTCGCCCCCGGTTTCTATGTCGAACATTTCATCAAGGACATGGGGATCGCGCTGGCGGAAGCAAGACGGATGAAGCTCGCGCTGCCAGGTTTGGCCCTCGTCAGCCAACTCTACAACGCCGTCGCGGCCCAAGGACATGCCCGCAGCGGGACGCAGGCCCTGATGCTGGCTCTGCGAACGCTCAACGGCGGCTGATCGGGTTTCAACAACGGTGAATCCTCAACCCTTTGGGCTGACGGACGATGCGCTGTTTTAACGCAGCTCCCATTTGTACCTTGCCGGCCGGAATGGCTTGACGGCAGGAGACGACGATCGCGGTACGATCCGTGCAGGAACAAAGACGATGGACAACCCATACCAGGCATCACTGCTCGATCCGGCCCCGATCGAGTCACCCGAGGAAAGCGAACAGCTCAACCGGTCCCGGTTCCGCAGGCTGTTGCTCCTCTCGATCGCCCTCACTTTCATTTACGTGGCGGTCTCGATCGGGACCGAGCCGTACCTTCCAGAACCGTTGGTCGAATATGCCGATTCGCAAACGAGCGAAGAGTGGACGCGATCCGACGCCGTGATCATACCGCTCTCATTATCTCTGCTGGCGGTGATGATCTGGAACTATGTCGAGCTCTATCGATTCAAGGCATCGGCCCGGCCGATCGCCGTGGGTGTAACCGTGGCGTGGCTACTGGTGTTGCTCGTTTCCGGCTGGGTCAACGGGCCCGATGTCGATTCGACGTTCGCACAGGCCATCAGTGAAGCCGACTCATTGCTGTGGGGGGCTCTGCTTGCCATGATGTATTTGAAACCCTTTTCGTCACTTTTCCGGCATTAACACACGCCCGGTTCGGCCGAATCTGCCTGTCAACGCACGTCGCCCGAGCCTTGCCCTCCGCTTGCGAGTCGAAATGAAAGTCTTGGTAACCGGTGGGACCGGTTTCTTGGGTAACAACATCGTCAGGAAATTGGTCGAGCGAGGCGATCGCGTGGCGGTGCTCGTCCGTGACCAGCCGCCGGCCGGCGTCTTCGATGCGCTCGATGTCGAATTTGTCCGCGGGGGATTAACCGACGAAACGGTGATCGATAACGCGGTCGCAAACTGCGATGCCGTGATCCATTCGGCGGCGCTGATCCATCTCGGTTGGTCGCGGATGGAAGAATCGCTGCGGGCCAATCGTGACGGCACGGCGACGATCGCCGAAGCCGCGCGGCGCCATCGGCGACGGCTGGCCTTGATCGCCACGGTCAGCACCCTCCCCCTTTGCCGTGACCTGTCGCGAAGCTCGATCGTCGACGAAGAAACCCCCTTGGATGCCGACAACGACCAGATCCCCTGTGCGTACGTTGTCAGCAAACGGGCATCGGTCGCCGAGGTGACCCAAAGGCTCGATGCGGGGCTCGATGCCGTGATCGTACACCCCGGTTTCATGCTCGGGCCTTGGGATTGGAAGCCGAGCAGCGGACGGATGGTCTTGGCCCTTCGTGACCGATTCATCCCGCACTGCCCGACCGGCGGTTGCAGCGTCTGCGACGTCCGCGATGTTGCCGACGGCGTGTTGGCGGCGATCGATCGAGGGACCCAAGGCAAGCACTACATCCTGGCGGGCCACAACGTCCGTTACCGCGAGCTGTGGGGCGAATTGGCGATGCGGTTGGGTCGACGCAGCCCCGTGTTGCCCTTGGGCCCGTTGGCCCGAGCGGTCGGCGGTGGCGTGGGTGCGATCGCTTCTCGATGGAGCGGCGAAGAATCAGAACTCAATTCCGCCGCGCTGACCCTGTCGAGCCAATTGCATTGGTACAACAGCGCCCGCGGCCGCGACGAGCTCGGTTACACCAATCGCCCGATGGGCTTGACGCTCGACGACGCGGTCACCTGGGTGAACGCGAACTTCCCCACGAAAAAGTCTTGATCCGCTGCCAGCTAGCGGTCTCGATGCCCGACCGGTGAGCGAGCGTTACTCGAGCTCGACAACCTCGCCACCCGCCCGCGACGACAGCGATTTGAGGACCACGTCTTCGATCGAATAGGTCAACGCCCGGACCGAACCATCGACAAAAGTAAAGTTCGCCGATTGCGGGTGGTGGGTCCAGTAATGGTTGTTGTGAAAGCCGTCGGCGGAACCGGGGTACAGCCCGAAGAAGGTTGACAAGACGTTGTCTTCTTCCCCTTTGCCATCTTCGCCATAAGCACAGACCATCCAGCCATGATCGAGGTCCTGGGGGATGCCGCGTTCGCCGACGAAGAGCGTCTGCGAGGTGCCGTCCGTGAAGTCGCGAAACGACGTCTTGCTGCCGCTGTAGAGCGCCCCGTCGAATTCGACGTTGCTCGAACCGCTAACGCCGAGGTAATCGATCGGACGGTGCAACCCCGAATCGGTCACCGCGACCGCGCCCGAAAACGGGTCGCTGGGACAATTGAAAATGGGGATCAAGAAACCGCCCGGGTCACGAAGCTCCGGAAGGGACGATTTCCAATCGAAACAGGAACGCGCACCGAAATCGATCATCTGATGGATCGATTCCTGTTCGAGCTGCGGCAGGACCATCGCCTGGAAGGTGAAATTCGTCCCCGGGACGTTGCCGACGGGAAATCGCCGGTGAGTATCGTGGTAATTGTGAAGGGCCAAGCCGATCTGTTTCAGATGGTTGCGACATTGCATGCCGCGGGCCGTCTCGCGAACCTTCTGCACCGCGGGAAGCAGGAGCCCGATCAAGATCCCGATGATCGCGATCACGACCAACAGCTCGACCAGCGTGAAACCCGACCGGCACGGCGATCCGCAGCGGTGCGACATGCGGCTACACCTGCGAACCTCCGATCCCTGACTGTTGTTTTCCTGACTGTTGCTTCCGTGACTTGGCATCGATGTCTGACCTTTGGCGGACGAACGACTCGCGTGACAGCGTGAAAAACAGGGCGACCCGAAAAGGTCGCCCTGATGCGCCGCGACGGACGAGCCCCTCGCGGGTGTGGCCTTCGCGGTTGTGAATGAAAGCTTTGAGATCAGCGACCGTGATCGCGAGAGCTTACTTGTACTCGACTTCGGTCTTGGGGGGCACCGAAGGTACCGCTCAGGATCGCGTTGCCGTCGGCGCCGAGCACCGTCAGCGTGTCGCCCTGGACGACGGCAGGGACGGTCCCACCGAGTTCCGTCTTGAGCTTCAGCGAGGCCCGGCCGGCGTTGACGGTGCCGGTGCCAACTGTGGTACCGTTCAATTGGAAGCTGACGACCGAACCGGCGGCCAACGTCAAAGACTTGACGCTCACTTCGAGTTCGCTCTGGGTCGTCGATACCCCCGTCGCGATCACGGTGACGGTCTCGACCTCATGCTCGGCTTCACCGCGAGCGGCGAGCTGCGTGCCGACACCGACCAACCGTGCCTTGGTTTCGACCTCGGTCTTCATCCGTGTCGGGGGCTTGCGGGGGGGTCGCTTCGACCCGGACGCTTCCGCAACGGCGGTTCCCACCAGGGTCAAAGCCAATGCTGCTAAAAAACCGCGTCGTACTAAACTGCCCATATTTCCATTTCCTTGTAAATTCAATGTCATCGAAGGGGAAAGGCTCACGCTTCGATCTTTGGGATCGAAACGGGATCGTCACAAAAAAATGACGAACAACCTTTCCGTCTCATCAGCTGCACCAGCCTCTGACGCTGACATCTTAGGGAGCGGCAGACAAAGGTCATGCCGGGGAAATCACTGATTCCCAACCTTCACGCAAAAAGGGCATGGCAGACGAGACGGCGCTTAGAAAAAATGTTTTCCAGATTATCTTTTCGACGACTTGGCTAACCAAGTGTCCACGCCGCGTGCGAGCCGGACAGTGGTCGACTCGGCCGACTGTTCACTTGACGTTCATCGTATCGCCGGTCGCGATTTTTGGCACATCGACGGCCGGTTGGACTTCAATGATCTTGGCATATCCCCTGTCGGCGATGGTCTTGATCGCGACTCGATCGGGAAAGCTTTCACGAAGGCGTTCCTCGGTGACCATCGAGGAGACGATCAGCAGGGCGCGGTCATGGTGTTCGAGGAACCGGCCAAAGTCTTTGTCTTCGGGTTTCTCGAAATGTTCGATATCTGACCGCTTGAGATAGAACGGAACTTCCGAAAATTCGTGGGCAATCGTCGCGATCGGAGGTTGGTTGCGTGAGGTCATCTGTTGGCTCAGCATGGAGTCTGGCCCCAGCAGCGTCGTCGCCCGGCTGTAGGCCGGGATCGCTTCATGCATCATCATGATCGCGAAGAGGAACATGACCCCACCGGTGCTGGCCCACGCCATGCGCGGACCATAAGAAGCGAACGACGGAAAGCTCGATGGGACAAACCTCGCCGCCAACAGCGCGACCCAAACGAGCGTCCAGCCATAGATCGGAAGCGAATGGTCGATCCCGGTGACCATCAAGTAACCGATAAACCCGATCGCGGCCAAATAGGTCGCGATCTTGGCGGCCCAAGGCGACCAGTGACGAGGGAGCCAATCCGCCCGATCGGCCTCAGGCCTTGCCAACAGGAGATGTAAATAATGGGAAATCATCAACGACATCGCCGGTGCCGCTGGGAGCAGATAGCTTGGCAACTTGCACCGCGATAACGAGAAGAAAAGAAAACACCAGGCTGACCAAAGGAAGAGGTAGCCCAACGCCGGTGGACGTTGACGGGTCGCCTCGCCCTGACGACGGAACAGGAATTGGCCGAACGGAATCGTCAGGAAGGTCCAAGGGTGCCCGGCTATCAACAGCACCGGAATGTAATACCAGATCGGACGCTCGTGAAAATGTCCCGCGAACCGTTTCACGTTGTGCGTGTAAAAAAATTCGACCAAGAATCCCGGGTCGGCATGGTGCACCAAGAACAACCACGGCGCGGCGACCAACCCGGTGATTGTCAACAACGCCCCATAGTGACGCCACGACGGCTTGACTACCGATTCGGTGAGCCACGCGAAGGCGAAGAGCGGCGGCAGCAGCAGCACGATTGACAGCGGCCCCTTGGTCAAAAAGCCGAGCCCGCAGCAGATCCCCGAAGCGATCCACCAACCCCAGCGAAAACGATCGCCCCGGATCGCCTCATAGGCCGCTGCCAGCGACAACATCACCAGCAGTGTCAGCACGCCATCCAGAAACAGATAGCGGCTCGAAAAGCCAAAGCCGACCGAAAGCATCAGCACCGCACCGGCGATCAAGCCGACCCGAGGGTGGAACCAACGAGAGCCGAACCAAAGTGTCGAGGCGATGACCCCCAGCGCCGCCAAGGCAGGAACCAATCTCGCCGATGTCTCGGAAACGCCCAGCAGCTTGTAACTGATCGCACAGAGCCAATAAACCAGCGGCGGTTTGTCGTAATACGTCTCGAAATTCAATTGCGGTACGAGCCAATTCCCCGTCACGAGCATCTCGCGAGGGATTTCCCCATAACGCGTCTCGTCGCGGTCGATTAACGGATAACCGAGGTTCGTCAATAAAAAGATCACCGCGACCAAAAGCAGGCCCCAGTGCAACCAACCGAACCGATCGGCGAGTGTCGTCGATTCGTCGCCCCGCTCCGGATGCGATGACTGCTCCGGATGCGATGACTGCTCCGAACGCGATGACTGGCCCACCACATCGCTGACGCTGGGAAACTGGACCGCGTTCCACCAGTAACGGGCCAAGTTGGTCAGCACTTTCGGGATGTGGGCGATCGAAACGGTGCTCGTCCCGTCGACCCGCGGTCGATGCGAAACACCGACTTCGACGATGCTGCACCCGAGCTGGCTCGCTTGCGTCAACATCTCCGAGTTCACCAGAAAGCCGTTCCCACGAATGTTGAGCCGTTTCGCTACCGACTTGTGAAAGATTTTTAGGGCACAGTCGACATCACGTACTTGGACCGGCAGCAACAGCCGGACGAGCTGGTTGTAGACGCGCGAGTACAAACAACGCAGGAACGAATCTTTGCGATCGATGCGATAACCACAGACGATGTCGTAGCGCTTCGCCAACAGGACAAACCGGTCGAGCTCGGTGAGGTCGAATTGGCGATCGGAATCGGTGAACCCGACCAGTTCCTTCTCGGCCGCCGCGAAACCGCTTCGGATCGCCGCGCCATAACCACGGTTGGGCGAGTGCCTGACCAGTCGCACCCGAGGGTTCGTGCGTGTCACCGCTTCGACCAAGTCGCCAGTCCCGTCGATACTGCCGTCATCGACAACGATGATCTCGTAATCCGATGCCACCTGCCGCAGCGCCGCGTCGGCTTCGTCGATCGCCCGCAGGATCCCCTCGCTCTCGTTGTACGCCGGTAACACCAATGAGATCGATCGGGGTGATTTTTCGTCGACAATCCTTGTCGCTGCCTCGGCCATCGGGGACTCCTTTTCAGGTCCGATAAGTGCAATAGTCTTCAACCCTCATCGACCCTTGCACCGAGGCGGCCTAAGCCAATTGACGACTTCTATGTCGCCGTCAATTAATGGATGGTCGAAAAACTCGCAAGGTCGATCGGACCGGAACGCCGAATGAGACCCAAACAGTCGGCCTCAGTTAACATTTTGACTCAGATCAATGCGAAATCGGCCTGACGCTACGACAAACGGTTGATTCCATCATGAACCGGTTGCTGCCAAACGGGGGTCTGTCCGTTAAGTTAGGCGGTCGGGTAGCGCTGCGGGCAGGGGAGGTTAAAGCTGTGGGCATGGGACGGTAAAGCTGTGGGCATGGGAGGGCAAAGCTGAGGGCGATGCGGTCGGGCGTCGCGGATTCGAGTTGACGGAACCCCTAACGATTGTCGGGGTTAAAACGATGTGCTAACGGGGCGGTGCGAAATCGTATTCTGCGTCCCGATCTGCTCATCGAGCCCACTTTTCTCGTTCAGGGATGCAATGATCATGACCGATCGCTCTTCCGTTTCGTCGATCCCGATGTCCGGCGTCACGCTTAAGATCCGCAGAGCGTTTGCCATGTTTTGGTTGCTGGCGTCGGTCATCGGTTGCGTTTTCGTATCGACGGTTTGGGGCGAGGATTGGACGCGATTTCGCGGCGAGAATGGGACGGGGTTGTCGGTCGCCGAAAAGCCGCTGCCAATCGAGTTCGGCGCGGAAAAAAATTTGAAGTGGAAGCTGGCGCTCCCAGGTCCAGGGCATTCCTGCCCGATCGTTCATGGTTCCAAACTTTTCGTGACCTGCTGGAGCGGCTACGGGACCGGCAGCGATGGGGATGACCTGCAAAAGCTCAAGCGACATTTGGTCTGCATCGATCGCGAGTCAGGCAAAATCCTTTGGGATCGCGCCGTTCCGGCGGTCCTCCCCGAAGATGACTTCGAAGGGATGTTCGCCGAACATGGCTATGCGAGCCACACCCCCGTGACCGATGGCGAACGGGTCTATGCCTTCTTCGGCAAGTCAGGGGTCCATGCCTTTGACATGGAAGGCAAAGAGCTCTGGCAGGCCGCCGTCGGGGAAGGGCTCGACCCGCGGCGCTGGGGTTCATCGAGCAGCCCGATCTTGATCGACGACGTCCTTGTCGTCTTGGCAGCGGCCGAAAGCACGACGATGTTCGGATTTGACAAGCGAACCGGCAAAGAGCTTTGGAAGCGTCAGGCGGATGGGTTCCAAGGGACGTGGGGGACTCCGATCGTTGTCGCTTACCCCGATGGCAAGAAAGAGATAGTCGTTGGCGTCCCCTACGAGGTGTGGGCGTTCGAACCGAAGACGGGTGAGTTCCAATGGTTCTTTCCGATTTCCGACACCGATTCGTACTGTTCCAGCGTCGTGGCTGACAAGGAAGGGATCGTCTACGCGATCGAAGGTCGCAGCGGCAGCGCGTTCGCGTTCAAGGCCGGGGGCATCGACGATATTTCCAAAACGAATCTCGTGTGGGAAAAACCGCTTCGTAACCGGATCGGGACGCCGCTCATCCTCGGTGATCGCCTCTACTTCTTCGCCGGAAAGATCGCGCGGTGCGTCGACACGAAGACGGGCGAGCTCATTTATGAATCGCGTTTGCCGGCGGCCGGCGGCGCAGCCCCTGCGCCCGGCGCCCCCGCGGGTGGGCCGCGCGACGGCGATCGCGGTGCCGGACCCGGTTTTGGCGGTCAGGGCCCCGGTGGTCAGGGGTTCGGCGGTCCCGGTTTTGGTGGCGGCCGCGGCGGTCGTGGCGGCGGGATGGGCGGACAGGACTATTCGTCCCCGGTCGCCGGCGACGGCAAGATCTACTACGTCACCCGCAACGGCGACATCCATGTGATCAAGGCAGGAGACGCGTTCGAATCGCTTGCGGTTAACCGCGTTACCTCCGAGCCGGAAGATTTTAGCGCCTCACCGGCAATCGCCGATGGCCACCTCTATATCCGATCCAGCAAACACCTCTATTGCATCGGCGAATGAAAGCGATCGGCGCGATTCGTGAAAGTTAATCGCGATCGTTTCAGCTCGATCTTCCCTACGCGTCTGATTCGACGCTGACACGTTTTGAAGTTGTGCTCTCCGCAGTGCTCTAGCATTCATTGGGTTGCAAGAGGCAAGCCAATCCGGTAGATCTCTTCAATGAACCTCTTCATCGCACCCTACGCGATCCCACTGTCAACCCGGAAAAAGATCGTGCCGGTGGCGTGCTTCATGATGATCGGGCCGACATTATCTACCGGAGCGTCTGTCGAATTTGAAGGCAACCAAAATGTGTGTTACCCATTTTCCGACGAAGGCGAGCCGCCTCTTGCTGGAGCGAAGGATCAAGCTGGACTGCCCGTCGGAGCCACTGGTCGGCTTGCACGGTTTGCTGCGTGTCCTCATAGAAGTACGCCAAGAGCAACGCGTTTTCCGAGGATGCGGCTAGCTCGAATAACTTGTGATAGGCCTGTTGCGCGCCTCGCACATCACCGCCCTTGCGGCGACAAAATGCTTCGCCTCGAACCGCGGTAAGGTAGCTAGGGGCAATCGAGTCCGGGGAACCTTGAGGTTTCCCGAGAATCCTTTGGGCATCGACATAACGGTCGATCGCGAGTCGATATTCGGATCGAGACTCTTGGATCGAGGCGATCAATAGATTCCCCTCTGCCGTTGTGAAAGCTTCGGGATACTGTTGCAAATAACCCAGTGCCAAATCGGGCTCACCGAGGATCGCCAGAAGTCGTGATTGCTGCAACACCACGTCGGTACCCGTCGGGGGATGCGGTAGCTGCCGACGGGTCTCCTCGATTTGATTCAGCTCAACTTCGAGTTCAAAAAGCCATTCGGCTACGGTCTTCTCGTGATGCGTCGCATCGGGAATCAGCCCACGGATCGAAGCTAATTCGCGACGGGCCTCGCCCAACCTGACGCTCTGACGAAGCTCTTCAAATCTTCTCCACCCGAATTCGCAGCGTGCAACGATGTAAACGGCCGGCAAGACGAAAGCGATCGCAAGGGAGATGAGGAACGCGCGCCAATCACGTGCACCCGAAGCGGCTTGCATGCGGGAAACTACCCATCCCAGACAGAACCGGCTCATCACAAGCAAAACAGCGAAGCAACACGCGATGGAGAAGATGGACCTGAAGACGACCAGGGCAGGCATGGACAAGGCTCGTCCAGTCGCCCGGGGGACAATGTCGCGGATCAATGCCCCCTCGATCGTCATCGCTAAGGCCGCTAGACCAATCGTGATCGCGACCACCAGCGCAGTGCCGACAACACTCGCATCACGGCCCCCTAGGTGAACGTGTGCCTTCATGAGCATCGCCAGACTGATAGGGATGGCCGAGATCAACGAGACGACCAAAACGTCGACTGTTATGAGCGTCAACAAAGGTTTAGCCTCAATCGGGGGCTCCTGAAATTCTCGACAGGAAAAACCGATTGACCAGCCATTTCTCCCATCGAAGCGAGAGCATTCATGAGGTTCTCCGCGGGGGGCGGCGCCAGATCAAGCCGTCATAAGCGTAATGAAGGAATGCGACGGTGACATTAAGCGCTAGCCAGGGTTCCAGCCAATGGCGGTCGAGCCAGAAGCCGCCGACGCCAAAGACCAACAGGAAGATCGCCATCATCAGGCCCCACCGAGGGATCAGCCATCCGATAAAACCTCGTGACGCGAGATCGGTTCCCCGCTGATTGATCATCGTCCAGCCGATGACGGCGAGGTATTCGGTGGCGTGAAAGAGCGCCGAGGCGGTCGCGAACCCGAGGACCAGATCCGGGCGATGGAAATGAACCGCACCGAGCATCCCAAGGAACAGCGCACAAACGCTTAGCCGATAGACCACCGCGCCGCCGATGCCGCGGCAGGAAGCCCGACCGGCGCGAAAGAGGAGCACCACGGGGACCGTGGCGGCCAGGAAGTCGAATTGCAGTAACGCCGAGTCGACATCGCCGATTTGCCACGTCGTGCCCGCGACACGGAAAATGACGTACAGCAGGAAGAAGCGAAAGGCCCATTTCTCCCATTTCGGCTCGTTCGAGTCACCCGTTTCGATACGGGAATAGATCCGCGAAATGCCGTGGTGCTGCGACGCAAAATGCCAGGCGTTCCAGAGGTAATCGATGGCCAGCAGGCAAGTCAGCCCGCCGGTCACCAAACGAGTTCCGAGCGTGACTCCCAGTGCGACGAAGGCCAACGTAACGAATAAGGTAGGGCTAGTATTGAACCTTGGCCGATCACCGAAAACGAGCAACAGAGTGATCCAGCGATGTGGTGTCGTGACAAAATAGAGCTGCCAAAAAAGGAGCCCGTCGCGGGAGGCGAAACCTTCGGTCGATCCGAGCCAAACCCAGATAGGCCACAAGACGTTGGCGACCAATAAAAGGTCATACGCGGGATGGACAAGCCAAGCCGGCGTGCTTGCCGAAGGGGGTGTCACCACCCCGGCAGGTAAACCGGAAAGGGGGGCGGGTAGAGAAGACATCGGGGAGGGGCTCGGGATTACCGATGGCTAGGGTCGCGTGGCAGATCATTTCAGTGCGCCAAGGCCACACAGACCCTAGGTGCTTCAACGCCGTACGCCACCGATCATTTGGAAAGTTCCAATTTCAACTCATTGAGCTCGATCGGTCGGATCTCGACCGTAAGCGGCGAATTGCTCGCATCGGCGTACCTGAACGGGATCCGTTTGGCCGGCGGTACGGTAAAACCGACTTCGGTATCCTCGGCCCCTTCGGCATCCGAATCGCCGACCGATTCCTTTTCCTCAGCCGTCGACTGGATCACGATCACGCGAAACTTTCCTTCCATCGATCCGTCAGCGGGGTCGTAGGTCGTCATCGAAAATTTCCCGTCGGCGTCGATCGCTCCTCCGGCCGATTTTCCTTTTTGACCATCGAGTGGGACAAAGGAGATCGCGCCCCCTCCCATCATCGGCTCGCCATTGAAAAGGACGACACCTTTGGCGGGATAGACATCGACGCGATCCCCTGCTCCGCAACCCGAAAGGGTCAACAGGCACGTCGTAGCGAAAATACGGATCAAAACTGGGTGACATCGAAAGCAGATGGGCACGGGTGTCAGACCTTAGCGAGTACTTCGGTGGGTTAAACGAATGAGTTAGGATCGGATCAAAAACTTGAGATCGCTTCGCCACCTGCCCTGGTGCCAAGGGCCTGCCAGATATCGAGGGCGATGCTGTCAGAAAAGAAGTTGATGCTCCCATCGGTCATCCCGACGAGGACACCCCCTTTGTGGTAGCTCCTCGCGGCGGAGTAGTTTTCGGTGTAGGGCGAACCGATTTGGACGCATGGCATCCCTTCACGCGGTTCGCTGCGGCAACCCCAGACGCCGTCGGGGGTCGCGCTGTTGGGTCCGGTACGTGTCGTGAAGAGGCTGGCGCACATCGCGCCATAGGCCCAAACGCCGCGGGTGTCTTCGGACCGGTTGGATCCGGTCACGCGGAATTTCAACTCGCTGGTCATGATGGTGTTGGACGTCCCATCGAGCACATCCGCGATCCGAATTTTGCCGTTGTTCGCAAAGGGGCCCCCGATCCGCCCGTCCCCGGTGTGAGATTGGCCGTAACCTCCCTTGCCGTAATTGGCGGCATAGTTGCCGCGTCCCAAATGTTCCATGCCCGTGCCGTTACCGAATTGATGATCCGCCGATGGATGACTGGGACAAGAAAATGCTGGCAGGGGCTGGCTGCCGACCGTCATGTTTCGGTTGATGTAGACTCCGTTGCCGTACCAATCGACGATTTCACGCTTCTCACGACCGATCGTCGCGACCTCTTCCCACAGCGCTGGTTGTTCGATGAAAGGGAGCAAGAACGCGGCCCAGTTCGCCCCGATCGCGGGCGTCCCTGATCCGTTCGCCCCGTTCGGGTTGGGGTCGCGTGGGTTAACAACACCGGGGGAAAAAATGCGGTGGGTGTCGTGGTAATTGTGGATCGCCAAACCGAGCTGCTTAAGGTTGTTTTGACACGACATCCGACGCGCGGCCTCGCGTGCCGACTGCACCGCAGGCAACAACAAACCGACCATCACGCCGATGATGGCGATCACGACAAGGAGTTCGACGAGCGTAAAACCGGAACGGATCGACCGCACCAATCGGTAACGATCGCTGCGGAATCGAATGGGTTGATACATGGTTCTGTCTAGCTGAATTGATGGGTTCGACAAACAACGTTTCGCAAAGTGGCGGGGAATATATCCCCCTTCGATGAAGATCTGATGAACTTCACTTTCGGATTTGCGGGATACATCTTTCGCCAGCTTTTTTCTGAGTGCGGCGTGATGTCGCTACCGCTAAACCAGAGGAGAGAGCTTGACCACTGCAGCGCATGTTGGCCGCATACGTTGCGTGGTTTGCGCCCCCAGGTTCTACCCTTGAGGCCGTGACGGGCTGGGGTTGTTTCTTAGCGGAGCGGTTTCGAGAGACCGTAGCGGCGGAAGCTCGACGAGCCGTTCCCAATTTTCCAGCGGCTCGACCCAGGGATCCGATCGCAGAGGTTCGGTCTGCGGCAAAATCCAATCGGGTACCGCTCGCGTCCATTCGAACCCGCTGTCAGGGACTTTGGTCAAGTCACGATTCGGGTCGATCATCAGTTCGGGTTTGCGACCGCTCAGCGACAGCAACACCAACGCGCGGACCTCGACCTCCCGCCCATGGAATTCACGCTCCAATTCGCCGATCTGCTTTGCCATCTGCAGCACCATCCGCGGGTCGCGAGGGAATCGGCCGAACTGTTCCTGTGAAAGCAAGCCGCGAAAATCGACGAGCCATGAACGTTTCGCTTTCGGATCGGTCACGTACATCCGAATACCGCCCGTCTTGCCCCGCAGCATCATCCGCCACGCGAAGAGATGCCCGCGTTCGGTCCACGCCGTGTTCCCCTCGTAAAGGCGATGACGAAATGGGAGCGCGACTTGCAAGGTGACGTGCAGCAAGAGCAGGAGCAACCACCAAGGTGCGACGCGGTTCTCGGGACCCGCTGATGGCGGTGTAGATGATGACGCTTGGCCGTGGAAAAGGATCGTTGCTGGAAGATCCTCCGATGCGACGCCCGCACTCAGACGGTCTCCTGAGGGGTGGCCGGTCCCTTCGGCGATCAAAGGACGCGTTGACGTGAGCATCAACCAGAATCGGCGCGGCCAATCGGGCTCGAAAAATACGGTGGTCGCCGCGATCATCAGCCAAGGGAAGACATGAATGTCAAAGAGAACCGCATTCATCAGGTGAAAGGCGATGCAGCCGATGTAGGCGTACAGCCGCGTCTTGGGCCAAAGCAGAAGAGGCACGATCGTCAAGTCAAAAATCAGCCCCCCGTAAGAAAAAACGAGCCCCATCCCGGGAATGGCCAAGAGCGAGCCGACGATCGGAAACCGCGGGCCCGTCGTCAGCATCAGATTCATCGGCTCGCCGAGTAGCCAATCGGCAGTCAGCTTCGACACCCCGCCGAAGAAGTACGGGAGGGCGATGTGGAAACGAGTCAGCCACAATGCCCAGGCAGGGAGGGTGGTGCTGCGGATCGATGGCCGCCGCATGGCGTCGATCGAAAGGGACTTGTGCAGCGGCATCGCGACGAGGCTCCAAGCCAGGATCACCATCAGGTAATAATGGTTCTGGTAATTCGCCCGGTCGATCAAGAAGAAATAGGTGAAGCCGATCGCGAAGACGAAGGTCGCCAAGCGGTAAAGGAACCCGGCAGTAATCGCGAGCGCGGCGATCAACAGGGTGATGAAATGCCAATACATCCCATCACCCGACCAAGGCTTCACCCACGGGAAGAGCGAATAGGTGAAGTGAAATTCGGGGCGGACGTAAAGATCGGTGACCCGCCCCGAGGCGAGGTAATCCCAAGCCCAAGCGGCGGCGAACACCCCGAAGGCGATCCGGAAAGCGACGAGGCTATCGATCGGTTCGTCGCGCGAAAGGAATTCGATGACACGTCGAAAACGGATCAATCTTCGTCTTCCGGGCCGGGGGGTTGGGGCATCCGGGCTTGCTGGGCCGTCTTCTTTTTCAAAACGACCTGGACGTCATGCTCCTGGTCCGCTTTGACTTCGACATCCATCACGTGGACCTCGTCACCCAGGACACAATCACATTTCGTCCCCCCAGGCCCAGGCGCGACGCGGACGCTATGTTTGCCGATGACCGCGCCGTCATCGGTGTCGTAAGTCCCGATACGAAACCGGCCTTGGTCGTCGGTGTACGAGAACCCCTGTTTTCCGACCCGAACGGTTTCTCCAGTAGGTACAGGCTGAAAAAAGACGATCGCGTTGGCGACCGGTTGCCCTTCACACATCACAACCCCCTCCACAGAAGCGGTCGGGAATTCGGGCTTTTGACAGCCGAGGAAGGACGTTAGGGAAAGCAGGACAAGGGAGACGAAGGTGGGTCGATTCATGATGGCTTGTGGGTAACCGGGTGGGAACAGAAAGGGTCCGGGCGGCGGTTTCTTGGCGAACCCGCCGCCCGTTCAGAATGTGCCATAGCCCGCTGTGGGTTATTCTTGCCACTGTCCGGTCGGTTGGCCGTCGCGACGGTCGTGCAATCTGCAATAGGTTTGGATCGCGATGCTCTCGGAGATAAAATGCACCGAGCCATCGGCGAAAGCGAATTGGGCGCCGCCCGTATGCCAACTGAACGCACAGTCATCGTTGATCACGTTGAACATCCGGTTGGGGCTTACCTGCCCGTTGATGGGGCTGTTCGTTCTGCCGTTGGTCCGGACGACCTCATCGGAGCCGGTCGAGCCGATCCAGACGGGCCAATCGTCGAATCTCGTCGGAGGCGTGTCGCGTCGGTTGCCGCCGGAAGGTGTCGCATAAGACGACTCTGCCACCGCGATGGTGTTGCTTAGCCCGTCGATCACATCAGCAAATCGGGCCCCACCCCCTTCGCATGTTTTGTGCATGACCCCGTAGTCTCCAAAGCACGAACCTCCTCCAGTCTTGTAGTCGGTTGTGGCATAGCCCGTACTGGGACGCGCGTTGGGAACCGATGGCGACCCGACCGCCTGAGATCCAGGGATGACCCACCTGTCCGGGACGATGTTCGGAAGTGCGGACGAAGGGCAACGATAAGTCGTGATCAGCGTGTCGCCGAAGGGGACTCGCGTCGCCCCAGGATAATAACGCTGCATGATCAATGAGTCTTCGAGGACCCCCGGGAAGCCCGCAGGACGAATCGAATCGTAAAGAGGCTGCTGTTCGATGAACGGCAGTAGCGACACTTGCCACGAGAAGCCGTCGTCATCGTTGGAATGATTGCAAGGATCGGCTCCGGCAATCTTCGCACCGAACGTCGCGTCGGGGAATCGCTTGTACACATCGGCATAATTGTGCAGACCGAGACCCATTTGCTTGAGGTTATTGCCGCAGCTCATCCGCCGAGCGGCTTCGCGGGCCGATTGCACCGCGGGCAACAACAAACCGACCATCACGCCGATAATGGCGATCACGACCAATAATTCGACGAGCGTGAATGCCCGCCGGAAACGCACCAAAGACATCGTGAAATTCTCCGCTTCCTTGAAAGAACGAACAACAACTTCGCCGGCAACACAGACTTGTGCGCCAGACGAATGGAAGTTCTACAGGAGCGGAAAGAAGATTCGATGAGCTAGCAATGAAGTGCGCGGTAAAACCCTGTGAAGAAAGTGACACGTATCGGGTGGATCCATTCACAGATCGATCCGGCCGCGTAGCAGAAGCTTCTGATCGCTGGGCTTTGCGGATGATCGAGTGTCGGCGTGATACGATTCGCTCGTAGGGAGATGCCGCACAAAGAGTGTCCGACTCGCCGCCGCAGGCGTCTCGCATGTGAAGACGAGTACGACTCCCGAGACCACCTCGAGCCGCCGCGCCGGCGATGAAACCGGCTGAGGGGAGTGAGCCGCGACGACCCGAGGTGATTCGCGAGTTCGATAACGACCGGACAAGACTCGGTCAAAATTTCTTTGTCCAGGTTCAGCCGATCAATTGGCCGCGGCCGCGGCCGGTTCGAGCGGCCGGGTCCGTTCTTTGATCTCGGGGGCGACCTCGACAAGTTCGTTAACACCTTCGGAAGACTTACGCAGTTCGAACGCGTCGTACAGATCACCGACGGCGGTGCGGGCTTCGAACCGAAGAATATCACCTTCGACTCGGATCACCTGATAGAGCTGGGTGTCTTCGGCGACGCGGTCCATGAACGACTCGCGTTTGATGTTGTACATCTTCGGCCCGCTGACGGAGACGACATAGATCGTCCCGGCCTGGGCGTCACGGGCTTGGACCCCGGTGGGGACGTTCGCCACCGTCTCGGGGGTTTTATCGGGGTAGATCGCCGGGACGTCCGGTCCCATTCGGCCGTACGTGTGGTCGTGTCCTTGCAGGACAAGGTCAACCTTGTGCTTGTCGAGGATCGGTTTCCAGAGCGATCGGAGCTCGGCGTTGTCGCGATCCTTAGCGGTCGAGAAAACTGGGTGATGGAAGGTGCAGATGACCCATCGCGACTTGTTCGCGGCGAGCACCTCATCGAGCCACGCGGCTTGGGCTTCGAGCTGGGTGTTGCTATTCAGCCCGATGAAGCGCGTGTTTTGGTAGGTGAAGGTGAAGCATGTTTCCTCAAGCCCTGCGGGGCCGTTGGTCGGGAAGGCGAATTGATTTCGCCAGTGGTGCGACAATCTTCGCGTGCCGTCGGCGAGTTTCGCCTGTTCATGGTTGCCGGGGATCGCGATGGTGGGAATGGTCGCGTGGAGCCAGCCGCCGGCATGGAACCATTCGCCCCATTCGGCATCGGCTTCGGCGTTGTTGATCAGGTCACCGGCATGCAGCATGAACGCGGCCTTGGGCGCGTCGCGCTGGGCCTCGCGGATGACGCGGGACCACATCGATCGGATGTTGTTTTGGGCGTCGCCGAAGTAGACGAACGAGAAAGGTTTGGGGTCGGCAGCGGCGGTGCGGAATTGAAACCATTCGCTCCAATTCGTCCCGTCGCCGACGCGATAAACATACTCGGTCCCGGGGGTGAGTTCGCGGAACGAGACGGTGTGGAAGTGGGCGGTATTGATGTCGGTTTTAAGCGCCATGCTTTCGGCTTCGAAGGGCTTGGCCTTCTCGGCGAAGTAGGGCCCGGCCTCGGCAACGGCGATCTCGGCGATCCCCTTGGTGACTTCGGTCGAGGTCCGCCAGGTCACCGCCGCTTGGGTTTGGGGGTCACCGTCCCACGTCAGGACGACCCGGTCCGGCAAGACCCCGGGGCGATAAACCTCGGCGGGCTTCACCGCGATCGGGGAATGCTCCCCTTCATGGGCGTGACATTCGCGACCGCACGCGAAGGCGGCAGCAAGCCCGCAAAGAACGATTGGCGCGGCGATACGCCGATGGATAAACGACCGGATAAGCATCGGTTAGCTCCCGAACGAAGAAGCGGACTTAGAGTGGCGTTAACGTAACAAGCTGGTCGTCGAAAGCTGATAACGTTTGATGAAAAACTGATAAAGATGCCGACTAAGCTAGGAAACCCGAAGGGGTCGATGAAAAAACGCCAGACGCACCACATCACGCACATGACCAAGCGGCCGTTCACTTGATTGGTTGTGCCGAAATGCCCGATGAATTGCTCCGTGTCGACTCTCCTCGCTGACGCCGAAAACTTCGACAGGCGATGCGGCTTTCTTGCTAAGGGCTTCGAGGCGATCACGATCGCCCGAAGGACGCGAGCCTTTTAACCGCCGCCACGTTTGGCTTGACGCTTCGCTTCGAGCAGCCGCTCGGTGTAGGACATCGGCTCTTTTTCGGCTTCGGCGCCCGCACCCTTCCCGCGATCGCCCGCTGGCTGCACGGGCTTGGTCGGCGCCGCATCGAGCGGCTCGTCGATCCGCTTGGGCAGCGCCTCTTCGGCGACTTGACGAAGGAACGTATCGGCGGTTGGCGCAGCCGGGGTGGTGGTGCGAGCCGTATCGAGCGACTGGGCGACATCGGCTTTCTTGGCGCGAAGCGCATCGAGCCGCTGGAGCCTCGCGATGTCGCGTGGGTCGGCCTCCGCGAAACGGGGGCGGAGCCGGCGCAACCAATCGAAACGGGTGGCGACTCGGCGGACAAAGACATCGGCCAGGAAAACGTAACAGCCGACAAGGACGGCCCAGGGCCAGACGTCGCGGATCGCCCGTTCGCTGATCAAACCTTCGCGGAACGGGTTGAACGTCTCGACCGCTTGATCGGATTGGGCCGTTTCGGGGTCGATCCATTGACCGGGTTGGCCGCCACGGGGACGCATCGCGGCGATGCTTTGCAGGAAGGGCCCGTTGAACTCGCGGAGCCGGTATTCGTCGCTGTAGGGGATCGTCACGCCGGCGGCCAACGGCGTTGCCCCGGGCCGAGGGCTGACGTTGATGAAGTAATTCCCTGTCGAATCGGCGGGGAACGTCCCGACATAACGCCCCGGGGCCGTTTGTCTCATCGTCAACGGGACCGGCTTCAGCTCCGGGCCCAAGGCCGATGCGGTCATCGGGAGGGCGTTGAGGAATTCGCCTTGGGGGTCGAGCGCGCTGACGATGACCTGGACTTCGCCCCCGCGGGCTTGGGTCGCGATCGTGAATTCGCCGTTGTCGCCGGTCGGCTTCATCAACCAGCGGACGAGCTGCGACAGGATTTTTTCTTGGCCAGGCCAACGGGCCCAATCGGCCGCCCAGCGTCTTCCCGTGTCGGTCGTCAAGACCGCCGTCCGCCCCAGGCCGTATTGCCACAGCGACAAGATCGGGTTGGGTTGGCCACTGGGGACGGGAGATTCCAAAAGCGTCTGCACCAGCGGGCTCGATTTGGGGGTCGTCATCACGAACCCGGTGAGCGGTGGCAGGTTCTTGTCGATGCCGTTGAGCACCGGGTGGGGCATCGTGACTTGAGGGAGAAACCCGGTTGGGCTTTCGTGGATCAGCCCGCGCGAGATCCGTCGTGCCTCACGCATCACGATCCGCGGGATCGATTGGGGCGAGACGGCTTGATAGAGTTTCCCGCCGCCAACCGAAGCGATGTCGCGAAGGAGCCCGACATCGGCGTCGCTCCCGATCGCGACGCTGCTGACCGTCACCCCTTCGGCCTTCATCCGACGGGTGAGTCCGCCGAAATCGTTGGGCGGGGTTTGGCCATCGGTCAGGATGATCATGTGACGCGTCGAGACCTGGGGTTGACGGAGCTGCAGGAATCCCTTTTCCATGGCGGGGTAAAGGTCGGTACCGCCGCCGATGGCGATGCGAGAAATCATCGCGATGATCGGGGTCCGCGTCCCGACCGGCTGGATCGGGACGACTTCGCGGACACCGCCGTCAAAGGCGATGACGCCGATGTGGTCGAACGGCTGGAGCGCCTTGACCGCCTCGACCGCCGCGGCCTTGCACAACGTTAACTTTTCGCCCTGCATCGAACCGGAGGCGTCCAACACGATCTGCAACGCACCGACGACGGAAACTTGCTTGTTCTTGATGCGGAAATCGACCGGCATCGCGGCTTCGAGGGCCGTCCCGGTCCAGCCACCGGCACCGAGCGCTTCGGGGCTACCGATCATCAGCAGCCCGCACCCCAACTGCTGGGTATTGCGGACCAGCATGTCGATCTGGTTGTCGGTAAAGGTCGTCACCGAATCGGCCGTGTCACCGACGGTGCGTGGGACGCCGGCCAGGATCACCGCGTCGTACGCCTGAAGCTCCGCCAGCGACGTGAATAGGGCGTTGCTCGATTGGATCGTCACCTCGATCTCGGCCTTGCGGAGTTGGTCGGCGAAGGGCCGATAGCTGTCGGGCGCGTCCCACGGTTCGATCAGCAACACGCGCCCTTTGCCGCGGACGTAGGTGAAGGCGGTGGCGGTGTTGTTCTCGTCGATCGCGTCGGCGGCGGGATCGTCGGGGATGAATTTCGCTTCGTAGGTGTAAGGCGCGGGGAGGTCGATCTGGTGACGAACGGGAAAAACGTTCTTGCCCGGCCCGAGCGTCACCGGTTGTTCCAGCAACAATTCCTCTTCCCGACCTTGGCTGCGGGTAACGCTGAGTCGGCCCGAAACGGTCGATTGCTGACCCGGCAAGACGTCATGATTGATGACGACGCGGGCTTCGAACGGCGTCCCTTTGCGGATGTCGTTGGGGAGGTCGACCTTCTCGACGAGCGTGTCGACGGTCCGATCGACGCGGACCGGGACGACGTCGACCCCGATCCCCGATTCGGCCAGGCGGGTGATGGCCCCAGCGGCGTCGCCAAGCGTTTCTTTACCGTCGGTCACCAGGACGACGCGGCGCTGGGAATCGGCCGGCATGATCGCCTGGGCGAGTTTCAGTGCCGCTTCGAGGCTGGTCGCGTCGGTGCGGAATGGCAGGTTTTCGACCTGGTCGGCAGCGGGCAATTCGGCGTCGAACGGGGGAACTTCGACCGCGGCTTCACGGCCGAACGCGATCAACCCGACCCGGTCTTCGCGAGCCGCATCTCGATGCCTGCGCGCGTTGTCGATCGCGAAATCGAGCATCCGCCGCCGCAAGGCCTGCGGGATGCTGTCGGATTGGTCCAAGAGGTAGACGACGGTGATCCGGTCGGTCACCCAAACCCACTGCAGCCCCGCGAGTGCCAGGACGAGCGAGATGATGACGAGCGAACGGAGCAGCAGCGCGAAGAGGCGACGGGTCGTGCCGA
>JBEIRZ010000141.1:0-10739 GCA_040375695.1 Planctomycetaceae bacterium
AGAGCAGCAGCCTTCCAAGCTGAATACGAGGGTTCGATTCCCTTCACCCGCTTTGTCGCAGTCGGTTCCGGAATTGCGTCCACAAGCGGCCTGCGAGGCACGCGCAAATTGTCCGCCGAGCACCAACCGGTGTTGGGCGGGTGATTCGTACGTGGATTCGCAAGAAACTTGGGGGCAAGGACCTGAGGCAGAAGACCTGAGGCAGAAGACCTGGGCGAAGGGCCCGGGGTTACGCCTTGGCGGAGATTTTGTGTAGAGACGTTGTACCGAGCGTTCGGTTCGCTGCTGTAGCTCAGTTGGTAGAGCGCGTCCTTGGTAAGGACGAGGTCACGGGTTCAAGTCCCGTCAGCAGCTTGGTATTTGCCGATCCGGAATGCCTTGAAAATTTCGCCGTTTGGCGATTGTGTTTTTGGGGCCGATCGGCGACAACTACCATCGATCCAGTTCCGCGCCAGGAACTCCTTTGAGTGGGGTCACCGCTGAAGGGAGCTTGGTCGTGGGGAGTTCCGAAGGGCAGGTTGTTCGGTAGGGATTCGTCCCGATCGAAGCTTCGGCCTTGGGGGCTTGGACCGGGGATTTCCCGCGGGGTTAACTCGCATCGGGGCGATTCGCGGCGAGTAACGTTCCGGCGACGGCGTCGTTGGGGCAGTGGTTGGCAATGTGTCGTTCGAGGTCCGCACCGCGCGGCCAGGTAAGGCACGTCCTTTCCATTGCTTGACGCGTCCGGTCGGGGGCTCTCGAAAGATCAGGTTGTGCTCCGGTAGGATCGTAATTGTAGCGGTGACGTTGTCGTGTCGGATCAGGGGCTCGTGGTGGGTCTTGGGCGATGCGGCTAGGTCGTTTTCAACTCGAACAGGTTTGTAGGGATCGCGGATTCATGCTCGGCTGATCCACCTCGCGGTGTGAACGCGAGCGGCCGAACCCATGAAACGCCGGGGGCGTATCTCCTGGGCGTTACCCCTCCGCGGTTGAATGCAGGTGAATCAGAATGGCTAAGGACAAGTTTGAGCGGACTAAACCGCACGTCAACGTTGGTACCATCGGTCACATCGACCATGGCAAGACGACCACAACCGGGGCAATCCTCGCCGTTCAAGCGGCGAAGGGCCTTGCCAAGGCAAAGAATTACGCAGACATCGCCAAGGGCGGTACCGTCCGTGACTCCACCAAGACGGTGACGATCGCCGTCGCGCACGTCGAGTACGAAACGGACAAGCGTCACTACGCCCACATCGACTGCCCCGGACACGCCGACTTCATCAAGAACATGATCACCGGCGCCGCCCAGATGGACGGTGCGATCCTTGTCGTATCGGCCGCCGACGGCCCGATGCCCCAGACGAAGGAGCACGTTCTCTTGGCCCGTCAGGTCGGTGTCCCGTACATCGTCGTCTTCCTTAACAAGATCGACTTGGTTGATGACGAGGAGCTCCTCGAGCTGGTCGAACTCGAAATCCGCGAGTTGCTCAGCAAGTACGACTTCCCCGGCGACGAAGTCCCGGTCATCCGCGGCTCGGCCTTGCCGGCCTACAACTCCCCGGCCGATCCGAAGGCGAGCGCCTGCATCAGCGCCCTGATGGACGCGTTGGATCAGTTCATCCCCGAGCCCGTTCGGCAGGAAGACAAGCCGTTCTTGATGGCCATCGAAGACGTCTTCTCGATCGAAGGTCGTGGGACTGTGGCGACCGGCCGTATCGAGCGTGGGATTGTCAAGGTCGGCGACGAAGTGCTGATTATCGGCTTATCGGCGACCCCGGCCAAGACGATTTGCACCGGCGTCGAAATGTTCCGCAAGGAAATGACCGAAGGGCGTGCAGGCGACAACGTCGGTTGCCTCCTCCGCGGTGTGAAGCGTGAAGATATCCAGCGTGGCCAGGTTTTGGCCAAGCCCGGGAGCATCACCCCACACATCAAGTTCGAGGCCGAAGTTTATTGCTTGAGCAAGGACGAAGGGGGTCGCCACACGCCGTTCTTCAGCGGCTATCGCCCGCAGTTCTACTTCCGGACGACCGACGTCACCGGGACCGCGAACTTGGTCGGCGCCGACATGTGCATGCCTGGCGACAATGTCAAGGTCTCGGTCGAACTGCACAAGCCGATCGCGATGGACGACGGCGTCCGCTTCGCTATCCGCGAAGGTGGCCGCACGGTCGGTAGCGGTGTCGTTACCAAGATCCTCGAGTAAGGTCGCGAGCAGGCGATTTTTTCGGATACCCGTTCCCGCAGGGATCGGGTATCTTCGAAGGGTTGCTTATGCGCAGAAGCCGGTAGCGAATCGTAATGCGGGACGGATCACCGTTTCGCGGTTAAGATTCGCGAGGAAAGAAGATTCGTCATGGCTTGGGGAGGAGACCGATTTCGGGTCCTCGCCGGTCGAACGATGATGCCGATAACGACAGGTTAACCTGTATCAGTCAACGCGATCCCTTCCGAGGGAGAGCAAATGGGGCTCATGTCTTGAGGCGTGTGCGGCGTACGGTTGCCGCCATGGTCGTTTCTTGCCGAACAGCGGCGGTAACGAGCTTCGGGGCGGGGGCCACGGTTTTCGGTTAGGGCCGGATCGCCCGTAGGGTTGATCAGCCACAGGAGCGTAGCTCAATTGGCAGAGCACCGGTTTCCAAAACCGGGGGTTGCGAGTTCGATTCCCGCCGCTCCTGCTCGCAACGTTTATAAGTCATCACCCGGTTTGGAGCGGGCAAGCGTGTCCAGGGAAATCGCTTCGAATACCCCACAGCCATTGACGGCGAACCTCTTCAGGGCCTCGGTTTACAAGGCTTCGCAGGGGAGGATCGTTCGTCAATTGACCGCGCTGGCGATTTGGATGATCGTCGCGATGGGTTGTTACCGCTTGAGCATCTTCCTGCGGGGTGGTGTCTCGGATAGCCCATGGGTCCACACCGCCGTCCCGATGGGCTTGTTGGCCGCCGGGTTGTGGTTTGGTTTTCGTCTTGTCAACTGGCCCCGTTTCGCCGACTTTTTGATCTCGGTCGAAGCCGAAATGGCGAAAGTGACGTGGCCGTCGAAAGGGGAGCTGATCCGGGCTTCGGTCGTCGTGATCATGACGATCGTTATCCTAGCCCTGGCGCTCTTTATGTTCGACGTGATTTGGCAATACCTGTTCAGTCTCCTGGGGATCGCGAGTTAAACTATCGGCCTGACGGTCGGAGTGTTGACACCCTGATTCCTGCAACATCACCCTTCAACTCGAAGCTAATTCCTCAACGTGAATGGTTCCGAATCCACCGACGAGACCACGCCAGTCGCCGAACATGAAGAGTCGGCAGGTGGGTCGTTCGTCGTCGACGAGATGACCGCCGACGGAGGGAAGGTCGACAAATCGAAAGCGGGGAGCGCTAAGAAGGGTGCCAAACCGAAAACGGGCAAGATCAAGAAGCCCGTCGTTGACGAACCCGAAGCGGTCGGGAAGGCCGATTGGTACATCCTGAAGGTCGCCTTCAATCGCGAAGACACGATCCGTGAATCGCTCGAAAAGCGGGTCAAGATGGAAGGCCTTCAAGAGTACTTCAACGCGATCGTCGTTCCGACCGAAGATGTCGTCGAGTTCACCCGCGCCGGGAAGCGCCGGATCGTCAAGCGGAAGCTCCTTCCCGGATACATCATGGTCAACATGGTGATCAATGATGACACGTGGTTCCTGGTTCGCGAAACCGCCGGGATCAGTGATTTTACCGGTGCCGCCGGGACCCCAATGCCGATGGACCCCGCCGACGTCGAGCGATTCATCAACAAGCCGGCTTCGACCGATGATGAAGACCAGCCGATGAAGACGGCGATCCCGTACCGAGTCGGCGATCGCGTTCGCGTCAAAGAAGGGAACTTCGAAAACCAAGAGGGAGAAGTCGATACCGTGGACGAGGCCAACGGTCGCGTGACGGTGATCATCAATATTTTTGGCCGAAGCGTCCCGATGGAACTCGACCACTGGCAAGTCGAAGCGATCTGACACTGGCGATCTCAACCCCTTCCCCTCCGGTACCCGTCTTGCGACGCGGCATCATCAACGAGGGGAGGTCCGACGAGAGTGGTGCCAGCCAAAATGCTAGTCCAAGCGACATCCGACAAGACAGCAGACAGAATCAGACATTGGCTGATAGCAGCCAGGATCAGACATTGGCTGATAGCAGCCAGCGTCCAAAGAAGCAGCAAGCGCAGACAGAATCAGCGACAGCAGATAACCTTCATTTAACGTCCCCCATTCATCACCCGCGATCGATCAGTCATGGCAAAGCAAGTCACCGGCCAGGCCAAGTTTCAAGTCCCTGGCGGCAAAGCGACCCCGGCACCCCCCGTCGGTACCTCCCTCGGTAAATTCGGTGTGAACCTCGGGCAGTTCGTTTCGCAGTTCAACGAGCGGACCCGGGAATTCAACGGCACTCCGATCCCCGTTGTCGTCACCGTCTACAACGACCGCAGTTTCGAGTTCATCACCAAGAGCCCGCCGGCAGCGGCTTTGTTGAAGCAGGCCGCCGGGATCGCATCGGGTAGCGGCACGCCGAACAAGGTGAAGGTTGCGACGGTCACCAAGGCCCAGTGCGCCGAAATCGCTCAGAAGAAGATGGCCGACCTCAATGCGCGGAGCATCGAGCAGGCGACGCTGATGATCGAAGGGACGGCCCGCAGCATGGGCATCATCGTCCAGGGCTGATATCGCCTCAACGCGAGCGTGACCTGAGTGCGGCATAACACGAACCGAGTCGGGGTTTATGCCGCTCTGGCCTCCTATGGGATGTGGGGTGTCTTTCCGCTCTTTTGGCGGCTCCTTGCCGACGTCCCGGCTTTAGAGCTCGTTTGCCACCGCATCCTCTGGTCGACGGCACTGCTCGGCATAGCGATTCCGCTGCTGCGGCGTTTTGGCGGGATCGGCGGAGACGAGATGGCAGGATATCGTGCCCCTGTCGCGGAGATCGACCGGGCCGCATTGCCCCTCGGCTGGTCCACCGGGGTCCTGACCAACGCGGCACTGGCGGCTTCGGTGATCTCGATCAATTGGCTGTCATTCATCTGGGCGGTCGGCCAAGATCGCGTCGTGGAAGCGTCGCTGGGGTATTACATCTCGCCACTCTTCAGCGTCGCGTTGGGGGTCGCGGTCTTGAGCGAGCGGCTCGGTCGTTGGCAATGGGGGGCGATCCTGCTCGCCTCTATCGGGGTATTGGTCATCGCCTCGAGCACCGGAACGATCCCATGGATCTCTCTGACGCTCGCCTCGTCATTCGCGTTCTACGGTTTGATCAAGAAGAATTCGCAGGTGACGCCGTTGGTCGGGCTGCTGTTAGAAAACGTCCTCCTTCTGATCCCAGCCTGCGGTTATCTCGCGTGGCTGTGCTATCGAGGGGTCGGGACGATGGGGCCGTCGGCACCCGGCGCGACGAACATGCTGCTAGTGATGGGAGGCGTGGTGACGGTCCCGCCACTGATGTTCTTCGCCCTGGCCGCGCGTCGCGTCGCCCTGTCGACGATCGGGATGTTGCAATACATCTCACCGACGTTGCAATTCCTTTGCGGCACACAGGTGGTGGGTGAACGACTGGCGGGCGGGGGCTGGCTAGGCTTCCTCTGCGTCTGGGCCGCGTGTGGGCTGTACATCGTCGGGTCCCGCAAGGCGATGCGGGCCAAGCCGACCCTTTCCTCGGCGCCTGCGACCGCGTCTGTCCCGTCTCCAACCGATCGGTAGCCTTGGCGATGGCGTTGCTAACGATCGAAACGACATGCGACGAAACTGCGGCGGCGGTGATCGACCGCGACGGACGGGTGTTAGGTTCGGCGGTCGCGACGCAAGAACGGCTGCACGAGCGATTCACGGGCGTGGTTCCGGAGATCGCTTCGCGGGCGCATGTCGAACGGATCCTTCCGGTGATCGACACGGCGATCTCGCAAGCCGGGATCTCGCCGCGGGGGCTAACGGCGATCGGCGTGGCGCACACCCCGGGGCTTGCGGGTTCGTTGTTGGTCGGTGTGGTGGCGGCCAAGGCGCTCGCGGTGGCATGGCGAAGGCCGTTGGTCGCCATCAATCACCTTTATGCCCACCTGTTCGCCTGCCAGATGTCTCAGGCCCAAAGCGTTTACCCTTGCATCGGGCTGATCGTCAGCGGCGGTCACACCAGTCTCTACCATGCCCGCGGCCCGCTGGACCTGGAGTACCTCGGCGGGACGATCGACGACGCGGCGGGCGAGGCGTTCGACAAGGTCGCGGCGATGCTACGGTTGGGTTTCCCTGGGGGACCAGCGGTATCGAGATGTGCGGCGACGGGCAACCCCAAGGCGTATGACTTCCCCAGGGGGATGATTCATGACCGGTCCTACGACTTTAGCTTTAGCGGTTTAAAGACCGCCTTCCGGTATGCGATCGCCGGGCCGGGGAAGGTCGATTTCGAGACACTCGATCTTTCGCCCCAAACCCGCGCCGACCTGTGCGCGTCGTTCCAAGCGGCGGTAGTCGATTGCCTGGTGACAAAGTCGTACCGCGCCGTTCGGGAGCGTGGGGTCAATCGCCTTTGCGTCGGCGGGGGTGTCGCCGCGAACCCGGCGCTGCGATCGACGCTCCTTGAGGCGGCGACGCGGCATGGCTTTCGACTGGTAATCGCCCCGCCGGAACTTTGTACGGACAACGCGGTGATGGGGGCGATCGGATGGGAATTGGTACGCAGGGGAGAATTCGCCGATCTGGGGTTGGATGTCATTCCGGGGTTGCAGCGTGGCTATTGAAGCGGAACCGGCCCTGCACGGGCTGCTGAATATTTTCAAACCGAGCGGGATGACGAGCCGGGATGCGGTCGATCGCGTCGTCCGGTCGCTCCGGTTGCGGTTCCCCAAGCCGCAGCGGCTGCCGAAGGCCGGGCATGCCGGGACGCTCGACCCGCTCGCCGCGGGCGTTTTGCTCGTCGGCGTCGGCGCGGGGGTGAGGCTGGTCCCTTACTTGCACCTGCTCGACAAGGACTACCGGGCCAAATTTCGGCTCGGGGAATCGAGCCAATCCGGCGATTTGGAAACCCCCGTCACGCCGTTGCAGGCCGCAGCGGTACCGACCCGCGATGCCCTCGAAACGGCGGCCGAGGGACTCACCGGGTTGATCACGCAAACCCCACCGGCCCATTCGGCGGTCAAGGTCGGCGGCCGGAAGGCGTATCGGTTCGCACATCGCGGGCAAGCGGTGGAGGTCCCTTCGCGTCAGGTGCGGGTTGACCTGTTGAAGGTCGAAAACTATGCCTATCCCGAGGTCGAATTGACGATCCGCTGCGGGACGGGGACCTACGTGAGGACGCTGGGGATCGACCTAGCAAAAGCGTGCCGGACGACGGCGGTGATGACCGACTTGGTTCGCACCCGGATCGGGGGATTCGGCCTGGAGTCAGCGGTGACGCTGGATCGGATCGAAGCCGATCCGGAAGGGCTCGAACAAGCCCTCCTTCCTTTGGCGTTGGGGGTCACTGCGCTGGCGACAGTGACGCTCGATGACGAGGCGATGACGCGGCTCTGTCACGGGGTGAAGATCGACGCGAGCGAAGCGGCGTTGGAAGACTCGCCCCCGGCCGACGACGGCGGAAGGGAATACGCGCTGCTCGATCGCCGCGGCCTGCTCCGCGTGGTGGCGGAGCTGTCGCAGGGACGCTTTCACCCCAGGCGGGTCTTCCCGGAGATCACAACTCCCCGTTGACACCAAGCTGATGAAAGAAGTGCTCGACCTTATCCTGGTTTTCGAGCAACCAGTCGATCGAAGGTTCATTGGCGAGCGCTTTCTTGATCACCTTGACCGTCGCCTCACGATTAATCTCGAAGAGTTTCGTGTGGTCGATCGATTCGAGCTCGGAGACGCTG
Organism: Planctomycetaceae bacterium; assembly: GCA_040375695.1. Classification (GTDB taxonomy): domain Bacteria; phylum Planctomycetota; class Planctomycetia; order Pirellulales; family Pirellulaceae; genus UBA6163. Next base: position 7,834 of record JBEIRZ010000141.1, read on the forward strand.
GGGTCGAGCCAAACGGAATAGATGATCCCCAGGTCGTTGGCTTTGGATTTGTCGATGATCCCGGCACGGACGGCATCGAGGACGCCGTGGGCGATCCCCGCCTGGACGGTCCCCATCAGGATGTTCGTGTACCGGCTATTGGAGACGGTCACCTTGCTGACCATCAGCGTTGCCGGTTTGACCTGATAATCGCTGTTGAGGATCGCGAAGACGCGGGTGTGCCCTTTGACCTGATCGCCGAGCAGGGTAGCCATCGCGGTCCCGACAGGGCCGTCGAGTTCCCCGATCGCGATCTCGGGTTCGGCACAAAGGTAGGGTTGATCCCCTTCGACCAGCGCTTCGCCAGTTCGCATTCCGATTCGCATGACATGGGCTCCGAGTTAGAAGGGCAAGACGCGACAAACGTAGGCCCTCCTTTGTAGATTGTCGCGTGGCGGCTTCGACAGGGGGCGTCGCGGTTTGCTAATAGGGGACCGGCTTCGAGGATGTGGCGGCGACGGCCATCGGTTCGCCCGCAACGTATCCGCTCGGAGTGGTCGGGGGCTTCAAATCGCCCCGAACCGCCTTGAGCGCCGCGGTCCGCGTGTTGACCCCAAGCTTGAGAAAGATGTTCTGCAGGTGCCGGCGGACGGTACCGGGGCTAAGCCCCAGGATCTTCGCGATTTCGGCGTTCCGGTTCCCCTGGTCGAGCCAGTACATGACCTCCATTTCGCGCCGCGTTAACAAGGCCGACCGATTTTCCCCCGGGGGGGCATCGATCCTCTCGACCGGCCCCGATTTGAGCGACTCGGGGAAGAGGCAATCGATCACCCTCGCCAGCGGTTTGAGCGTGGCCAACAGGCTAGGTTGAAACTGCCGATTCGAACCGCAGTGAAAGGCGATTACCCTACCGGCGAAAGGCCCCAAAAAGACCGATGCCATGTCCTCGATCTGCATCTCACGATCGACCAATTGGTAATGCATCGATTGACGCCACTGCCGGTCATCGACCAACTGGCTTCGAAGGAACGCGTCGCTTTGACCCGAATTCAGGAACGCCTGCAAACTCGGGTGCGGCGGCTCCGTCGGGATCCGTATCGCGAGCTCCGAAAACTTCCGAACCAATCCGTGATCCTGAGGTAGCCACCCCTCACCGGGGTGAAAAATCTCCATCTGACGAAAGTCGGACGTGAAACTGGTGATCGAATAATAATTCGCGTCCGAAACGACCAGCCGTACCGCCTCCAAACCCAACTCGGCGAAGGTGAGAAGGTCACGAGCGGACCTAATTCCATCCAAGCACTCGATCAGATGGTGGTGAGGCAACGTCGACGTGATGATTTGCATCTCAGTTCAAATTGCAGAATCCGACAACTCAAATAGAAAGTGTTGCCAATAAATGGCACTTTCGACGCAAATTCTTGCACCGACCGTACGCGAATTGCACTCAGTGTACTCGATCGCCCCTGTTTCTGTAGCGGTCATTCCGGTTTTTATCATGTCAGAGAGGGGCGGCCGAAGTCCGATCGGGGCGGCCCAATCGGGGTGGAGCTGGGGCCGATCCTCCTGGAAGGTTGAAGCTGGGGGATGACCTGGGGCCGTCCGACCCCGAATCTCTCGAAAAAGCTAGACTGATTCGAGTCTTGCCGGCCAATCGCTGGGGCCAGCGAGCCTTTTTGGCTATCGCATCCCGCCGAACCATCGGTTAGGGAGCATTGCCTGCCGGATGCGAGGGGGTAGCCAAAGGCCCGAGGTACCGTCAAAACGTGGCGGTGGTGGGCCTCATCGGGTTTCCCGTTCACGGGAGTCCGGAGGAACGCTTCCGAGGGGGCTCGAGGCGGTACCGCGTCCCAGGGACCTGTCGCATGAGAGGTGTGGATTTTGTACAGAATCATGAACATCGCGGCCGATGCGGGCGTGGGGGTCACGCCCGACCTGGAGCATGTCGGCCCGGCATCACCTGGGACGCTTCGCTGGATCGACCTTTGCGAACAGACCCCCGAATCGTTGGCGATCCTGGCAGAGCGATTCCGATTTCACCCGCTGACGATCGAGGATTGCCTCCATTTCGACCAGCGTCCGAAGCTTGAGGTCCACGACGGTTACCTCTTCCTGGTGATCCAAGGGTACAAGGTCCAGTGGGACGACTTGTACGAATCGGCACCGCTGGAGCTGCACGTCTTCATCACCAACCAGGCGGTGGTGACGGTCCACGAGCACCCGATCCCCGCGCTGGACGGCGTTTGGCAACGGCTGTCGATGGACGGCCGGCTGGCGGGTGGCCGCAGCGACCAGCTTTGCTACCTGATCGCCGACGCGATGATCGATTCGTACTTCCCGGTGCTCGACGAATTGATGGAACGGCTCGACGACCTGGAGGATCGCGTGCTGGAGAAACATCAGGAGGTAACGCTGGGCGAGATCCTCGACTTCAAGCGGTTGCTGATCGGCTTACGAAAGGTCCTGTCGCCGCAGCGCGACGTCTTGGCGCTTTTGGCCAAGCGAGGTGAGGGGATGATCGGCGACCGCGTCTCGGTCTATTTTCACGACGTCTACGACCATGCCCTGCGGCTCCACGAAACGGTCGAGTCGGCGAGGGAACTTGTCGGCAACGTCCGCGACGCGCACCTCTGGAACGCGTCGCAACGGACGAACGAGATCATGAAGCAGTTGACGATCCTCAGCGCGATCTTCCTGCCGCTGACGTTCATCACCGGCTTCTTCGGCCAGAACTTCGAATCACTGCCGTTCCACAGCCACACGCTGATGTACCTGATGCTATTCAGTTGCATCGCCGTGCCGGCCGGGATGATGTTCTATTTCGTCCGCAGCCGCTGGTTCTGAAGAGCCGCCGGTCGGTGACGATAACGCGGCATCGTCACCGCGCGGCATCGTCACCGCGCGGCATCGTCACCGAGCGGGGGGCG
>JBEIRZ010000106.1:0-13466 GCA_040375695.1 Planctomycetaceae bacterium
CGCTCGCTCTATCGGTCGACGTTCTGAACGTGTCCCCCTCGACGAACGATTCGCGAGCGATGTTCGTTTCGACAATGCTTGTTTGAACAACGCTTGTTTCAACCGGGTTCGCCTCAACCGCATCGTTTGACTCGAGGCCGGCCGGTTCGATCAACAGCGACATGTCGGTTTCGATCCCGCGCGACAAGACCAGCAGCGCCGCGACCCACACCAGCATCACCCAAAGTGGCGTGTCGATCCCGGGATAAAGGTGGAGCCCTTCCAGCAATCGCCACAGGGAGAGCTGCATCGCCACGACGAAAGGCAACACGATGGCGAAGCGCGCCAGGGCATCGCCGCGGCCGGTCCATCGGGGCGGGATCAGCAGGACAAGGAGCGTCGTGATCGTCGCGACGCCGATCGCCCCTTGCCACCCGACGAGGATCGCGACGAGGATCATCATCAGCGTCAAGTCGCGGCGTTTGGCCGAATCGATCGGGGTGTGATCGCTTGGCAGGGAGCCCTCGATCACGTCGTGAGGACTCGGGTTGCCATCGGCCGATGGGGTCTCGATGCGCCCACCCCCAACGAGCCCACCCCCAACCAGCTCACCCCCGAAGAACCTGGGCAGGACCGATCCGATCGCGATCCCCGTCAGGACCCGGAGCGCGGCGTTGCCATACCGACCGGCCGCGGACCAATCTTCGGGCGCGGTCAACGACCACGGGACGACGGCCAAAGCGGGGTAGGCGAGGATCGGCAGGGCGACCAGTGCCAGAGACCAGGCGACGAGCGATCGCGGCAATGGCTGCGAATCGTAACGCACCAGCGCGAAGGCCCAGACGCAAGCGAGCCCGACGATGTGATGGATGATCACCGCCAACGAGTCGTAGGAGAGGTGCGGGATCGCCAGCGGCGTCGTTTGGCCGAACTGTTTGGGCCAAAACGGGAGGTGTGTGGCGTCGCGAAAGAGCCCGCTGACGGCGATCGCGCTCACCGTCAGGGCAACGAGCAGCTCGACGACCGGGTAACGGGGCGAAATCGGCATGCGGCAATTGCGGCACCGTCCCCCGAGGACGATCCAGCCGAAGATCGGGAAGTTTTCACGCCACGTCAATTCGCTGTTACAGAACGGGCAATGCGAACGTCCTTGGATGCTGCGGCCACGGGGCATCCGCCACGCGACGACGTTGAGAAAACTGCCGATCGAGGAGCCGACGAAAAAGAACCAACTGAAGACGACGACATCGACCGCGCGGGAGGGCATGAAGTCGGAGGGGATGAGAAATTTTGCACCGGCCGCCTGACGGATCGACGCGATCAGCACATACCCGCCGGCGATGGCCGCTAGCACGAGCAGCACCCCCCACAACCTCAGGGTGCGGGGGTGGATGCGAAAACGTCGTCGCCGACGGGGTGCGATCAATTCGGGCTCCCGGGCTGTTGGTGCGAATCCCAAGCCGGCTATCGTAAACCAATGCCGGCCCGCGGCAACCGGCGGGCATTGGCGAGCCTGCCGAGGAGGGGCATTTTGGGGGCATGTTTTTGTGGAATGGGCCGGCTAGGCCAGATCTGACGGTTTGCCGGGCCTCGGTTCGAACCGAGACGTCGCGTCCGGGCCGGTCTCGCGATAAACTGACCCGCCCGATGAATCCCGCTGGTCCCGTCCGCTAGGCGTGGCGCGTCATCGGCTTTCCACTCGCCTTTCGGTTTGTCCCATGCGCTTCACCAAAATGCACGGCGCGGGAAACGATTACGTCTACGTTTCCTGCTTCGACCAGACGCTTCCTGCCGACCTCGCGGGGTTGGCCGAGCGGATCTCGCACCGCCGGTTCGGCGTCGGCGGCGACGGTTTGATCCTGATCTGTCCCAGCGAAATCGCCGATGCCCGGATGCGGATGTTCAACGCCGACGGCAGCGAGAGCGAGATGTGCGGCAACGGCATCCGCTGCGTCGCGAAATATGTCCATGACCACGGCTTGGCGCAAGGGGAACGGCTCAAGATCGAGACCGGAGCGGGGGTGCTGTCGCTCGACCTGACGCTCGGCCCGGACGGCAAGGTCCGCGAGGTCACCGTCGACATGGGGCATCCGATCCTCGACGCGCCGCGGATCCCGACGACGATCCTGCCGTCAGGCCCCGTCATCAACCAGCCGCTGGAAGTCGGAGGGAAACGGTTGGAGGTGACGTGCGTTTCGATGGGCAACCCGCACTGCGTGATCTTCGTCGAATCGGCGACGGACGACTTGGTCTTGGGGGTCGGGCCGTTGATCGAACACGACCCGCGTTTCCCCAAGCGGACCAACGTCGAATTCGTCGAGGTGATCAGCCGTGGCGAAGTCCGCCAGCGGACTTGGGAACGCGGCAGCGGCGAGACGTGGGCGTGCGGGACGGGGGCTTCTGCCGTTTGCGTCGCGGGGGTGCTGACGGGTCGGACCGACCCCGAGATTTTGAACCATCTCGTCGGTGGCGACCTGCGTTTAAAGTGGGATCGGTCCGTCGATCGCGTGTGGATGACCGGGCCGGCGACCGAAGTCTTCAGCGGCGAGTGGGACGAGCGGGCTTAACCGCTGGTGGCCCGCGAACCGAACGTCGGACGAAGCGTGATGTCGTCGCGCTGGCAATCGAGGAGGGGAAGAGATCGATGGCGAAAGGGGTGAATGTCGAGATCAGGTTCGACGACGAAGACGATGATGACGTCGATGGGGATCTCGGCGACGCGCGTCCGGGCGCCGGGTCGGAGGACCGCCGACCGCGACCGCTGACGATTTCGCAATTGACGGCGCTCCTGAAGGGGGTCGTCGAAGAGAGTTTTCCGACGCTGTGGGTCGAGGGTGAGATTTCGAACCTGACGCGGCCCCGGAGCGGTCACCTTTACATGACGCTCAAGGACGCCGGGGCGCAGATCCGCGCGGTGATTTGGGCGGGGACGGCGTCCCGCTTGCCGTTCAAGCTCGAAGAAGGGCAAGCGGTGATCGCGCAGGGAGGGGTCGAGGTTTATCCGCCGCACGGGTCTTATCAACTGATCATTCGGCGGATCGAGCCGCAAGGGATCGGGGCGCTGCAGCTCGCCTTCGAGCAGCTCAAGCGAAAGCTCGCGGCGGAGGGGCTGTTCGACGCCGATCGCAAGTTGCAATTGCCGCGATACCCGAAGCGGATCGGGATCGTCACGAGCCCCAGCGGCGCGGCGATCCGAGACTTTTTGCAGATCGCGCTGCGGCGTTGGCCACAGCTCGACGCGCTCGTCATCCCGGCGAAGGTCCAAGGGGCTGGTGCGGCCCAATCGATCGCGGCGGCGATCGCGGCGGCGCAGGCCGTGCGGCCGGCGCTCGACGTGATCGTCGTCACCCGCGGCGGCGGGTCGCTGGAAGACCTGTGGTGTTTCAACGAAGAGCCGGTCGTCCGTGCGATCGCCGCCTGCAAGATACCGGTCGTCTCGGCGGTGGGTCACGAGATCGATGTGACGCTAGCCGACTTCGCCGCCGACGTGCGTGCGGCGACGCCGAGCGAAGCGGCCGAACGGGTCGTCCCCGAACGGGCGATGGTCCTGCAATCGCTGAAACAGCTCCGCACGCGGCTCGACAAGCCGATCGCGCAGCGGCTCGCCTTTCACCGCGAACAGCTCCGTCAGCTCGCCGGACGCCCCTGCCTGGCGAAGCCGTTGCAGCCGATCCACGACCGCTCCCGCAGGCTCGATGAGCTCGATTATCGCGGCCGGCTGGCGATCCGAAACCTGCTCGACCAGCACTTCAGGAAGCTCCAGCGTCAAGCCGCCGCGTTGTCGGCGCTCAGCCCGCTCGCCGTCCTGGCCAGGGGATACAGCGTTACGCAGACCTTTCCCGATGGGGCCGTCGTCCGTCGAAATGATGACGTCGCGGTCGGGGATCGGATCCAGACTCGCCTGGGGTCAGGGAGCTTGATCTCGAGGGTCGAAGAGTCTCGGCCCGAGCCGGGGTGACCGGCTTTCGACGGGACGGTTCGTCGTCAGGGGTTGTGAACGGGTGGTCGACCGCACGCGTCGGCGTTTCGATGCCGACTCCCCTGCGGCTTGGAGCCGATTGCCGGCCGGCCTATGATGAACGGTGTGGCAAGGCAGGATGAGGGGACATGGAACGAGGCGAATCGGAGGATCAAGCGGCCGACCCGGCATCGATCGGGTTTGAGCACGCTTCGCGCAAAGTCCGCGAATTACCGCAAGCGCCGGGCGTCTACCTGATGAAGGACGAGGCCGGCCGGGTGATTTACATCGGCAAGGCGAAGAATTTGCGGAGCCGCGCGGCGAGCTATTTCCTCAAGGCCGCGACCGAAGACCAGCGGACCGCCGATTGGGTCGGCGAGATCGCCGATATCGATTACATGCTCTGCGACAGCGAGGTCGACGCGCTGTTGACCGAATCGAGGCTGATCAAAGACATCCAGCCGAGGCACAACAAGGACTTGAAGGACGACAAGTCGTTCCCTTACCTGATGATCACGACCCGCGAGGAATTCCCGCGGGTCGAAATCACGCGTGAGCCGAAGGACAAGGGGGTCAAGCTGTATGGCCCGTTCCCCAGCGCCGGGGCGTTGCGTGGGGCGGTCGCGGTGCTGCAGCGGATCTTTAAATTTCGCACCTGTTCGCTCGATCTGGACGAGAGCGAAGAGAAATGGAAGTGGTTCCGGCCGTGCCTGCTGGCGAGCATCGACCAGTGCACGGCCCCGTGCAACCTGAGGATCAGCAAAGAGGCTTACCGCCGCGACATCCGGCGGCTGATGACGTTCCTCGATGGGGGGAAGGTGAAGCTGCTGGGCGAGATGGAGGCCGAGATGAAGGAGGCGAGCGCGAGGCTCGACTTCGAGCGGGCGGCCGTTTTGCGGGACGAGATCGCGATGCTCCAGCGGCTCGACGAACGCGGGGAACTCGAGACCCACGCCCAGCCCGAGGTCTTTTACATCGACCCCAAGAAAGGGCTGGCCGGCCTACGCAAGGTCTTGGGGCTCGCCCGCACCCCGCGGGTCGTCGAAGGTGTCGACATCGCCCACCTCGGCGGTGGCGAGACGGTCGCGAGCCTGGTGCAGTTCATCGACGGGTTGCCGTTCAAACCCGGATACCGACGATTCCGGATCCAGGACACCCGCGGGATCGACGATTTTCGGAGCATTTACGAGGTGGTGTCGCGAAGGTTCAGGAAGCTCGCCGACGACGGCGACACCTTTCCGGACGTGCTGCTGATCGACGGCGGGAAAGGGCAATTGAACGCCGCGTTGGCGGCTTTTCGGGACCAACAAATCGAGCCGCCGACGCTGATTTCGTTGGCCAAACGTGACGAAGAAATTTTTCGGCCGGGGGAAAGCGAGCCGATCCGCCTTTCCAAAAACGCTTTCGCGCTTAGACTCTTGCAGTACGTCCGCGACGAGTCTCATCGCTTCGCGCAGCATTATCATCACCTGCTGCGAAACAAAAGCACTTTCGAACGGTAGTCATGAATCAAATCACCTCTTCGTTGGAAGCGTTGCGGGCCGACGACCTGCATTCCACGGAGCGGGAGTTTCGCCGGTTGCATCCGGTGATTTGGGCGACCACCCTCTTTGGCCCTTTCCTCCTGACGGCGATCCTGTTCGGGGCGCTCTGGCTGCAAACGGGTTGGGAATTTTCGACGAAGATCGCCGGGGCGGCCGCGCTCAGCATCCTATTGTTGGGACGTTTTTCGATCTTGGTGCTGGGTGGGGGCGACGGTAACTTTCAAGACACCAGCGGTTTGACGGCCGAGCACATGCTGATGCTCGTCTCCTACCTCGACATCATGACGGCGCTCGTCTTGGCGTTCCACATCGGATTTCTCTTTCGCGTCCCCTTCATCGGGCCGCGGGCGCTTGCGCTGGTTACCGACGGCCACTTCATCCTCGATTCGCACCCGTGGATGCGAAAGGCGACCTTCATCGGGCTGATCGCCTTCGTCGCCTTCCCGTTGGCGGCTACCGGGAGCATCGGCGGGTCGATCTTCGGCCGGCTCTTGGGGATGGGACGATTCTCGACCTTCATCGGGATCGCGATCGGCGCGATCCTCGGGAACGGCACGATGTACCTCTTCTCCGATTGGCTCGGCGAGCATCTCGATAAGGACAACATCTACTTGAAGATCGGCGGCTTTGCCGTGATCCTGGGGTTGATTTACATCCTCGAGCGGCGGTACCGCCAATTGAAGACCGACTACGCCGCACAGGTCGCCAAGGAAGAGGCACAGGTCGCCAGGGAAGAGGCAGAGGTCGCGGCGAGGGAAGCGGCCTCTTCGCTTGCCGCCCAAGAGCAGGGATGAATGCTTGTCAAAAGGTTCGCGGGCGCAGCGGAGCTGTGGAACCGTGCGAGAACGACACGCAAGAGAACGACACGGAGCATTTGAGGAGCACCTGATGGCCCAAGATTTGACCCCCGCTGAACCAACGATCGTCCTCGAATTGTTGTCGGCGTTTCGCAGATCAAAGATCATGTTCGCCGGCGTTTCGCTGGGGGTGTTTGACGCGCTCGCCGAAGGCCCGCTGGACGCCGAGGGGCTCGCCAGCCGGTTGGGGTGCGAACCGCAAGCGATGCGACGCTTGCTCAGGTCACTCGTCGGGATCGGGTTGCTCCGCTTCGATGGTGGTGACGACCGCTTCGCGAACACGCCGGCGGCCGCGGCTTACTTGACGAGCGGTTCGCCAAAGCGGATGACCGGGTACGTGAATTATTCGAACCGCGTGATGTGGTCGATGTGGGCGAACCTCGAAGACGCCGTTCGCGAAGGGAGCCACCGTTGGCAGCAGACGTATGGTTGGGACGGGCCGATCTTTTCGAGTTTTTTCAAGACCGACGAGGCGATGCGTGAATTCTTGATGGGGATGCACGGCTTCGGGATGATCACATCGCCCCAGGTCGTCCGATCGATCGACCTGTCACGTTTTCGGCACCTCGTTGACCTCGGTGGGGCGACGGGGCATTTCGCGATCGCCGCTTGTCGCGAATACCCCGGTTTGCGGGCCACGGTCCTTGATCTTCCCGTCGCCGTCCCGCTGGCCGAGGAAATCGTCGGTCAAACCGAAGTCGCCGATCGGATCGGCGTTGTCGGTGCCGACTTTTTTGCCGACCCGTTGCCGCAAGCCGACCTCTATTCGCTGGGCCGTATCCTGCACGATTGGTCCGAAGAAAAGATCCGGACGTTGCTGAGGAAGATTTTCGAGTCGCTCCCAACCGGCGGCGGCGTCGTGATCGGTGAAAAGATCCTATCCGAAGCACACGATGGGCCGCCGTGGGCCCAATTGCAAGACATCAACATGCTGATCGTGACCGAGGGTCGCGAGCGGACGCTTGGCGAGTACGAGGGATTGTTAATCGAGGCAGGCTTTGTCGACGTGATCGCCTGCCGCACGTCGACGCCGCTGGACATCATCCTGGCGCTCAAGCCTTGAGCGGTCGGTGAGCGGGCCTTGGACGCGTCTCGATGGGGACGCGTTAGGGCTTCGCGTCTGCAGGCTTGGCGGCTTCTGGCGGTGCCGGCTTTTCTGGGGCTGGCTTTTCTGGGGCTTGCTTTTCTGGGGCCGGCTTAGTGGCCGTTTCGTCTGTTTTCGCTTCGGCTTGCTTGGGTTTCGCGTCGGCCTTGATCGCGGGGGATGGCGACGCGGGTGGGGCAGCGGCGGGTACAGGCTCGGGCTTCGTTTCGTTGCCGAAGAGGATATCGAAGGCCTTATGGTAGTGCGCTTCGCCGTAGGTCAATTCGCCACCTTGATGCCCGACCAAACCGACGAGGATGCCGCAGACGATGAGTCCGGTTTTCCAAAGGGTCCGCATCCTCAGGCTTCGCTGGCCCAACGACCGGATCGCGGCCATTGATGACAAGACCGCCAGGGTCGTGACAACGACCCCGGACCAGCGGTGCCAAAAGGCCTCGGAGTCAAAATTGATCTGGGCGCCGCTGCCGTACCCCTGCGTCGATGCGAATGACCACCCCATCGCCGAAGCGACGACAGAGGAAGCGGCACCGAGCATCAGGCAGCTCAAGGCGACGTGGTCACCGAGCTGTGGGTGGAACCAGCCGACGAACACGAAGAGCGCCCCGACCAACAGCAAGGCGACGGGGAAGTGGACGACGGCGGGGTGGAAAAAACCTTGAAACGACCAAACGCGTCCGATCAGCGACTTGGGCGCCTTGGTCGGCTCGGCCGGCGCGGGGGCGGGGACGGCCCCTTCCGCGGAGACGGCGGCGATCGGAAGGACGGTCGCCCCTGTTGGCCAGTTCGCCCCTTCATCGATCCACACCTTGACCAGCGCGAGCTCCCCGGCGGAGAGCGGCCCGCCGTGGCTTTCCGGGGGCATCAGCATGTCCGGGTCTTGGCTCATCATGTAATCGGTCAGTAGGGCACTGGCCGAGGAGTCGCCCGCTTCGACGTAACCCGCGACGGCATCGGGATCATCGACGCGAAAATCCCCCTTGGCCTCTTCGGCGTTATGACACTCCAAGCAACGCTTCGAAAACAGGGGTGCGATATCGCGGGCGAAATCGATCACCTTCCCCTCGGCCACCGCATCCGCTTCTTGTGCAAACGTGGCCGGGGCCGGAAGGGTTGCGGGGAGGATCAGGCCGAGGGCCAGGACGGTCATGAGGAGCAAGCGAAGCTTCATCATCATCTTTCGCGGTGGAATCATGAGGCGGGGGCATGGATTGGGCAGGGGGTCACTCCGATCCGAACCTCGGGACAACCTACCCCAGTGGCGACGCTTGCCCGTCGCCAAAAGATCGAGGGGTGAAAGTATCGGTGGCGGTTGAACCTCGGCGGATCGAGCGGCCCCATGCCGGCCGCGGCGGACCTGATGGCATTATGGCACCCGCGGCGGCGGGGGTGAAGCCAGTGAGGGTGCGTCAGATCGACTCGGTTGACAGGGCTTCTCGTTCAAAAACGCCGCAAATTTCGGGTCGAGGCATGAAGCCAGGGGAAATGGGTCAATGGCGACGAAACGGAATTCCGCCCCGCCCAGGCGGCTTACAGAGGGACCACGCTTAGCAACTACTACTGGGGGCGACTACGGTTGGGGGCGACTACGGTTGGAGGCGGTGACCGCGTCGGTCACGGGGGCGGGATATCGAGCGTCACCGGTTCACCGGCGACCCAAACGTCATTGATCAGAGCTTCGGGGATCACCCGGACCGGCCCGTAACCGACTTGGGCCACCGGGAATTCGAAGAGTGCCCCGTCGCCGAGCCGCTCGTCGACACGCTCGCCGAGATGACGAACCGCGACCTTCGTGGCCTTGGGGGCATGCACGGCGACCGCCATCAACCTTCGCATCTGCTTCAGTTCTTCTCTGGTCGTCAACTTCGCTTTGGCCCGCGGACCGTCTTCGGGTTTACCGATCCAGAAGCCGGCCTTCTGGATCGACTTCATCCGGAGCGGGTGGCTGCTGACCGCCGAGAAACGGAATTCGTGGTAACCGGCGGCGAGGTCACCATGGCTAACGACGATTTCTTGGATGTGATTCGGCAGGACCTGGGCGAGGTCACCGTTGAGGAAGATTTCCAAAGCATTGATCCGCGGGAGGGCCGCCGCGCCCCGCCAATACTTGATCGCGAACCGCGTCCGATTCTCTTGCGATTCCTCTTTGGCTTCGACCGAAAAGGCTTCGTTGTACTGGTCGCCGAAGGGGCGGCAGAGCGGGTCGCCGATGATCAGCAATTGGTAGGGGGATTCGACCGAGAGGTAATAGGCCTCGCCGAGGGTGCAGCCCAGGGCGTAGTAGGCATACAGCAGGGGTGTCGGGAATTTGAATTGCAACGCGAAGGGTTCGTGCACCGTCCCGCTCGTCCCGATCGCGCCGCCGCGGATCAGGTCGGTCATCGGGGTTTGCAGGTCGGCTTGATAGAGCACGCCGCTGGTGCTGGTCAGGTTTTCGACGATTCCGCCTGGCAAGACCTTGTTGCGGGCGCTTTTCCAATCGTAGTTGGGGCTGCCGATCATCGCCCCCATCAGCCGCTCGCGTCCCTTCGGCAAGACCTCGCGGTCAACGATCACCTCGTGGCCCAAATCGCGGAGCACCAGTGCGGCGTCGGGGACGAGCGGCTTGCGGGTTGTCGACCGGACATCATCCGAGACGCTGAAGAAAAACTCGGACGGCCCGCCGGTCCCATCCGCCTCGGCGGCCCGGTTCAGCATCTCGATCGATTCGGCGAGCGTCGTCCCGCGCCCCTCGTGCGTCACGGCAAGCGCGGTCGAGAGGAGCAGGTTGATCCCTTCGAGCGGGCTGCCGACCGGGAGGCCGTTCACGCCATAGGTGACGCGTGCCGAGAAGGGGGTCGCGGGGAATCGATCGACGTTGGTCGGGTTCAGGCGTTCGAGCGTCGACTTGTAATCGGGATGGTCGGCGAGCTTCGCGAATTCCGACCGGTCCGTGAAGAGCTTGCGATCAAGCGGCGCGAGTTGGCAGACCTCGACGACCGCCGCGGCGGCCTCATCGATCTTCCCTGCGGATGCGAGCCATGCCGCGCGATGGAAACGCAAAGGCCATTGCTGCGGGTGCTTCTTGATCAGCTCTTCCGCGGTCGCGATCGCCTCGTCGACCTTCCCCGAGTTGAAATTATCTTTGGCCGCATCCCAGGCCTTGCGGTCCTGACCGGCGAAAGGGTTATCGAGCGTCGCGTTCGAATCGACCCGCGAATAGAGGTTGACCCGCGGCAACGCGTACGCGGGGTCCTTCGCCATCACCCGGTGATAAAGCGTCGTCAGACCGGTGAGCGACCCGACCGGTGTGCAAAATTTTGGCCAATCCTTCACCTTGCCGATGTCATCGGTGAAGGCGATCGCGCTGGGGAACCCGGCAGAATAAGCGACGAAGTCGACTTGCTTGGCAAGCTTGCGGGCATCGAGCTCGGCCAGCAGCGGCCCGAGGATCCGCTGACGGAACGGCTCGATCTGGATCATGCTCTCGTTCGGGACATCGGGCAACCGGATGATCGATTTGTCCGGGATGTCGCGGAGCTGGACATAATGGTTCGCGATCGTAAGCGAATCGACCGACTTCGGGTTGACGACCAGGGCGGTTCGCATCGGGTCGGTCGCCAGCCCCACGGACGCGACGCCCCATGCCAAGCAGCCGAAGATCAGCGGTGCGGCAAGGGCCACGGCGCGATTGACGTTCGGCAAACCGCCTGTTGCCTTAGGGCGAATCGAAGGCATGTACGTCTTTTGATGGGGGGATGGAGTGAACCTTCACGATCAAACCGATCTCGACCGCCTCGCGATCTGATCCCGATGACCGTGCCGCGGCGACGTCCCATTTAAGATACCACGCCAGACAATCGCGGGCCTTCAGTTTTATGGCGAAATGGCCTAAGCAACGGAAACGGCTAGGGGTTTTTATGCCCGAAAACGGCGACACGCCAGTTCTCGCCGGTTCTGCTGTTGAGCAACCAACGAAAACGGCCGGGGGGTTTTGTTCCCCCCCGGCCGCTTCGAATTTGCCAATCTTGCCCGACCCGAAGATCCGCTGGGACCAACGAGCATGCTCGAACCGTTACTGTTGAACCTGAACCGTTTCGCCACCGTTGGTGGATGATAGTCCGCGCCAAACGTTGATATCGATGCTGTCGGAGAAGAACTGCACCGAGGCGTCGGCCATCGTCGCGTTGACGCCACCGGGGTGAACGCTGCGCGAGCCGAACATCGTCGGGTTGGTGGTGGTGCTGATGTCACACGGCATTTTCCTGACCGGGTTGCAATAGCTGAGGGTGTAAATCCGGTCCGGCAGCGGGCTGTTGGGTCCGATGTATGCGGTGTACTGGCTCGCGTCGCCCCACCAAGTGAAGCCACGCAAGTCGCTCCCTTGGCCCTGGCGAACTTCGCCGACCAAGAAGGTGTTGCTGGTACCGTCAAGGATGTCCCGCATGTTGGTCTTCTTGGCCCGGTTGTTGCTGAACGGGGCCCCTTGGAAGACGACGCCGGCCAGGGTGGTTTGGCCCATGTGCGTGTTGCCGAAGTTCGCGGCATAGTTGTGATTCGTGAGGACGCCGATGGGGGCGTTCTGCAAATCGCTGGGGCAGGTGAAGACGCTGTACCGTTTCCCGGTGACGTTGGTGCTGTTGGGTGCGGCGCCATAACGTGGGCCGGAGGCGTCGGTGCCGCCCCAGTTTTGATAGAGGTCGCGGGTCGTCTGCAATTCGACGTAGGGCATGATCAGAATGTACCAAGTGCCCCAGCAGCAATCCGCCTTAGCGGTGGGGAACTGCAGGAACGTGTCGTGATAATTATGCATCGCCAACCCCATCTGTTTCATGTTGTTGTTGCACGACATACGGCGGGCCGCTTCACGAGCCGCCTGGACCGCTGGCAACAGCAACCCGACCATCACGCCGATGATCGCGATGACCACCAGCAGCTCCACGAGGGTGAAGCCAAAACGTACCGATCTTTTCATCGAACCGAACTCCAAAAGAGTGACAAAAACGGGCAGAAAAAACGACCGAACGAACTGCGGTGCACCCCCGCAACAAAAAACCCCGCGGGGATCGCGGGGTCGTTTTGAATCATCTCATTTCGATTTGACTTCGAATTTCAGGGCCTCTTCGCCGTTGGCCCCGATCTCCGTCGTCAACTCGCTTTTGACATTAAACCGGGGAGGGATCCGTTCCGCAGGTGCCTTCGCTTGGCTCTCGGGCCCGGGGGGCTCACTCGTGTTCGCGGAGGCACCCGCCCCCGAGGCGGCAAAGACCCGCACTTCGTAGCTCCCTGGTTTGGGCCCTTGCTCCGCGGGGATTTCGAACTTACCGCCCTTGATCATCCCACCCGTCATCGTCCCGCCGGGGCTCTTGGGGTGCAGCTCGATCGTGCCGCTATCGAGCGGGGTTCCATCCAAGGTCACCTCACCCGCCGCCTTGACCCGACCGTCCGTGCCGGGGCCGCAGCCGCTGATCGATCCCGTGAAAAGGAACAGCGCGAGAATCGCCGGCCAGCGATAGGCAAGGGCTCGGCCGGCAACATGGGAGTCATTCGATCGATCCGAGTTTTGGCAAGGAACGAGCGTCCACAGAAACATCATAGCGCCAACCTATCTATTGGTGGGTGAGGATTACTGGGAGGAGAGTACTTGCGAAGCCGGAACCTCGCGTTGCGATAAGAAGGACGCAAGAAGTATACCAATTCGCCGGTGTGGGGGTTGGTCATTGACGATTCGGCGGAAATATTTTCGTGCGGTGAACTACCGGGGCGGTGCGAGCCAACGAATCATCGCGATGGGAAAGATCGGCCACACAGAGTTGACTGTGACGTCTCGTCGCGTCTGGGCTAGCGAGACGAGCGTTTGCAACCATTCCTCAGACTTGCCCGACATCTGGGCAGCATTGGCATCAAACGCCTCCGGAAGCTTCGTCGAATTCGGTCCGTTTTGTGGGGCGTGGGGCCGGGTTGCTGGCACGACCTTATCGCTGGTCGACCCGTTTGTTAGATTTGGCGGTTCGGGCCGCGGTCGATCGCGGCTTGTCGGCACGACG